>JBMOOR010000118.1:12565-18528 GCA_049324555.1 Pseudomonadota bacterium | reverse complement strand
TCGGCGTTTACGGCCCCTCACCCCCGACCCGTCGGACGCATGGTCCGACCCCGCAAGCGGGAGAGGGGAGGATTACTTAACCAACGCAATGCTCGCATCCCTCGACTGGACGCGCGCCGGAACCGTCACCCACACCTTCACGCATTTTCATCTCGAACTCGACGTGATGGTCGCTTTCCTCCCGAAGTCATCGCCGGACTTCCTCATCCAGAGGAGCGATGCGAAGCACCGCATCTCGAAGGATCGGCGATCCGTGGATGCCCGGAACAAGTCCGGGCATGACGGATACGAGAATGAATGGTTCTGGCTCGCGCCGGACATGGCGCGCCTTCCGACGGTGATGAAAAAGGCGGTTGAATTGGCGGCCGCAGAGGCCGCTCATCCCGGCGAAAGCCGGGCCCCGGTCAAGCCGCGCAATGGATCCTGGCTTGCGTCGGGATGAGCGGAGATATTCAGATCGACCCGCTCGCCATCTCCGCAAATTCGCACAGGAGCGGCCTTGTATCCCGCGGGTCGATGATGTCTTCAATCAGGAACTGCTCCGCCGTGCGGAAAGGCGAGGTGACGGCGGAAAGCCGCGCCTTAATCTTCGAAAGCTCCGCAGCCGGATCATCGGCTTTTGCAAGCTCCGCCTTGTAGGCGACTTCAACGCCGCCCTCCATGGGAAGAGAGCCCCAGTCGCCGGAGGGCCATGCGAAACGGTATTGAAAGCGCGTATGGTTCGACATCGCCGCGCCGGCGACGCCGTAGGCCTTGCGGATGATGACCGAGCACCACGGGATCGTCGCCTTGTAGATCGCGTTCATGGCGTCGACGCCGCGCCGGATCGTCGCCGCTTTTTCCGCCTCAAGCCCGATCATGAAGCCCGGATTGTCGACGAGATGGACGACCGGCAAGCGGAAGAGTTCCGCAAGCCCCACAAACCGCCGCACCTTGTCGGAGGCGTCGGCCGTCCACGAGCCGCCAAGGAAGGTCGGATCGCTCGCCAGCATCGCGACAGGCCAGCCGTCCAGCCTTGCGAAGGCGGTGATGACGGCGCGCCCCCAGCGCGCGCCCATTTCAAAAATGCTGTCGCGATCGGCGATCGACGCGATGATTTTGCGCATCGAATAGGCCTGCTTTTTGTCGCGCGGCACGATCGACATCAGCATTTCGTCGCGGCGGAATATTGGATCGCTGTTGATCGTGCGGGCGGCGCGCTGCGAGACGTTTGACGGAAGATAGGTGAGGAATGCGCGCGCTTTCGCGAAGGCTTCAGCTTCCGTTTCCGCCTCATCATCGACGACGCCGTTTCGCGCATGAATGTCGGCGCCGCCGAGCTCGTCATTGTCGCGTGCGGCCTCGCCTATGCCTTCTGCGACTTTGGGGCCGGCCGTGAAGACCTGCGAAAGGCCGCGCACCATCACTGAATAGTGGCTCGCAACGACGCGCGCCGCGCCGAGACCTGCGCACGGCCCGAGCGCGAGGGCGACAACGGGGACGGTCTCGAGATTTTTGACGACATGCTCCCAACCCGGGACGTAAGGGACGTAGGTGAAACCCAGCTGTTCAAGGCTCCTGACCGACCCCCCGCCGCCCGTGCCGTCGATCATGCGGACGAGAGGAAGGCCCATCTCATGCGCCATCTGCTCGGCGAGGGCGAACTTGCGGTGGATCGCGGCGTCTGCAGCGCCGCCGCGCACGGTGAAATCGTCGGCGCTTGCGACGATCGTTCGCCCATTGATCCGTCCACGGCCGAAAATGAAATTCGACGGCGAGAAGTCTTCAAGCGTTCCGTCCTCGGCGTAGCGGCCCTTGCCGGCGATCTTGCCGATTTCCCTGAAGGAGCCGTGATCCAAAAGCGCGTCGAGGCGTTCGCGCGCGTTGAGCTTGCCGCGCTCCCTCTGCCGCGCGAGCTTTTCTGCGCCGCCCATTTTCTCGGCGAGCGCCTGGCGGCGGCGAATGTCTTCGAGCTCTTTTTCCCAGGACATGGCGGATCATTTGCTTTTTGGCGGGTAAGGAGCAAGCGCCGTCTTCACCCCTCTCCCGCAAGCGGGAGAGGGGAACTTCAGTCAATCCAGAAAATCCAGCCCCAAGTCGAGCGAGGGCGCGGAATGGGTGATCGCGCCTGACGAAATGACGTCGACGCCGGTCATCGCGATCGCGCGGACGGAATCGAGGCTGACCCCGCCCGAAGCTTCGAGCACCGCGCGGCCCTTGTTGAGCGAGACGGCGAGGCGAAGGTCGTCGAGCGACATGTTGTCGAGGAGGACGACATGCGCGCCATGCTCGAGCGCTTCTTCAAGCTGCTCCAGGGTCTCGACCTCGATCTCGATCTTGGTCATGTGGCCGACGGCCGCCTTCGCCGCTTTCATCGCCTCGGCGATCCCGCCCGCGGCGGCGATGTGATTGTCCTTGATCATCACCGCGTCATAAAGGCCGAAGCGGTGGTTCGAGGCCCCGCCGCAGCGGACGGCGTATTTTTCAAAGGCGCGAAGGCCCGGCGTCGTTTTCCTTGTGCAGACGATCTTCGCGCGCGTTCCGGCGATCGCCTCGACGAATTGCGCGGTCAGCGTCGCAACGCCCGAAAGCCGCCCGAGGAAATTCAAGGCGACGCGTTCGGCGGTGAGAAGCCCTCGCGATGGCCCCTCGACGCGCATGACGATGTCCCTCGCGACGACGCGCGCGCCATCGCTCTTCTCGACGCGAACCTCGATGTCGCGATCGACAAGACGGAAGGCGGCGAGCGCGAGGTCTACGCCGGCGATAACGCCGGGGCGGCGCGCCGAGAGATTGGCGCGGCTCATCGCGCTCGCTGGAATGCAGGCCGCGCTCGTAATGTCGCCGGCGTCGCCGAGGTCTTCTTTGAGCGCGCGCGCGACCGCTTCTTCGATGATGAAAGCGGGAAGGCGTGTCATGACAACTCTTCCTCCCATTCAAGTTCGGAGGCCTCGGCGAGGCAGATCTCCGTATGCATCGGCTCCGCGTCCGTCTCGGGGAAGTCGCTGCGGAAATGCCCGCCGCGACTTTCTTCGCGCATCAGCGCGCCCTGCGCAATGAGCTCGGCCGAGGCGAGCGCGCTTTTAAGGCCGCTCGTAACAAGCTCGCTCGCGTTCAGCTCGTTGATCGTCGAAATCACGTCATTGAGGCTCTTTTCCGAGCGGATGAGAGCGGCGCCCTTCGACATCGCCTTTCTGAGCTTCATCATCATTTTCGGATCGGCGGGCTTCGGCGCGAGGTCGAAACGGTCTTCAGGCGCGACGGCGTTTTTCCGCGGGGCGAGTTCGCGCGATTTCAGACGCTCCGCGATGCGCGCGCCGAAGACGACCGCTTCAAGAAGCGAGTTCGATGCGAGGCGGTTCGCGCCGTGAACGCCGGAGGAGGCGACTTCGCCGACCGCGGAAAGCCCGTCGAGCGAAGCGCGCCCGTCGAGATCGGTCATCACGCCGCCCATGTGATAATGCGCGGCCGGCGCGACGGGCATCAAATCCTTGCGCGGATCGCAGCCGTTGCGCCCGCAGGCGGCGAAGACAGTCGGAAATTTCTCTGGAAACTCCGCTCCGACCGCTTCGCGCGCATCGAGGAAGGCGCCGCGCTTGGCCTTTCTTTCAGCTTCGACTGCGCGGGCGACGATGTCACGCGGGGCAAGATCGCGGTCGCGGTGGTATTTCTGCATGAAGGGTTTGCCGTCGGCGTTGACGAGGACCGCTCCTTCTCCGCGCAGCGCCTCGGTCGCGAGCGGCGCCGGGTCCTCGACGAAATCAAGCCCGGTCGGATGGAATTGCACGAATTCCGGATCGCGAATGACGGCGCCCGCGCGCGCCGCGAAGGCGAGGCCGTGTCCTTGCGCCGGCCGCGGGTTTGTCGTCACGGCGTAAAGCCCGCCGAGCCCGCCTGTTGCGAGCACGGTTTCGGCGGCTTTGATGAGCTCGCGCCGCTCCTCGGCGACGATATAGGCGAGAACGCCGGCGACGGCGCCGTCATCGTCCGTCAACAGATCTTCGACGACGATGCGCTCGTGGATCGCAATATGCGGCGCCTTGCGCGCCGCTTCGATGAGCGCGCGCATGATCTCAGCGCCCGCCTGATCTCCCGTCGCGTGAACGATGCGATTGCGGCAATGCGCCGCCTCGCGGCCGAGGATGAAATCGCCGTCGGCGCCGCGGTCGAATTTGACGCCGAGCCGCGCCAAATCCTCGACCGCATCGCGTCCGCCCTCGACAAGAACGCGCGCGGCCTCGGGATCGACGAGCCCGGCGCCCGCCTCCATCGTGTCGGCGAAGTGAAGATTGGGTGAGTCATTCTCGCCGATCGCCGCCGCCATGCCGCCTTGCGCCCACGCGCTCGAGGCTTCCTGCCCCAAGGGCCGCGCGGTGAGGACGGTGACGGGACGGGGCGCGAGCTTGAGGGCGGTGTAAAGCCCCGCGACGCCTGCGCCGATGATAAGGATGGGAGCGGTCATTCAGGCGTCTCTTCTCTTCCCCCGCTTGCGCGGGGGAAGTGGCCCGAAGGGCCGAAGGGGGCTCTCGCCGCGTTTCGAACCGCTGCGGATAGAGCGCGCCCCCTCAGTCACGCTCCGCGTGACAGCTCCCCCGCAAGCGGGGGAGCAGGGCGCCCGCCGGCCATCGCTGGAGATCAGGATGGGAGAGGTCATGCGCGCTTACTATTTCCACTTCGTCGGGTCGTCTCGATCGCGCCGAAATTCCTTGCAAACATAATCGTCAAAGAAATACTCGGCATCGTCGTGGCGAAGCGGCCAGCGGTCGTTGCACGTTCTCCTTGTGCAGAAACAAGCATCGACAGCATTGACGCCCCAGCGGTTTACACCCCCACGGTAACTTGCAATCTCGAAAATTGCGAATTGCTGATTTTCAAGGCGCGGCCGCAATCGTGCTACCGGAGAGGCGGCCGCGTCAGCGAGAAACCAAATCCAATCGTCGTGGTCCTCAAGGGATCTCTTGAGAAATTCTGTTCTCGTCTTCTCACCGGAGGGACTTCGCCCGGGTGCGTACTCCGCCCGGTAATAGCTCTCAGCGCCAGAACGCACCGCCGCAACCCAACTCCTCGCAGTCCGGCGCACGTTCTCGAAATCAGGCCACGAAGGCGGCAATTTCTCAAGATCGCCAATTGTCGTCCGGTTTGCTTCACCGCGAATGCGCTGGAACTGGTTTTTCGTTTCTACGATGGCAACGTCGCGAAGCATCTGACCAGTGAAGTCGCCATAATGACAGGGCCCGCCCATAACGATCAGAAAATCCCCAGTTTCGGCTTCGGCTTGCCGTGCCGCTCGGCACAGATCGTAATACTGGCCGACGATTGTAATATCGGCCCCGTTGAGAAGGATTGAGCTCGTAGCTGCATCCGCCCAGCTTTCAATGAAATAGATGCCTTCCCGAATAAAATTGCCGGGTCCGCCGTTCAGGTAAAGATCGCGGGCGGAGGATGCCAAGACACCTCGATAGTCGTGATAAGGACGATGACGGAAATGACCCGCAATTCTGACGAATCGGCAATTTAGATCCAGCGGCGGGTCTTCGCCCTCATCAAAATATGATCTTAATCTTCGCTGCTCCTCTGCAGAACTACCCCAAAATTTCGCCGAAATAAGAATATCGTCATGGTCTTCAATCAATATCGGGTCGCTTGGATCAGAGCCTGCGCCAGCGACAGAATCCGGACATTCTGTCGGAAACCACACCCCGGGACGCGGCGGCGTCTGGGGCTTGATTGCCTCATCGGCTTCTGCGGCGGCTTGTGTCATGTTTGAAAGCGCCGCGACTATCGCAAATATGCAAATTAGAATGTGTGTGGCGAATCGAGTCCCGGCTTTCGCCGGGATGAGCGGAGAATGGGTTGTCATGGTCGCTCCTAAACCCGCGCCTCGATCGCCATCACCTGCGGCGCCTTCTGATGCGTGTACATGGACTGGCGCGTTAAAGGCAGCGCGATCATCCGCTCTATCGCCGCGCGGGCCCGGGTCGCGA
>JBMOOR010000118.1:6767-12555 GCA_049324555.1 Pseudomonadota bacterium | reverse complement strand
GATCGATCAAAATTTCATGCTGCATCGTCTGCAGCGACTTCAGGATCTTCGGCAGCGTGATCCGCTTCATATGCGGGCAAAGATTGCAGGGGCGCACGAAATTGACGTTCGGATTTTCGAGCGCGACATTGTCCGACATCGAACATTCGGTGATGAGGACGACGTTTTTCGGCTGATGTTTTTTCACGAAGTTCGACATGCCGCTCGTCGAGCCGGCGAAGTCCGCCTCGGCGAGAACGTCGGGCGGGCATTCCGGGTGCGCGAGCACGACGACGCCGGGATTCGCCTCGCGCAATTCGCGGATGTCTTCCGCCGTGAACCGCTCATGCACCTCGCAGGCGCCCGCCCAGGTGACGATCTTCACGTCCGTCATCGCCGCGACGTTCTTCGCAAGATATTGGTCGGGGATCAAAATGACCGTATCCGACTTCCATTCCTTCGCCGCCCACTCGACGATCTCGACCGCGTTCGAGGAGGTGCAGCAAATGTCGGTCTCGGCTTTGACGTCCGCTGACGTATTCACATAGGTGACGACGGGCGCGCCCTTATATTTCTCCCTCATGAGGCGCACGTCCGCGCCCGTGATCGAGGAGGCGAGCGAGCAGCCGGCGCGAAGGTCGGGGATCAGCACCGTCTTTGCCGGGCAGAGGATCTTTGACGTCTCCGCCATGAAGTGGACGCCCGCCTGGACGATGATCTTCGCGTCTGTCGCTGCGGCCATCTTGGCGAGCTGGAGACTGTCGCCTGCGAAATCGCCGACGCCGAAATAGATTTCCGGCGTCATGTAATTGTGCGCGAGGATGACCGCGTGCTTTTCTTTTTTGAGGTCGTTGATCGCGGCGATATAGGGCGCATGGAGCCGCCACTCAGCCGGTGTGATGAGTTTTTCGACCTTCGGGAAAAGATGGTCGGTCTTCGCCGCAACGTCGTCGGTGTAGGGCGGATGAAGTCCGCCGTCGCTGCGAGGAAGACGGCGGATTGCATCCGCCCTATATGTGTCGAGAACCGTCATCGTCGTCTCCCGATCCGCCCAAGTTATGCTCATGTAGAGCATATATAGGGTGGAAAAAATCGCCCGCAATGGGCGAAGCGGGAAAACTGAACCGGCGGCGGGGCCGGGTCAACCCAATTTCGCTAATCGGCCTGTTCGAAAGGGACGATGGGAAGATCAAGCGCCTTCTCGATCTTGCGCCAGTCGACATATTTGAAGTTCTGGTTGGCGGCGGGATCGGAATTGACGTCGTCCTGAACGGCGAGGAGGCCGCGAGGAAAGCCGTCTCCGAGCGAGGCGGCGGCCGCGTCGATCCCGTCGGTTCCCGTAACGCCGTCGATAAGCTCGCCGCCGCTCAGATGGCTCGCGATCGAAAAAGCGCCGCGAACCGCGAAGGGCGGCTGGCGATCATAGACGATGAAGCGGTCCGCGCCCTGGGCCGAGACGACGAGAAAGCCGGCGCCGTCAGCGCCGCGCCAGATCGTCACCCCTTCGACATCGGCGGCGAGCCCGGAAACGCCTCCGACCGCGTCAAGCAGTTGCGGCGCGGCGTCCGGATCGTCGAGATCGATCGCCCAGACGCCTTTCTGCTCTTCGCCGACAAAGAAGCGCGCGTTTTCCTCATCCGCGACACAGCCTTCAAGCTGGGAGGAAAAAGCGAGCGTGCGTTCAAGGCGCGCCGGGACTGCGCCCGCAACGCCGGATTGGAGATCGCCGGGCTGAACCGAAAAGAACTGAACCGCGCCGTCCTTGTACGTCACGATGATGCTGAGCGCGCCGCCCATCGAGGCGAGGCAAAGACCGTAGGGCTCGTCCTTGCCGGTCGGAAAGTCGGCAAGCGGCGCGACGGCTCCGCTTCGACGGTCGATGCTGAACAGGCTGACGACATTGCGGCCGTCATTCGACGCCGCCGCTACGTCAAAGGGCGCTCCCGCAATATTCCGGCGAATGTCGACATTGTTGAGCGGCCCGACCGGCAGCGATTGAACGAGGTTCCCCAGAAGATCGTAGACGTATAGGCCGGTCTGCTTGTCCGTGCCAAGAACAAGCGAGCGGGCGGGATCGCCGGCCCGGACCCAGATCGCCGGGTCGTCCGCCGCGTCCTCCGTCGACGGGGCGGGCTCGGTTTCAACGGTCGCGGCGACGCGAACCGCGCGCGCGCCCTCTTCGGCGCAGGCCGCGATCGCGAGCGCCGTCATTGCGGACAGGAGGAGCCTCACATTCATTCTCCGCCGAACAATTTGCGCCGGCGCAGGCCGCGGAGCGGGACGCCGCATAAAAAATGAAGGCCGGCGCTGCGAATGGCGCCGGCCTCAATTCATCAGAACGCCAGGCGCCCGACAAGCTGGAACCACGGTCCCGCCTGTTCGGTCTCGAGTTCGTATTCGTCGAACGAGCGCGTGATCTGGTCGTCGATCGTGTCGAACTTGTTGAAGATTTCGTCCTTCGAGCCGTTGAGGAGGTTCGAGCCCACAAAGCGGATCGTAAAGCGCTCCGCGAAGCGTTTTTCGGCGAACACTTCGAGATCGGCGCCGTAGCTTGTCGTCACTTCCTCGCCGACGATGCGACCGAACGCGTCGCCCTGCTTGCGATAGGTGACGCCGAACGCGGCGCCGAAGACCGGGAAGTCGTGAATGACGCCGACATTGTAGATGTATTTCGACTGGTCGTTGAAGCGGCGCGAACCGAAGATGTCGTCGATATTGCTGTCGAGCCACGTCACGTTGGCGAAGAACCCGGTGTCGGGAAGGCCGACGAATGAGAGCGGCGTCGAAAGGTCGAATTCAACGCCGTAGACTTCCCCATCGCCGGAATTGCGCGGCGTCAGCACGAACGTGCCGGGTCCCTCGGAGCCTTCAACGCCGGTGTTGGCGACTTCGATGAGGTCTTCGACGGCGCGATAGAAGAAGTTGACGCCGACGATGCCTGTCCGGCCGAGTCTACGTTCATAGCCGACATCGCCGCCCCATGCGGTTTCAGGTCCGAGAAGCGGATTGCCGAGGAGGTCGTTGTCGCCGAGTTCGGCTTCAAGGAGCGCCGGCGAAATGAAATCGAAATTCGGCCGGCGCACCGTGCGGGCGCCGGAAATTGTGATCCGGTCGACATCGGTCACGTCGAACTTCAAATGCGCCGACGGCAGGAACTGGTCGTAATCGGTTTCGACCGGCGCGAATGCGCCAGTGCGGTCCGTGATCGACACGTCGGTCGATTCATACCGCAAGCCGACTTCCCAGGTCGTGCGGCCGAATGCGCCTTCAAGGAGCGCGAACGCATCGAGCCGGTCTTCCTCGATCCTGTTGTCGCCGCCGGTCACCGGCTGAAAGCCCGAATAGGGAAGCGAGAACTCCGCCGGCGCGTTGATGAACTGGTTGTAGGCGTCGAGTTCGTTGGTGAACGTGATGTCGGTTTCCGCTTCGAGAAGCACAGCAGCCCGGTCCTTCCGCTGATAGAAACCGCCGACAATGAAATTGACGTCGCCGCCGAGCGCGACCTGATGCGAGAGGTCGAAATTCAGCTCCTCGTCTTTGAGATCCGTCGTCGTCTGCTGTCCGCCGAATTCGAGATCCTCAAAATCAATCTCTTCCTCAGTCGAGGAGCTGTCCTCGTCGAACACCGCGTAGCCGACCTTGAGCTTGGTGCGCCCGCCGAGGAGGTCGCGCTCATAACGACCGGAGACGCTGTAATTCGTTTGGTCGATGTCTTCGATCTGGCTGTTGTCGGTCAGAAGATTGCCGCCCGCAAGAACCGGCAGCGTGATCGCAGTCGGGTCGTCATATTCATAAGACCGCTCGGTCTCGGTGCGATCGGTGATGACGAGGAATCCGCCGATCTCGAATTCCTGATCGTCAGCGGTGCGGATTTCATAATTGGCGTTGAACGAATAATCGCGGCCGTCGCGGATGTCGCTTTGATCTTCGCGATTGTCGAAATCGTCGACGGCGAAAGTCGGATTATTCTCCGGCGAGTCGCCATAGCGAAGGCTGAGCTTTTCTTTCGGATTATAACGGCCCTGCACGTTGACGCCGACGAGAAGGCGGCCGGGCCCGACCTCGCCGCCCCAGACAAGGCCTGCGGTCTCCTTGATCTTCCCGTCATCAAAGCGCAAGGCGCCGCCGCGGACATAGCCGCCGTCGAGCGCAAAGCCGTCGCGCAGCACGATGTTCAGCGTGCCGGCGACAGCATCGCCCGTGCGGCGCGCGCTCGATGAACGCACAATCTCGACGCGGTCGATCAGTTCGGCTGGAATGCGGTCGAGGAAAAACGAGCGGTCGAACCCGGAGCCGGGGACGCGGTCGCCGTTGATCAGGATCTGCGTGTAGCCGGGATCAAGGCCGCGCAGCCGCGCGCCGTCTGCTTCGATGACATCGGAAAGGAAGGTGACACTCGGCACGCGCTTTAGCGCATCGCCTGCGGTCAGCGGCTCAAAGCGCTGGAAATATTCCTCGCCATACTGAAGCGTCGGCTCGGTCGCGTCGGTGCGATTGCGGTAACCGATCTCACCCTGAACGACGATTTCGTCCGCCGGCTGAATGCGCTGTGCGTTGTCGCTGGATTCGTCCTGCGCTCGTGCGACGCCGATCTCGAACGCGAGCAACGCGAAAACGCTCGCGCCAGCGAGTTTCGTAAGCCTCATCTTTATGAATTCCCCAATTAACCCCGGGCGCAAGGATTAAAATAGGAATGCGAATGAGTTGCGAAGCTTTTGTGCAGGTTTTGTGAAGGCGGCCGGCGCCGGCGCCCGCGCCGCTGAAGGGCGTCAATCAGCCTTCTTGTTGACTTCATCATAAAAGATCGGCGCGACGGCTCTTGTGTAGCGTTCCGCCTCGCTCGCCGAGAGATGCGACCACTCGGGCAGAGTAAAGCCCTGAAGCGCGGGATAATCATGCCAGGTGACGCCGACCGCATTCGTTTCGCGGATCAGCCGGTCCCAAAAGCGCGCGCGCGGAAAGCCGTTATCTTCGGCCGGCGTGAAGGCGCCGCCATAGGGGAGGCGGAGGAAGGCGACATCGCCGCCGCGGGCGCGGATTTTTTCGATGTTGGCTTTGACCTCGGCGATGATCGCATTGATCGCCTCGTCCGGCATCGCGGCGGGTTTGCCGTCGGGACCTGGCGGCGGGGCGAAAACCTTGAGAGCGAGCAGCCACTGTCCCGTCGCCTCGTTGCGATAGCGCTCGTCCGTTTCGACCCGGCGCCACAGCTGCGCGTTGCGGTCCGCGCCCATCGCTTCGAGCTTTCGCGGGCTGAAAAGCGGCGTCATCCCGTCGCGCAGGGGAAGCGGCCAGATTTCAATCTGGCGCTTGGGGCGGGTCTGTTCGTCGAGGAATGCGAAGACTTGCTCAAGCCGCATCGACAGGAAATGATCCGCGCGTTCGGACAGCGTCTCGTCGCGCACGTAGTCGAGAACGCCGGCCCTGAGGCCGCCGTCGGTCGTGAAAAAGAGGGGCGCTGTCACGCCGACGATCACCTGCCCATGAAACGACGGATCGTCGGCAAGGTTCTTGAGGAAAATGCGCGGGCTCGTCCCTTCAAGCGCGAGCTGCACGGGCCTGACGCCCGAGACCTCCTCCCAGATATCGAGGTCGATGTCGAAAAGGATGCGCGATGAGCCGATGAGGACTGTCGCATCGCCCGTCGCCTTGCGCCGCTGCTCCGCCCACAGGCCTTCTGAATTTTTGAAGTCGCCGGCGGCGTATCCTTTGGTCCGCCAGAAGCCTTCCCATGCCGCCGTCGACAGGGCGAGCGCGGCGAGCGATGCGACCGCGAGTGCGCGCCACGGCCGCGCCGGCGTCGCGCGCT
>JBMOOR010000118.1:0-6757 GCA_049324555.1 Pseudomonadota bacterium | reverse complement strand
CATGCTCGGGATCGAAGAATGAGAGGTTCTTGCTCATGGCTCGTAACCGGGATCAAAACTGGAAGTAGATGAACGCGCTGTCCGACCCCTGGGTCGCGACCAGCATGAATAGCATGAAAGCCCAGACGGCGCCGACGACGAACGCCGGCGTCTTTTCGATCACGGCCTCCATGCTCGTTGCGCGCATGCGCCAGTGGGTGAACACCATGCCGGCGATGACGATCGCCGCCGGAATGATATCGTTCCAGTAGAGGACCTTTTCCGGCTTCGCGGCGAGGCCGAACATCGAAGCGAGGAAAGTCGAGGCTTCAGCGAAGGTCCCGGCCCGGAAAAAGACCCAGGTGATGTTGACGAGGAAATAGGTGACGAGCCCTATCGCGACGCGGAACCACAGCGACTTGAACCATTCGCGTTCCGGAACGGTCTCGCGAAGGAATCTTTCTACGGCGAGATAGAGGCCATGCAGTCCGCCCCAGACGACGAAGGTCCAGTTTGCGCCGTGCCAGAGGCCGCCGAGAAGCATGGTGATCATCAGGTTCGCATAGGTTCGCATGCGTCCCTTCTGATTGCCGCCAAGCGGAATATAAAGATAGTCCCGCAGCCACGTTGACAGGGAAATGTGCCATCGGCGCCAGAAATCCGAAAATCCGATCGCCGCGTAGGGATAGAGGAAATTGTTCGGCAGCGCGAAGCCGAGGCAAAGCGCCGAACCGATCGCCGTCGTCGAATAGCCTGAAAAATCAAAAAAAATCTGCCCCGAAAAGGCGAGAACGCCCGTCCACGCGTCAAGCGGCGCGAGCGCGCCCTTGTGGCCGAACGCATCATCCGCGGCCGGCGCAAGGAAGGAATCCGCAAGGACGACCTTCTCAAAGAGGCCGATCGTCATCAGCGCAAGGCCCCAGTAGAATTGCCGGCGCGTTGCGCGTTTGGGCTCTGAAAATTGCGGCACGAGCTGCGAGGGCCTGACGATCGGACCTGCGACAAGTTGCGGAAAGAAGGTGACGAAGAGCGCGAAATCAAGGAGCGACTTCGTCGGCGCCGCACGACGCAGATAGACGTCGAGCGAATAGGCCATCGTCTGGAACGTATAGAAGGAAATGCCGACGGGGAGGATGATGCTCCATTCCGGCGGCTTGTAGGCGACGCCGACCGACGCCATCAGGGCGGTGAAATTCTCCAGGAAAAATTCGCCGTATTTGAAAAAGCCGAGAATGCCGAGATTGGTGATGACCGAGAGGACCATGAACAGCCGGCGACGGGTCTTGCTCGTCGAGCGATGTATCCATTGCGCGGCCTTCCAGTCGACTGCCGTCGAAAGGAGGAGCAGGAGGACGAACGGGGGATTCCACGCCGCGTAGAAAATGTAGCTCGCAATGAGCAGGTTGAACTTCTTCACGCGCCAAGGGAACGGCGCGTAGTGGAGCGCGACGACGATTGCAAAGAAAACGAGGAATGTGAGCGAATTGAAAAGCACGCGTTGTCTCCCGCACGATCAGCGCTGGGCGCAGCGCCGCACATGACGTTCAGGCGAAATCCTGCAATGGAATGAAACGCAATACTAAAAGGCCGCGCCCCCTTGGATGCGGCCGCTCTCCCTGTCAGCGGCGGACAATGTCATTCGCCGCCGCTGTTTTCAAGGCGAAATTTGGTGCGGGGGCGGATGAATTGCGGCGGCTCGGCGTCAAGAACCGCCGGGCCGCCAGCCGATCTCCATTGACGGCGAGGCGGCTCGCTGCGCTGACGTTGCAAGCGAGCGAATCAGCCCGGAACCAAATCGTAGAGCGTCTTGCGCCAGAGCAAGGGCTTCGAGCCGGGGCTCGCCGCGCCTTCGGCCCTTGGGTCGCTGACAAGACCGGTCTTGACGAGTTCGCGCGTCGTCGCCCCGAAGAGTTCGTGCCAGATTTGCGTGAAGGCTGCGGCGTAGGAAAGCCCGTGGCGGTCGATGGTGAGCGGGCCGATCTCGTCGCGCACTGGTTCATAATTGACGGCGAGCCAGTCCGCCATGATCGAGCGGCTGAGGGCGAGAGCCTCATCGAGCATTCGCTGGTCGCGACGATCGAGGACCGGCGCCGTCAGCTCATACCGGCTGCGATCGTCCCGGCGCACGTAATCGCCAGCTTCGAGCAGCGCCAGTATTGCAGGCGCCCGCGCGGTGTCGTCCGGCGAAAGGCGGCGCACAAGGTCACGCTCGTCTTTTGCGCCGTCACGGAGCGCAAAGAGAATTGCCGCCGCCGGCCGCGCTAGTGAAAAGCCGAGCGCGTCGCTGATTGAAATGCCTGCGAGCTCCTCGGATTTCAAACCGATCCGCTCCGCGAGCGGAGCGATTTCGCCAGTCATCTCGTTTATCGGCAAATCGAAGAGGTCTGGGAAATTCATCCGCGGATAGCTGTAGGGATCGCCGAACGAACTGAATGTGTAATCGGCGGGCGCTTCCTTGAAATTATAGACGCCTGCCGGAAACGACGAACTTCCCCAGTAAAACCCGCTGTAGGAATAGTTCGGCGTCTTGGCGGTCGCCCAGAAACTGTAATGACCGCCGCCGGTTTCGACGAACCTTGGCGTGCGCAAGCCGCTATCCAGGGTGAGATCAAGACCGTCCCAGTTGAGCGAAACGCCGGCAAGAATAACAAATGCGAGGTCGCCCCGCGAAACGCCGGGAACGCGATAGCGTGCGAATATGCGGTCAAACCTGCTGCGTTTCGCGGCGAAGGCCGCGGCGAGCGAGGGCGCACGCTTTTCGACGACGGCGTGAATTCGTTCCATGTCCATGCAGGAAAAATACGCAAAGTCGATGGCGAGCATATCGCCGTCTCGACGCAGAAGGTGCGTACGCAGAAGGTCGTCGATTCCTGTCGTCGAGTCTTTGAGCGCGGCCTCGGCCTGCGATACGGGAACGGGTCCCGTTTCCATGGCGGCGAAAAGCGCCCTGACTTCTTTCCGGTTAAAATAGGCTCGCGGCTGCAACTCCGGGTCGGACGGGACGCTGCCGGCGTAGCCGGAAAAGAACGCCTGCTGGGCTTGTGCGCCCACGCTGGCGAATGCGCAGAGCGCAGTTATCGCCGCAACTAATGACAAATGGCGCATGCCGTATTTCCTTTGCCTGTATCGCAGCTCTCCAGCTATTCGACCTCGACGCGCGGGCCCATGGGGCGGGGCAGGCGATGGCGCGGGCTCCAAAAATTGTGAACGAGCGGTGACGCACGCAAATGGCGATCATTGACCGATCCCTCGGATTTGCCCGCGGCGAAGCGCGGCTCCGACAAAAATCGACTTAAAAATGCGATTCGCCGTCGGCGCGCCTCGCCGTCGCCGGCTTGTTTTCGACACCGGCCTTGGCGGCGAGGGCCAAGACCCCTAGCTATGCCTCTCCCGAACAAAGGAGAAAGGGCGGCGGGGGCCCGGCCCATGGAAATCGGCATTCTTGTCTTGCTCATTCTGACCAACGGCCTTTTTGCGATGTCGGAACTCGCCCTCGTCTCGTCAAAGCCCGCCCGCCTCAGCGCGCGGGCCGAGGCGGGCGACAAGGGCGCCAAGGCGGCGCTGAAGCTCCTTGAGGATCCCTCAAGGCTCCTTTCGACCGTGCAAATCGGCATAACGCTCGTCGGCGTTTTCGCGGGCGCCTATGGCGCGACCGCCTTCGCGGACGATCTTACGCCCATGCTTGCGAAAGCTTTTCCACGCCTCGCCGAACGGGCCGATGAAATCGCCTTTGCGAGTGTCGTTGTTGCGATCACCTATCTTTCTCTCGTTGTCGGGGAACTCGTGCCGAAGCGGATCGCGCTTGCAGCGCCTGAGGCGATCGCCTCTGCGGCGGCGCGGCCGATGGCGGTCGTCGCGATGCTTGCTCATCCGGCGGTTGCGCTTTTGCGCTTCTCCACCGAGGGGTTCATCGCAGCGCTTGGACTTTCCCGCGTGCGGCCCGCAAGCGTCTCGGAGGAGGAGATCCTCCACATGGTCGCCGAAGGCGCGAGCAGCGGCGCCATCGGCAGGGACGAACAGATGATGATCGAGGGCGTGCTCGATCTTCCCGACCGCAACGTCCGTTCGATCATGACGCCGCGCACTGACGTCGTCTGGCTCGATTCCTCAACGCCGCAGGCCGAAACGCTTAAGGAGATTGCGGCAAGCGGCCATTCGCGCTTTCCGGTCGCGCGCGGCGATGCAGACGAAATCATCGGCATTGCTCAGACCAAGGATCTTTTGAACAGCCTTGCGGCGACGGGCGCCGTCGATCTTGAAAAGACGATGCGCAAACCCGTCTTCGTCCCGGAGACGTTGTCGGTCGCAAAACTGCTTGATGAGATGTCGCATTCGGAAGTGAGGATGGCGATCGTTCTAGACGAGCATGGAGATTTCGCCGGGATTGTGACCGCGGCGGACATGCTCGGCGCGATCGCGGGCGCCGCGGCTTTCTCGCCGGCGGACCGGCTCGATCCGAGCGTCAAGCGCGCCGACGGCTCGTGGCTGATCGACGGCATGACCTCGGTCGAGGATTTTGAGCGCCTCCTCGGCGTCAAGGGCTTCGTCGACCCTGAAAATTACACGACCGTCGCCGGTCTCGTCGTGCACGCGCTGCAGCGGATCGCCGCCGCCGGCGATGTCGTCAGCGTGCGCAATCTGAAATTCGAGGTCGCCGACATGGACGGGCGGCGGATCGACAAGCTCATCGTGTCGGTCGTCGAGGAGCAAGAAGACGAGACGGTGATCTGACTGCGGGAGCCGGCGCAGGCTCTCGCTCAGGGCGCTTTCGCGCCGCCGCTCCTTGAAGGGGCCGGCGCTGGAGCCGGCCCCATCTTCATTCGCGGTATCGCAAGGCCGCTCGCTGCGCCGTCGGCGCGGATGGCGGGCGAGGGGCGGAAAAGCGCAGCAGGGCGCCCGCTCGTTTGCTGCGCCGTGGCGCCGGTCCTGGCGACAAGCCCGCCCTGTTCGACGAAGCGGCGGAAATTCTGCTTGTGAAGTTCGAAACCAACGATCGCCTCGACGGTCTTCTGCAGCGCAAGGAGCGTGAAGTCCTCCGGCATCAATTCGAAAATGACGGGGCGGTATTTGAGCTTGCCGCGCAGGCGTCCGATCGCGGTCGCAAGAATTCGTCTGTGATCTGACGTCATCGGAAGGCCGGTCGCCCTGGCGGGGGTGCGACCTGCGCGCGGTTCGGGAAGCCCCGCCGCTGCGCGGTCGCGCCAGGCCTCTTCAACGAGGCCCGCTTCATACATCAGTTCGTAGCGTTCGAGCGCGCGCTCTTCCTCCCAGCCGTTTTCGCCGAGGCCGAAAGCGAGCGCGATGCGCACGCGCCGTTCCGTTGCTTCCGCCTCGGTCGAGGCGCGCGCCGTCCAGGCGGCGAGTTCTCCCATGACGATCTCTTTGAGGATCGCCGGCTCGCCGCGCCGCCAGTCCTCCCACGGAAAGAACTCATACCAGCTTCGCCATTGCGCCTCCTTCGCAGCGACCTTGGCGGGTTCGGAGGCGAGCGCAAGGTAGCCGACTGAGACGACGCGCGCCGACGCATCGCCGCCGGAGATGACGGCGGCGGGGGCTTCGCGCCCTCTGTCGCCGAAGGTGTAAAGCTGCTCGACATAGCCGAGCGCCACCTTTGTCTGTTCGGCGACCCAGCCGCGGAGCCCAAGTTCGAACGTCCTGTGATGAGCGGGATCGAACGGACCGTAAGGAAGGCCGAGCCTGTCGTCGCGTTTGACGCAAAGCGATTTCGGCTGCCCGTTCTCGACGACCGCAAGGACAGCGTTAAGAAGGATGACGATCGGCGGATGTCGGTCGGGTTTGCCCACAGGCGCTCTATAGCGGCGCTCGGACGAAAAATCAGGCGGCGAGCTTCACCATGGCGAGCGGCGCCGAGATCGCCGGGCAGGGCGGACAAAGATCGTCGACGGCGTCCGTCATCCGCCCGTCCCGGCCGAGGAGTTCGTCGGCGTAATTGACGAGAAGCGGGCAGGGATCGGCGTGCGGCGCTGCGGCGCGAAGCCGCTTCATCAGCGCAGCTTCCGGAACGCCCGGCTCCTTCATGCACATGACGATGTAGGCGGCGGCGGTCGAACGCGAGACCCCGCGATTGCAATGGATCAGAAGATCGCCTTCGCCGTCCCAACGCTTGACGAAATCGATGATCTCTTTCGAGCGGGCGCGCGCCGCCTGGTTGATCGTCTCGGCGCAGCTTTCCCGGTCGACATAGAGAAGGAGGTGTCTTGACGGGTCGAGCCCCGGAAAGAACGGGGCCTCCTCCTCCTCGGAAAGGAGCGAGATGACGCGTTCCGGCTTGCGGCTCACATAGGCTTCCGCAGCGCCGGCGAGCGAGGAGATAATCAACATGGCCCCGATATAAGCCCTCGAGCCTTGCCAATGAAAGAACGCTGTGATCACACCGGCTTGAAGTCGCAGCGAGTTTACCGGCTTTCCCGCCCATCCATCCCGGCCATAAGCGAGGCGAAACGGTCGAGATAGCGCGCCTGCGCCGCGGCGGTCGGCTCGGTCGTGATCTTTGTTATCGGAACGCCTTTCGGCGCACCGAAAAGGACATTCGCCTCTTTAACGTCGAAGCCGGCGATCTGCGTCGCCTCGAAAAAGGCGCTCGCGCGGTCGGCGCGCTTGATAGACCTCGCGATCGGCTCCGGGAGATCGGCGGGAAGCCCGAAGCGAAGATGAATGGCGTGCTGCAGGCGCCTCTCGATCGTCCGGTACGTCTCGCCAAGGGCGGATTTGAACGGGCTGATCATGTCGCCGATGACGAATTCCGGCCCGTCGTGAA
>JBMOOR010000117.1:0-2089 GCA_049324555.1 Pseudomonadota bacterium | reverse complement strand
GCCGTGCGTGAGGCGCGCCTTGCATCCCGCCCGGCGCCGACAGCGGCGACAAGACAGAGCGCGAAAAGGCCTGCGGAAATGAGGAGATTGTATCCGGCCATCGAAACGCCGAGCAATCGCCAGGCGGCCTCCGAACAAGACGGCAGGTCGGGCTTTTCGTTAAGGATGTCGGCGAGCGAGCCGCCGCCGAGATCGACGACGCCGCCGCCCGAGCAAGTCGCGGGGCCCGGCCAGAAATGATTCTCGACGCCCGCATGATAGAAAGCGAGGCCCGCGCTGACGAGATAGACGAGCGCGCAGGCGCCGACCGTCGCGGCGGCCGCGCGCTTCCATTTGAGCGCAACGCCCGCCGCGATCCCGACAGACGCCAGCGCCAGCGCAGTCCAATGCGCTTCGCGCTGATCAAGACAGAGCGCGCAAGGCGCAAGCCCGCCGATCGACTCGAAAAGATGCGCGCCCGCGAGGAGCGCCGCGCTTGTCGCCGCAGCGAGAATGAGGGCGTGATCGACCAGCGACCGATCTTTCAGGAGGTTGAACATCGGGAGAAGATTAGCCTTCGACTGTTGACAGCGCGCCGGGCGGATCGTCGCAAGCATTCAAGAGTTTGGGATATCCTCATCCCCAGCCGGGCCGGAACGATCAGAGCGCGTTCCCGAAAAGTGCGCGCGGTTTTCGGAAAGAACGCGCGAGGAAACAAAAGGCTAGACCATGTTGTCCGACTTCCAAGTCGGGCGACATGGTCCAGCGGAGACGATAAAAGGCCTGATCGAACCCGCGGCCGCCTTGACCCGAGAAGTCGCGCCCCTATTATCCGCGCTCCGTTGACGGACGGTCAGCGAAGCGGGCGTGGCGGAATTGGCAGACGCGCCAGACTCAAAATCTGGTTCCGCAAGGAGTGTCGGTTCGACCCCGACCGCCCGCACCAGCCTTCGCGCCCTGCGCTACGGCTTGGCGAGCCTGTCGGCCCCTCAAAGCGCATTCGGAGGCGGGCCGGCGCGAGAGAAAGCATCCCTCATAAGGGCGAATGCGCGCTCAAGTCGGCGTCGATTCGGCGCGCCATTCGGCAAGAGCCTCAAACAAAAACGCCCCCGTTTCCGGGGGCGCTTTCTCAGCATTCATCGCACCTATCAGAGCGGCGCGTTGCAGGACGCAAACTGGGCGGCCGGCGCGCGCTCATCGTCGCGGCGGCTTTTCTTGATCTTGCCCATCTTCGCGTCGCCGGAATTGCCGACTGCGTAGTTCGTGCCTTCATAGACGACTTGCGGCGTGAAGTCGCGGAACGCGGTCACCTTGATGTCGGCGTTGTTGAGGATCTTCTGTTCAGCCGAGAAGAACTGGATCGTGCAGCCGCCGTTTTCGGCGAAAGTGTTGCCGCCGACTGCGCCGAAAAAGCCGCTCGACACGCGCATCGCATCGGAGAAGTTCTTCGCGACAAGGTTCGAGCTCACTGTCGCCATGCGCACTTTCTCGGAAAGGAAGATGCCGTTTTCGTTGCCGGTGATCTCGTTGGCGATGATCTTGACGCCGTCATAGACGTCCGCATTGACGCCGTCGCCGGCGTTATAGCGGATCGTATTGCGCGTCAGCAGAAGATCGGCGGCGCCGCCTGCGGCGGCGATGCCGACGCCGTTGCCGATGATGACGTTATTGGTCATTGCGCCCTTGATGTAGGCGTTGTGGTCGCTCGTAAAGCTGACGGCCGTCCGTGTGCCGACAATGACATTGCCGTCGAGCCGGACGTCGCCCGCCGTCACGCGGACGCCCGACGCGGGTCCCGTCAGGAGGCCCGCCCCGCGCGCCGTGCGCGCGTGCAGGATTTCTTCAAGGCGCGTGCCGCCCGCGGCAACCTGCCAGCCCTGGTTCTCGGCGCCGACCGGCTGGGCGTGGCGAATAATGTAGCTTTCGAGCCGCGCAGCGTCGTCGCCCTTCGGCGCAAGCTGATCGGCGCGGCACCAGAGGTCGCGGCCCTTTTCCTTGCATTCGAGCGACCCGCGCAATGCATAAGCCGACTGACAGAAGAGCGCCCCGGACGGCTGTTCGGCGCAGGAAGAGACCGCGCTTGGCGACGTCGCCTTGCACCAGGCGCCGT
>JBMOOR010000116.1:0-2111 GCA_049324555.1 Pseudomonadota bacterium | reverse complement strand
TCTCCCGAAAGCGGGAGAGGGGAGGGTGACTGGAATGCCGATGAAGCGTCCGCGCAAGAAGCCGCTGCACCCTCTCGAACTCGGCTGGCGCGAATGGGCCGAATTGCCGGCGCTTTGCGAGCAGCGCATTCTCGCCAAGATCGACACCGGCGCGAAGACATCGGCGATTCACGCCTATCGAATTCGCGAGTTGACGCTCGACGGCGTTCCGCACGTAGAATTTTACATCCATCCCGTCCAGAACAAGCGCCGACCGGAAATCCGTTGCACGGCCCCGATCCATGACAGGCGTGTTTTCAAAAGCTCCAACGGCGCCGAGCAGGAACGGATTGTCATCGTCACGGAATTGCGTCTAGGAGGGCGCAAACGGGCGATCGAACTGTCGCTCGCCAATCGCGACGACATGGGATTTCGCCTTCTGATCGGGCGCGACGCCTTGCGTAAAAATGTTATCATTCACCCGGCGCGATCATTTATGCTCGGCCGGTGACCCTTATCGGGGATTTCCATGAAGCTCGCCTTGATGTGCCAGAACGCCGGCCTCTATTCGCACCGGCGCATCGTCGAAGCCGCGAAGGCGCGCGGGCATGAGATCGACGTCGTCAATCATTTGAAGTGCTACATCAACATCACCTCGCATCGCCCGTCGGTTTTCTATCAGGGGCGCGACCTTCCGAAATATGACGCGGTCATTCCGCGCATTGGCGCGTCGGTGACGTTTTACGGAACGGCGGTCTTACGCCAGTTCGAGATGATGGGCGTTTACCCGGCGAATGAGTCAGTCGCGATTTCACGTTCACGCGACAAGCTCCGCTCGCTGCAACTCTTGGCGCGAAAGGGCGTCGGCCTGCCGGTGACGGTGTTCGCGCACAAGACATCGAACGCGGAGGAAGTGATCAAGCTCGTCGGCGGCCCGCCGGTCATCATCAAGCTCCTCGAAGGAACGCAAGGCATCGGCGTCATTCTCGGCGAAACCGAGCGCGCCGCGGAATCGATCATCCAGGCTTTCGGCGGCGTCAACACCAACATCCTCGTGCAGGAGTTCATCAAGGAAGCGCAAGGCGAGGACATTCGCTGCCTCGTCGTCGGCGGCAAGGTCGTCGCCTCGATGAAGAGGAAGGGGAAGGAAGGCGAATTCCGCTCGAACCTCCATCGCGGCGGGTCGGCCGTGCAAGTGAAGATCACGACGGCCGAACGCGCGACCGCGATATCCGCCGCGAAGGCGATGGGATTGAACGTCTGCGGCGTTGACATGCTGCGCTCCAATCACGGCCCTGTGGTGATGGAGGTCAATTCCTCTCCGGGCCTCGAAGGCGTCGAGACGGCGACCGGCGTCGACGTCGCGGGGCTTATCATCGAGTTCATCGAAAAGAACGCCGAGCCGGGGAAGACGAAGACGAAGGGGAAGGGGTAGAGGTGCGCGAGGCGATGCTCAGCATCCGCATTGCCGCAACGGATGACGCCGACGCTGTCGCGCGCGTTCTTCTCGCTTCCTATAGCTCTCTCTATCGCGGCTGGTATCAGGACGATGTGCTGGCGGCGGCGCTTCCGGCGATGACGCGCGCCAATCCGCGGCTTCTTTCGTCGGGCCGCTATTTCGTCGCCGAGATCGATGGTGTGATCGTCGCCTGCGGCGGGTGGAGTGCGGAAAAGCCCGGCGGAGCGATGATCCCGCGCCTCGCCCATGTCCGCCACTTTGCGACGGATCCGGATTTTATCAATCGCGGCTGCGGCGGCGCTATCCTGACAAGGAGTCTTGAGGAAGCGGCGGCGGCCGGCTTTGCCGAGATCGAATCCGTTTCGAGCCTCACCGCCGAAGCGTTCTATGCGCGCCACGGCTTTCGCCCCGTGACGATGGTGCGCCAGCCGATGGCGGGCGCCGATTTCGCTTGCGTGCTCATGCGGCGGAGACTGGAGGGAAGGATATGAAGGCGCGAATTCTAGGTTTCGAATGGGATGCAAGCTCCAGCCACTCGCGGGGGCCTGCGCTCGGGCCGACGGTCGTCAAGCGTCTTCTCTCGAGCGAGGCGTCGAGCAGGTTTTCGATTGACCTTGTCGACATGCGTGAGGCGATCGAGACCTATCTCATCCCGCAGCTGCCGGAAGACGGC
>JBMOOR010000115.1:0-18834 GCA_049324555.1 Pseudomonadota bacterium | reverse complement strand
CGGGATGACGACTGCTTCATGTGCAGCATTCTGTTGCCCGGCGGCCCTGGCCCGACGACAATCGGTCAGCGTCCAAGGGAAAGGCAGCCAATGACCGTCAACTATGAAATGCGCGGCGACGCCGTCGCTCTCATCACGCTCAATCGCCCGCAATCCCTCAACGCGTTCAACAAGGAGATGCGGTTTGCGCTCGCCGAAGCGCTGAGCCGTGCGACATCGGACAGCGCGGTGCGGGCGATCGTCATCACTGGAGAGGGGCGCGGCTTTTCGGCGGGCGCCGACGTGACGGACGCGACGGGAGGCCGCACGGTCGAAGACATGCTGAATGCGGAGTACGGCGCGTTCCTCGCAATCATCCAGGGCTCGGACGTTCCCGTCATTGCGGCGATCAACGGACCCGCGGCGGGGATCGGCATGTCGCTCGCGCTCACGTGCGATCTTCGCGTGATGGCGGAGGATGCTTATCTGATGAGCGCGTTCTCCAACATCGGTCTCGTTCCCGACGGCGGCCTCTCTTGGCTGCTGACGCAGGAGGTCGGCTACGCGCGCGCCTATCAGATGGCGATCGAGGCGGAGAAAATTCCGGCTGAACGCTGCCTCGATCTCGGTCTCGTCAATCGTGTCGTTCCGACTACGGATGTTGCAGC
The DNA here is from genome assembly GCA_049324555.1 of Pseudomonadota bacterium. Classification (GTDB taxonomy): domain Bacteria; phylum Pseudomonadota; class Alphaproteobacteria; order Caulobacterales; family Parvularculaceae; genus Amphiplicatus. Next base: position 18,187 of record JBMOOR010000115.1, on the reverse strand, counting down.
AAATGCGGTCGCCTGGGCGCAATCGCTCGCCGAGCGCGCTCCGATCGCGATGAATTTGACGAAGCGAGCGTTTCGCGCCGCATCGCAGGCGGGACTTCGCAATGCGATGGCGCTCGAGGCCATGTTGCAGAAGACTGCGATTGCGTCCGAAGATTGCCGCGAAGGCGTCACAGCGCTGATGCAGAAGCGAAAGCCGCGGTTCAAAGGTCGCTGAGAAGTCTCGGCGCGACGAGGATGATGAGGAATCCCGCCGCGCATAAACCGGGTCCGAACGGGATCGGCTGGTCCATTGACGTTGTCTTCCCCGTGAGTTTCGATGCGGCGACGACGCCAAGCGTTGCGAGCGCGCCGGCAAAGATGACGAAGGGGAGGATCGTCCATCCGCCCCAGGCGCCGATGGCGGCCATGAGCTTTGCGTCGCCCTGACCGAGCCCTTCCCTGCCGCGCAGTCTTTGATAGCCGAAGCCGATCACGCGAAAGGCGAGATAGCCGGCGCCGGCGCCGATCACAGCCTCGCCGATCGAGGCGAAAAGCCCAAACCCGTTTGCGGCAAGTCCTCCAGCGATGAGCGGGTAAGTGATCGCATCAGGCAGGAAACCCGTATCGAGATCGATGAAGGCGAGGGCGATCAGCGCAAAACCGAGAAACGCCGCGGCGAGGCCGCCCGCTGTCGCTCCGAAGACGAGGAAAGAGGCGAGGGCGACCATGCCGCCGAGCGCTTCGACAATCGGATAGCGCATTGGGATCGGCGCGCCGCAGGCCGCGCATTTCCCCTGTTGCAGAAAGTAGCTGACGAGTGGGACAAGCCGAAAGAATGGGATCGGCGCCTTGCAAGCCGGGCAATATGAGCGCGGCCGAGCGAGATCGCCGCGCGTCTCGCCGTCAACGAGGCGCCACATCGAGGGGGCCCGATAAATGACGACGTTGAGGAAGCTGCCGAGGATCAGTCCGGAGATCAGGACTAATGAATGGAGAAGTATGAAGTGCGCGTGCATGACCGTCATTCAAGTTTTCTCGGCCAGCGCCTCGCCGAATGAATGACGGCAAGCACTTCGATCGCGTCTTGGCCGACCCTGTACGCGGCGATGAACGGCGTTCCCGCGATAATCAATTCTCTGGTTCCCGCGATGCGGCCGTCGCGGCCAAGTCGAGGATATTGCCGGAGCGCCTCAAGGCCATGCTCGATAGCGTCGATCATGTCGTGTGCGGCCGCGGGGTTTTGTTCCAGAATGTAGCCGAACACGGCATCAAGATCGGCGAGGGCCGGCCGCGCAAAGCGAAGCTGCAAGGATCAACGCTCCGTCGACCGGATCGCGCGCGCGCCGGCGCGAGATCGCGCGCGCTCGAAGGTCGAACGGACCGCCGCTTCTTCGGCGAAATCCCCGGCGTCGGTGGCCGCAAGCCCGCGCTCGATATGGCGCGCCTGCCAGTCGACAAGATCAAGCCAGGCGTCAATCGCCTCGTTGAGGACGTAGGTGCGGTCGCGATTCATCAGCGCCGCCATCCGATCGAGTTTCTTGCGGCGATCGTGGTTGGTGCGAAACGTGATTGTTTCCTTGGTCATCGATTTCCAGCGTATTACAATGTATTATATAATATTACAGTGCCGGCTGGGGAGCAAGGCGGCTATGGGCCATTCGCAGGCGGCGCAGGAAAGGGGCCGAAAACCGGGCAAAACGTGGAATTTCGGAATTTGTCATAATCTCGCCTGTTATTCTGGGATATCAGGCCGGCGCTTGTTCGCGGACCATGGGCGGACGGCTTAGTTTTTGATAGTGCTAGACTTCTGGCCGTCAATCCAGGACGGCGCGGCATGCGAGCGGATACGGGTTTGGCGGTATTCAGGATTGATCGGTTCGGGCCTTCAAGTGCGGCCGCAGGCGCCGTGCGCGAGCGGCTGTCCGCAATTTTAAAGCCCGGGACGCGAAGGCGCGCCGCTGATCCGCGCGCGATCCGCCTCGTTGAAGTCCTGCTGATTGTCGCCATCGGCGCGCTGCTCGGCCGGCTGTTCTGGCTGGGGCTTGGCCCGGTCGCCCCGCCGCCCGCGGCGCCTGCGCCGAATGTCGCTCCGCCGGAAACGGTGAGCGCCGGTCCGGTCAATCCGTTCAGAACAGCCGGCGCCCCGATCGCCGGGATTGTCGCCGACGTGGGCGCAAACCTCGCGGAGACGACGCTCAATCTGACGCTTCACGGGACATGGGTTGACGACAAGGGCGGCACGGCGATCATCAAGACGCCTGACGACAAGCAGGGGCGATTTGCAGCCGGCGATGCGATCACCAGCGGCGTCACGCTCGAGCGCGTTCTGCGCGATCAGGTGATCATCGTTAGAAACGGCGTCCGCGAGTCGCTGCGTCTCATCAATCGCGAAATTCCCGCAGCGATCGCTGTCTCGTCCGCCGCTTCGACCGCATCCGCCGCGAGCGCCGGCGACGGCATGGCGTCGATCGGCCAGTTCGTCATCGCAACGCCGCAAATCGACGCCGTCGGCGGCGTGACCCTTGTCCTTCAGCCCGCCGACGATCCCGAAGGTTTTGAAGCGCTGGGGCTTGAACCCGGCGACGCGCTCGTCGCCGTTGACAACCAGCCGATCGACAGGGATATCGCCAGGGGGCTCGAAACCCTCGCGACGATCCAGAACAAGGAATCCGTCACGCTCAGCATCGAACGAGACGGCGTTGTCATGCCGATCACGGTCGCGCTGCCGAAAACGGCGCCCGCGCCGGAGGAATAGGACGCCTTAGGGGATAGCTGCGGCGCTTGGGGAATTCAGAGGCGCATTCAGTAAACGATGGTCGGACGGAGCGGTTCGCGTTGAAAATTGGGATAAATCGGATGAGACGCCTCAGCGGCCTTGCCTGCGCCGTTTCCGCCTTGATCGGCGTCGCCGCCGCGCAGGAGGAAACTTGCGGTGAGGCGCTCAATCTCGAAAACGCCGACATCCGTTCCGTCGTCGATGAAATCGCATTGCGCACGGGCAAGAAATTCGTCATCGACCCGCGCGTCGCGGGACAGGTGACGATCAAATCGGGCCCGGACGGCGGCCTCTGCGCGGACGAAGCGTGGGAGCTGTTCCAGGCGGCGCTGCGCGTCACCGGGTTCACCGCGACGCCGATCGCGGCGAACAGCTACAAGATCATCCCGGTGCAGGAAGGCTCGCGCGCCGCGGGCCCCGTCGGCGCCGGCGAGCGCGGCGACATCGTCACGCAGATCGTGCGGCTGAGCCACGTCGACGCTCGCGAGGCGGCGGCCAATCTTTCGCAAATCATTTCCGAGCGCGGCGTCGTTGCGCCCGTCCGCACCGGCAACGCCGTCATTCTCGTCGACACCGCCGACAATATCGAACGCCTGCGCGAAGTCCTCAAACAGATTGATCGCGACACGACCGTCTACCGCACCATTCCGCTTGAAAACGCCGCAGCCGCGGAGGTCGCGCGCGTCGTGACCAATCTTGCGCAGGAGATTTCGGAAGAAGGCGCAAGTTCGGCGTCGAAAGTCTCCGTCGTGCCGGTCGCGGCGAGCAACAGCGTCATCATCCGCGCCGAGCCGCAAATCCTGTCGCGCCTTGTCAGCGTCGTCAGCGAGCTCGACCGCATCGGGCGCACGCAAACCGATCTTTCCGTCATTTCACTCAATCATGCGGATGCGGAAGACATGGCGAAACTTCTGAAAGAGATCGCGAACGCCGAAGTCGCGGCGCAAGCGGCCGCGGAAGGCGCCGTCGCGCCTGTCGTTTCATCGCAAGGGCGCGCCAATATCTCGTTCCACAAGGCGACGAATTCCGTCATCATTTCAGGCGACGCGAACATCCAGCAGACGCTCAGAAAAGTCGTGCAGCAGCTCGACGTCCGCCGCGCGCAGGTGCAAATCGAGGCGATCATCGTCGAGATCACCGACCGCACGGCGAAAGCGCTTGGCGTTGAGTATTTCCTCGCGCCGACCGATGGAAAAGTCGTGCCGTTCACGGCGACGAATTTCTCCGGAGTGAGGCCGAACCTGCTTGCCGCCGCCGGCGCCTTGCTGCTCGATCCGGATATTTTGAAAGGGAGCAGTCAGCCGACGACCGGCGGCAGCGCGCGCACAACGCTTTCCAACACGTTGGCGACCACTGCAATCAATTCGTTGCTGGCGACCAACGGATTCATCGGCGGCGCTGGCGGCAAGATCGGCGATGACGCGGTGTTCGGCGCCGTAGTCTCGGCATTAAAGAGCGATACGGAATCGAATGTCCTCTCATTCCCGTCGATCGTGACCCTTGACAATCAGGAAGCGACGCTCTCCGTCGGCCAGGAGATTCCGATCACGACGGGCGAGGCGGTCGGCTCCGATCTCAACAACACTTTCCGCACCGTCTCGCGCGAGCAGGTCGGCGTCATTCTTGAGGTGACGCCGCAGATCAACGAAGGCGGCACGGTCACGTTGGAAATCCGCCAGGAGACGTCGAGCGTGGCCGGCCAGATCATCGATTCCTCGACCGATCTCATCACCAATAAGCGGGAGATCAAAACAACGGCGCTTGTCGACGACGGCGACATCCTCGTCATCGGCGGCCTCGTCGATCACAATGACCAGGAGGGTCAGGACAAGATCCCGCTGCTCGGCGACATCCCAATCGCCGGCAATCTTTTCAAGTCGTCTTCGCGTTCGCGCGAGCGCCGCAATCTGATGGTGTTCCTGCGCCCGACGATTGTCCGCGACCGCGCGAGCGCCGCTGCGGCGACCGCGAAGAAGATGGATTACATCAAGGCGCGCGAAATGCTGAGGACCGGCCGCCCGACGACCGAGCTCGAACGGCTGATCGAACAGGTGACGGGCGCCGCGGAAGAAACGCCCCCCGGGGCGCCCCTGACGGATCAATGAGCGAAACGGCTGAAGTCCGGAAAGTCAGGCTGAGTTACGCCTTCGCCAAAGAGAACGGCCTTGTCGTTCTCGACGCCGCCTCGCGCCCGGCGCGTATCGGCGCGCGCGGGCGCCCCTCGCCCTTTGCGCTCCTTGAAGCAAGGCGCGTCGTCAATGCGCCGATTATCGTTGACGAAATGCCGGCGGACGCCTTCGAGCGGCGGCTTTCGGAGATCTATTCCGCAGACGGCATTCGCGCCGACGATTTCAAGCTTGAAAAAGGCGAGGACGATCTCGCCGCGCTCGCCGAAGGTCTGCCGGCGACGGCGGACCTTCTCGACACGCAGGACGACGCGCCGGTCATCCGCCTCATCAATGCGATCATCGCGGAAGCGGTGAAGCTCAAGGCCTCCGATATCCATATCGAGCCTTATGAGAAGACGCTTTCGATCCGCCTCCGGATCGACGGCGTCCTCCGCGAGATCCTTTCCCTGCCGGCGCGGATGACGCCCGTGCTGACGAGCCGCGTCAAGGTCATGGCGCGGCTCGACATCGCCGAAAAGCGGCTGCCGCAGGACGGGCGCATCTCGCTCTCCCTCGGCGGCAAGCTGATCGATGTTCGCGTGTCGACGCTGCCCGCGCGTTTCGGCGAGCGCGTCGTCATGCGCATTCTCGACAAGGAAGAAGCGAGCTTTGATCTCGACGCGCTCGGCATGCCGGCGGAAACCTTGAGGCGTCTTGAACTCGCCCTGCAGCGGCCGAACGGCATCATCCTCGTTACTGGGCCGACGGGATCAGGAAAGACGACGACGCTCTACGCCGCGCTCAAGATCCTCAACGATCCGAGCCGGAACATCCTCACCGTCGAAGACCCGGTCGAATATGCGATTGACGGCGTCGGCCAGACGCAGATCAATCCGAAAGTCGGAATGACTTTCGCGACAGGTCTTCGCGCGATCCTTCGTCAGGACCCGGACATTGTGATGGTCGGCGAGATTCGCGACGTCGAAACGGCGGAGATCGCCATCCAGGCGGCGTTGACCGGGCATCTCGTTCTCTCGACCGTGCATACGAATTCCGCGGTCGGCGCGGTGACGCGCCTTCGCGACATGGGCGCCGAACCCTTCCTTCTTTCATCGACGATCGCCGCGGTCCTTGCGCAGCGCCTCGTCAGACGGCTCTGCCCGACCTGCAAGGAGGCGTATGAGCCCGATGAGGCTGAAAAGAAGCTCCTCGGCCTCGGCCCCTATGAAAAGGCGACGATTTATCAGCCTGCCGGCTGCGGACGCTGCGGGCATACGGGCTTTGAGGGGCGCATCGGCGTCTACGAACTGATGGTCGTTGATGAAACGCTGCGCCGTCTCATCCATGAGGATGCGAGCGAACAGGAAATTGCGGCGCAAGCGTTCCGGCGCGCCGATACGCTCGCGACTTCCGGTTTCCGCCATGTTCTTGCCGGGCTGACGTCGATCGAGGAAGTCCTCCGCGTCGTCCGGCAGGAGGAGGAAGATGCCGTCGTTTGAGTATGAAGCGCTCGACGCCGGCGGCCGCTCGCGCCGCGGCGTCGTCAATGCGGACAGCGCGCGGCTTGCGCGCATGGAGCTGCGCCGTCTTCAGCTGACGCCGGTGTCGATTTCGGCGCCGCGCGAGAAGGCGGGCGCCGCCGCGTCGAGGGCTCCGGCGAAAATAGGCTCGACGGAGCTTGTGAACCTGACGCGCCAGCTTGCCGTGCTGATCGGCGCGGCGACGCCGCTCGAAGAAGCGCTGAACGCGGTCGCGCTGCAGACCGAAAAGCAGGGCTCGCGCAAGCGCCTCCTCGCCGTGCGCGAGCGTGTGCTCGAAGGCTGGCGTTTTGCTGACGCGCTCGGCGAAGACAAGAAATCTTTCCCCGATCTTTATCGCGCCGTCGTCGCAGCGGGGGAAACGTCGGGCGATCTTTCGGGCGTTCTCGACCGGCTTGCGACCATGCTTGAGAAAAACCGCTCGATGCTCAACAAAGCGATCGCCTCGCTCATCTATCCGGCGGCGCTCGCTCTCGTCGCGGGCCTCGTCGTCACGGCGCTGATGACGCAGGTCGTGCCGAAAATCGTCGAGCAGTTCCAGACGTTCGATGCGAAGCTGCCGCTGGTGACGCGCGTCGTCATGGGAGTTTCACATTTTCTCGGCGCCTACGGCCTCTACCTCGTACTCGGCGCGGTCATCGCCGGCGCGGCGTTCGCCCAGGCCATGCGCTCGGCGCCGTTCAAACTTGCTTTCGACCGCTGGATTTTGACGGTTCCGCTCCTCGGCAAGCTCCTGCGCGGGCTCGACGGCGCACGCTTTGCGCGAACATTGGCGACATTGTTCGCCGGCGGCTCGCCCTTGCTCGACAGTTTGAAAGGCGCGCAGCGCACGATGGGCAACAGCCATATGCGCGATAAAATCGAGGGTGCGATCACGATGGTGCGCGAGGGAACCTCGCTTGGCGGCGCGCTCAAACGCGCCAATGTCCTGCCGCCGATGATGACGCATATGGTGGCGGCGGGCGAGCGCGCCGGCGCCGTACCCTTGATGCTCGATAAGGCGGCGGCTCAGCTCGAAGAAGAATTCGACACCGCCTCGACGATCGCGCTTCGCCTCCTTGAACCGGCGATCATCATCGCCATGGGCGGGGCGGTCATGATAATTGTCGTTTCGATCCTCCTGCCGATCCTGAGGCTTAACAGCCTCGCCGCGAGCTGATGAGAGAGAACGCAAAATGGAGCCACGTCTAATGGTCGACCCGAACAATAAGCGCCGCCGCCAGCGCGGCATCACGCTCATCGAGTTGCTCGTCGTCCTCTCGATCCTCGCGCTCATTTCGGCGCTCGTCGTCGTCAACGTCCTCCCTGAACGGGACCGCGCCGCGGCGCGCAAGGCGAAGATCGATATCGGTTCGATTGAAAACGCGCTCGATCAATATCGCCTCGACATGTTCAATTATCCGACGACGGAGCAAGGCCTTGAAGCGCTGGTGACGCCGCCGGCGGGCGATGCGCGCACCGATCAATATCGCCCCGGCGGCTATCTTCGCGCCGTGCCCGTCGATCCATGGGGCAAGCCCTACCAATACCGCCAGCCGGGCGAGCACGGCCCGATCGACATCTTTTCGCTCGGCGCGGACGGCGAGGAGGGCGGCGAGGGCGTCAACGCGGACATCGTGAATTGGTCGGAAGCATCCTGAGGCGCCGGGCGCAGCGCGGGCTTACGCTCGTTGAACTTCTCGTCGTGATCGTCATCCTTGCGCTCGCGTCGGCGGTCGTGCTGCTCAATGCGCCGCCATCGCGCCCGGCGGTTCGCGAAGACGCCGAGCGTTTTGCGGCGCGCATGGAGCTTGCAATGGACGAAGCGATTGCGAACGGCGCCGTCATGCGCGTCTCGATCGACGCCTCGGGCTATGCGTTTGAGGCGCTGAAGGGCGGGGAGTGGACAGCGTTTGACGGCGATCGTTTTCTCGGCCGCGCAAGGTTTGACGCGCGTTCCGTCGCCATGGTCGAGATTGACGACGCCGCGAACGACAATGCGCGCGCGCTTGGCGCCGAAGAACGCGAAAAGGCGACGGACACGGACAAGGACGAAGGCGTTCACCGGATCGGCCTTGATCCGCTTGGAGCGCAGACGCCGTTCTCCTTGCGGTTTTCGAGCCCCGACGGCGTCTTTGTCGTCACTGTCGATGAGGCCAGCGCGGTTGCGGTGAAGCAGGATGCGTAAGCGCCGCCAAGAGGGGATGACGCTTGTCGAAACGCTCGTCGCACTCGCAATCCTCGCGGGCGTTGTGCTCGCCGCCTATGCGATGACGGCGCAAAGCGCGCGATTTACGGCGCTCGAACAGGAGCGTCTCGTTGCGGGCGTCATCGCCGACAATCAGACGACAGAGATGCTTCTCCACGCGACGCCGCCGGCGGAAGGCGAGGAAGAAACCGAGATCGGGGCGGCGGGACGCATATGGATCGCAAAACGCGTCGTCACCGAAGCTGGCGAGAAGCTCCTCCGTGTCGAGATTTCGGTGACGCGCGCCGGCGACGCGCAAGTGCTCGCCCGCGTCGATACGCTGAGGGCCGCGGAATGAACCGGGAAAGCCAATGCGGCCTCACCCTGCCGGAGCTTTTGATCGCGCTCCTCATTTTCGCGATGATCTCGGGCGCTTCGGTCTACGCGCTCCGCCTCAGCGTTGAAGGGCGCGAGCAGCTTGAAGACGCGGACAAGGACATCCGCGATATGCAGATCGCGCGGCTGATTCTGAAACAGGACCTTGCCCAGCTCGCGCCGCGGACCGTGCGCGACGAATTCGGCAATTCCTACCCCGCGAGATTCCTCGGCGGCGACGGCCTCACATTCCGCCCGCCGAAGGAAGGCGAACGGCTCTTGATGGCGTTCGTCCGGCGCGGCTGGACCAATCCGGAAGATCGCGCGCCGCGTTCGAGCCTGCAGGCGGTTGAATACCTGATGATCGGCGAGGCGCTCGTCCGCCGCGTCCGGCCTTATCTCGATGATGCGCGCGACCAGAAACGGACGGACCGTGTGCTGATCGACGGACTCAAATCGGCGTCGATCAGCTTTTATTCCGGTGAGACGAGCGGGCGCCTGACATGGGTTGGGCTCTGGCCGTCGGTCGGCGGGAGCGATCCGCCGAAAGCGGTCCGCCTGACTTTCACGACCGAGCGCTTCGGCGAGCTTGAACAGCTGTTCTGGCTTGGAGAAATCGGACGATGATGCGCGCCGTTTCTCATCAGCGCAAAGATGAATGCGGCGCGGCGCTCATCGTCGTCCTCCTTCTCGTTGCGACGCTGTCATTCATTCTCCTTTCGATCACCAACATTGTGACGAAGGGCGTGCGGCGCGCATCGAGCGAGCGCTCACGCGCCGAACTTCTCTGGCGCGCGGCGGCTGCGGAAGAAATCGCCGCAGCGATCATTAAGCGGGCGACGCCCAATCCGGCGCCCAAAATGGCGCCAGGCGAGGGGCTCTTCGCCGACCAGATCGAAGTGCCGTTCGAAAACGGCAAGGGTTCGATCATTTTTGAAGACGCGACCGGCTGTTTCAACGTCAACGATCTTGTAGCGGAATCAGGGGGAGCCTATTCCGCCAATCGCGCCGGCATGGACAATTTCGTCCGCCTCCTGGAGCAGACCGGGCTCGGGTCGGGCGAGGCGAACAAGCTCGCCGAAGTGGCTGCGGATTTCATGGATTCCGATTCGACGCCCGAAGGGCAAGGCGCCGAGGACGGCTTCTACACCGCGCTGCCGACGCCCTATCGCACGGCGGGACGGCCGATCGCCTCCATTTCCGAACTCCGCGCCATGGATGGCGTTTCGCGCGATCTTTACCGGCGCCTCCGCCCTTATCTCTGTGCGCTGGAAGCGGCGGGGCAACCGCCCATTAACGTCAACATGGTTAGGGATGAGCATGCGCCGGTCGTCTTCGCCGCACTCGGCGGGGCGACGCCGATCGAGGATATAAGGGCGGCGATCGCGGGGCGCCCGCCCGGCGGCTATTCGGATGCGGCGGCGGTTCCCCCCGCGCTTGCGGTTCCAACCTTCAGTGTGACGTCGAAATACGTCAAAGCGCGGATCATGCTTGAAGTCGGCGATAGCGCCATGGAAGAAACGCTCTTATTCGAGGCGGACCCGGGCAAGGACCCGAAACTCCTCGCGCGGACGTTCGGAGACGATCTTTGACCGACCTTGCAGTCTTCAAACTCGGCCAGTCGCCTGAGGATCCCGTCGCCTGGGGCGCCTTCGCCGCGGGCGTGATCGGCGAAGCGGGGCGCGTCGCCAACGTCGCCGCGCTCACCCTGATCGCCGGGCGGCTGCCCCCTGATACGCGCATGGTCGCCGTGCTCTCAGGCGAACAGGCGGCGATGCGCGCCATCCCGGCGCCGCCGAAGCAGTCGGCGAAACTGAAAGCCGCCGCGACTTATCTCCTTGAAGATGAACTCGCCGAGCCGGTCGATGACCTTCATATCATTGTGTCATCAGGCGTTCCGCGCGGCGCTTATGCGATCTCGAAAACGCTGATGGCGTCCTGGCTTGCGGCCTTCGATGCGGCGGGCGTCGTCTTGAGCGAGATGACGATCGATTTCGCCTGCATCGGCGGGTCGCAAACCGCGTGCGTCTTCGTCGGCGACAAGGACCGCATCATCGCCTCGCGCGGAGACGCGGGCTTTGCCGCGGAGCGCGACCTCGCCGAGGCGGTTGCGCCCGCCTTCATTGCGGCGGCGGGCGACGCCGCCATCATCGCTTACGGCGCGCATGATCGCGTCGCCCGCTGGGCGGGCGTTCCGATCGAGCGTCGGCCGCTGCCGCATGAAGTCGACGTGCTCGCGCTCTTTGGCGCGCATCTGTCGGCGAAAGGCGCGGCTGCGAATTTCCTCGCCGGAGAGTTTCGTCGGAAAACCGCGCAGTCGTTCAAGCTCGGACCCTGGCGTCGCCCGGCGACGCTCGCGGCGGGGCTTGCTGCGGCCGCGATCGTTTCGGCTGCGACGGCGGGCATCAGGGACGGGCGCATCGCGTCAACCTACGAAAAGTCGGCGGAGGCGATGCACAAATCGGCGTTTCCGACCTTTTCGGGCGGCGACATCCGCGCGCATTCGCGCCAGATTCTTGCAGATGGCGTGCAGGCTGCGTCCTTTCTCGAACTCGCAAGCCGGCTGACGGCGAGCCTTGAGGGCCATGACGGCGTCGCCATCGACCGCATCCGCTACGACGGCGCGCGGGGACAATTCGCATTCAGCATCCGGAGCGATTCCGACGCCGGGATCGAAGCCTTCCGCGCGGCGCTCGACGCGCACGGGCTCGTCGGAACGGACAACGGGGGCTATCGCCGCGCGGGCGAGGCCTGGATCGGCGAAATGTCGGCGAGGGTCAAATGACGGCGTTCTGGGAAAGATTGTCCGAACGCGAACGGCTGTTCGTCGCCGCCGGCGGCGCGATCCTCGCGCTTCTTCTTTTTTATCAGCTGATCATCTCGCCGGCGCTCGGTTGGCGCGCGACGATGTCGGAAAAGCGGGCGCGCGCGGAAGATCTTTACCGCCTCGTATCGCAAGCGAGCGTCAATGCGGGCGTCATCGCCGCGGCGGCGGGCGTCGATCTCGACACGCCGATCCTCAACGTCCTGACGCAAACGACCGCGCAATTCGGCGTTCAGGTGAATTACAGGAATGCTCGCGAGGACGGCGGCGTTGAAGCGAACGTTGCGGCCGATCCCGCGAAGCTCTTCGAGTGGCTGAAGGCGCTCGAGGAACAATTCGGCGTCTCCGTCGCCGCAGCCGATATCGCGCGGAGCGCATCGGGGGAGGCGGTGCAGGCGCAATTGACGCTCGTTCGCCGTACGGCGCCATGAAGAAGCTCTCCTCGCCATTTTCGCGAGATAACCGGCCGCTCTGGATTGCGGGCGGGGCGGCATTCCTCTTAAGCGCGGTCGCAAATGCGCCGGCGAGCCTTGCGGCGGCGATTGCGACCGCCAATTCCCCGCTTCTGACGATCGGCGGCGCAAAAGGATCGATCTGGCGCGGAGAGTGGTCGCGCGTCGTCTACAACCGCATTCTCATCGGCGACATCGAGTACAGGCTTGAGCCGGCGGGTCTTCTTGCCGGAAGAATTGTCGCCGACGCTTCGAGCAGCAACGGCGCCCTTGCGGGGAAGGCGCGGATTTCGTTTTCGTCCTTTTCGGTCGAGCTTAAAGACGCAACCGCGCAGTTCAACCTTTCCGCCATTCGTCAATACACGTTTTTCGGCGCCCGCTATCAGGGAACGGCGAGCCTCAGGGCGAAGTCGATGGCGCTCACCCGCAAGGGCTGTCGCGCGCAAAGGGCGGAAGTTTCGACAAACGCGCTCGACGTGCTGGCGAAACAATGGTCCGGCGCAGCATTTCCGCTCGCCGGCGAAATTGAGTGCGTCGAGGGCAAGCTCAACCTGACGCTCGCGGGCCGGAACGCCGATGGCGGCGCGCGCGTCGACATTTCGATTTCGCCCGATCTCGCCTATACGATGACGATGACGGCCGAGCCAAAGCGCGCGGAGGTCGGCGACGCTCTTCGCCTTTTCGGTTTTGAGGGAGAGGGCGCGCGCCTTTCCTATCGGGCGGTCGGACAACTGAAGGGGTTAAGCTCATGATGCGGCGGATCCTGCGCATGCTCGCCGTCCTCGGCGCGGCGAGCTGCGCCTCGACAAAAAATGCGGACGTTTCCGCATCCGTCGTCGGCCCGGCGAGCGGGGAGGGGGAACTTGTCGTCGGCGCTCTCGCAGATTCCGCTCTTCCCGGCGGCGAATGCGGAATGATCCTGTGGACGCTTGAAGCCGCACAGCCGACGCCGATCTTCCGTTTCATCGCGGGCAAGGGCGGCGAGGTCGCGCTCAACGGAAAGCTCGTGAAGCTTTCCGTTGTGGAATCGAGCGGAGCCTCGGGCTTCGGCGTTTTCGAGGAGCAGACTTATATAGCCGATGGACTGAAAGCATCCGTCAAAGTCCGCTTCGGTCTCGGCTTTGAAGGCGGAAGCTATCTTGAGCAAGGCATTCTTAGCATCGAATCCGGAACGGGTTGGCGAAGCGTCATTCCCGCCGCCGGGATCGCCGGATGCCGCGGCAAATAGCGATCAGCCCGGGTGACGGAGAATGACTGCGGCAAGCGCAATGACAATGCCGACGCTGGCGACGAGATAACCGCGCTTGTTGGGGGTGAGGCTCGCGTGCGGCCCTAGATGGAACGCCATGATGTAGGCGAGGCCGCCTGCGGTCACGCCGAGCATCTCGCCAAGCGGAAGCTTTTCGACATTGGCGATAAAGCTTGTCGCAACGACCGCGCCGGCGACAGTCGTCAGCGACGCCGTGATGAACGCCCAGATGGTCGAACGCACGCGGTTGAGGCCGGCGTCGCGGGCGAGAAAATACGCGATCACGCCTTCCGGGAATTCGTGGAGGAGGAGACCCGCGGTCGCAAGCCCGCCCGTGAAGGCCTCCGCGCTGTAGGTCGCCTCGTAAATCAGTCCGTCTACAAATGAATGGAATCCGAGCGCGATGACCGAGGCGTATCCGATGGCGATGCCGTGGCCGTTCTGCCTTGTCTGGGAAAGCAGGCGCAGGCCGAAGCCAAGGGCGGACATGCCGAGAAAACCGCCGAGCATCCATTGCCACGCAGCCGGCTCGTAGCTCAATGATTCCGGCAACAGATGGAACAGCACGGCGACAAGCAGGATGCCGATCGCGAACGCCGAGAAATAGGCGCTGTGGCGCTTGCCCCAGTCGCCGAGTGCGGCCATGGACAGCAGGCCTATCGTGCTCATTCCGGCCGCAGCGATGCTCGCCAGCACGCCGGGCGCTATTCCACTGAAGTCGACCACTCTTTGCGCCACCCCTGATTAAAGACGCAATCTGCAAAACATCGCCCTCGGCCGCCTTGCAGCGGTCGGACCGGCGAACGAGCCTTCTCAGCTAGCAGGCCGGCGAACATTAGCAACCCATATGTTATCACGTCACCTTCGCCGGTTAAGACGGCGCTGACTTGTTGCCTACAATCCACATCAAATATTTATGACGCCGCATTATCGCCTTGCGGCGACGCTCGCCGACCGCTTATGTAGGCGCGCGTTTGTCCATTGATATTGCAAGCGTTCCGGCAGACAGGTATGGAATGACCGACTGCGGCCACGACCATTCGCTCGACCAGCACGCGCAGCACCGGACAGACGGCGGGCGGCTGATCGCAGCCTTCGCCGTCATCGTCGTTTTCATGATTGTTGAAGTCGTCGGCGGCATCCTGTCCGGATCGCTCGCGCTGCTTGCTGACGCCGCGCACATGATGACCGACGGGCTCGCTCTTTTGCTTGCGTTGAGCGCGCATTGGATGTCGGCGCGTCCCGCCAATCGCCAGCTGCATTTCGGCTACCGTCGGGCGCAGGTGCTTGCAGCGTTCGTCAACGGCATCGCGCTCCTGTTGCTGACGGCATGGATTATCTACGAAGCCTGGCGCAGATCGATCACGCCGATCGACGTCGCATGGGCGCCGATGCTCGCGATCGCCGCGCTCGGTCTTTTCGCCAACGGCGTTGCCTTCCGCCTCTTGCATGGAGCGGGCGAGCGCAACATCAACATCAAGGGCGCGATGCTGCATGTCGCAAGCGATCTCCTCGGCTCCGTCGCAGCCGTGGCGGCGGCCGTTGTCATCTGGCTGACGGGCTGGATGCGGATCGATCCGATTCTATCGTTGCTGGTCGCGGCGCTCATCGCGCGATCGGCGATCAAGCTTCTCAGGGAAACGACGCATATCCTGCTCGAAGGCGCGCCGCAGGACATCGACGTCGAAGCGATGACCGGCGATCTTGCGAGCGCCATTCCCGCGATTGAAGACATTCATAGCGTCCGGATCTGGCAACTGACGCCAGACCAGATCCGTCTCACCCTCCACGCGCGCCTGCGCGAAGGCGCCGTCGCCGCCGACGCACTCAAGATATTGAAGCGGCGGCTTGAAGAACGCTACGGCATCCATGAATCGACGATCCAGATCGAACCGGCGTGCTCGTGTCCCGATGGCGGTCGTGGCGATTCCGGCGCGGAGCCCGTTCAACTCCACGCCCACCGGCGCGATCATGCGCATCATGCTGCGAGCGCGAAGCCTAACGGCGCCGCGAGGACCGCGCGCGCGTCGACCGTCGCCGCCATCCAGTCGATGTTCAAATAGCCGGGCGAACGGGGGCGAGGCTTCCCCCGCGCGCTTGGCCGCGCCAGCTGTAGCGCATTCGCCGTTGCGGCGCGGTGAGAACAGACCGATCGGTTTTGCTTGCAAGGCGTGTCGTTGCGGCGACGAGCGCGATCAGCAACAGATAGCCGTCCCACATTTCAAGCGACGTCGAGGCGCCGCCGATGGCGAAAACGACGAGCGAAATCTGCGCAAAATAGCCAAAGCGCTCCTGCTGCGCCCGATTGCCGGTCAACGGCTGCGTTTTCTGAAGCGCGATCGTTTTCATGAGCGCCGTTCCGAGCATCGCGAGATAGAAGAAAAGCCCGACAAATCCCGACCCGCCGAGCATTTCAAAATAGATGCTGTGCGCGGCCTTGGCCCGAGGCGCCCGCTCGGGATCGACCTTCATCGCGAGGGCGGGCTGATAGGGATTGCGGAGACCTGCGCCGGTCAGCGGCCGCTCGAGCGCGAATTTCGTGTTGATGATCCAGGCGTCGACGCGGCCCATGAAGGACGCATCCTCGGTCGCCTCCGTAATCGTCGTCATGCGCTCGGTCCATTTCGACGGCATGAACGCGACTGCGGGGAGGATCGCCAGCAATCCGGCGGCGAGAATCGCGAGCTTGCGCTTTGACCGCAGCCAGAAAAATCCGCCGAAGACGAGAAGCGAAATGAAGGCGCCGCGCGACTGCGTGCCGATGATCGAGATGATCGTCATCAGGAACAGCGCGCCGAGCGCGGCGCGCATGAGCGGCCTTGCGACTGCGCCGCGAAGATAGAGGATGATCGGCAGCATTGTCGCCATGGCGATGCCGAGGTGATTGTTGTCTTCAAGGATCGTCTCGGGCGCGCCCTGAACGCGATATTCGCCAAGCGTCGCGATGGTGAAGACGGCGCCTTTCGCCGCGAAAAAGCCGATCGACAGGACGAACATCCACACGAGCGCATGAACGCGCAGTCTCGTCGTCGCCGTCTGCGCGCAAAGGATCGCGAAAACGAGCGTCTTGATGAAACGGTCGAAGAAGACGGCGGAGTTTGCGGGGTCGAGCGAATTTCCCTGCGCGATGAAGAGCCAGCTTGCAACGGCGATCATCCAGAAGGTGACGGCGTCGAGGCGGAATTTCGCGACCTCGCCGTGAAGGATCATGGAAACGATCGTCGTTGCGGCGATGATGAGGTTCAGCGGCAGGCCGAAGCCGCCGAAGGCGAGCTGGTGCGGGGTTGCGAGCGAGAACCACGCCCAGAGGATCATGCCGGCGAAGGGGTGGCGGAGCGTCGCAAGGAGCCCGCCGAAAATCACCGCCAGTAAAAGCGCGTCGCGCATGATCCGTCCGGATGCGTCGCACGTCCGGTTGAGCGCGCCCGTCCGCCCCCGGACGAGCGGGCGAAGAGGCGTAAGGCCTTCGCCTCATTCAAGAATTGAGCCGGACGGCCGCCAGCGCGGCGCGGCGTCTCCGACAGGACTTGAACCTGTGGCCCCCAGATTAGGAATCTGGTGCTCTATCCGCCTGAGCTACGGAGACTTTCGCCCGTTGGGCGCCGCGGCGAGGACCTTCCTAGGGCGTTTTCCGATCAAGTGGAATCCGGTTGATCGAAGAAAACGCCCTAAACCTTGAGTCTTGAGCGAATTTTGCGCGCCAAAGCGCGTGAAATTCGCTCTGGCGATACCGGTCCGAATTGCAATTCGGAAAAATGTCTGTTCCGCCCGCGGAACGCCCCGGAATCTGTTTCTTTTGGACGCTGAAACGCCATAAGTTTGGTTAAGGTCGCGCCGAAAGCGCCGGACGGAAAAATGATAAATCCGGTTTTCGGCGGCTTGGCGAACTCGCCGCAATTCTGCGGGGCGCCGGGCGGGGATTTGAGGGAGCTGGGGAATGGACCGAAACAAGACAATCGCCATCGCCGGGGGAATTCTGATCGCTTTCGCGAGCGGGGTCCTTCTTGGGAAGTTTATCGACCGGGAGCCGTCGGCCGCGCGCGACGGCGGCATATTCGCAGGCCGCGAGGGCGAGGAAGCATCCCGACGCCCATTCCAGGAGTTTCGCGGAGAGGATGCGCCGCGCGCCGAGGCCGCCGAAGCCAAAGACTTCGCCTATAGCCGGCTCATCCTTGAAACGAATGGCGAGACCCCTCGCGCGTGCCTCCAGTTTACGCGCGAACTCGATGCGTCGGGAAAGACGAATTACGCCGACTACGTCCGATTGACGCCGGCGATAAAGCCGGCGGTCAGCGTCGCGGGATCGAGCCTTTGCATCGCCGGCCTCGAATTCGACAAGGAGTATAAGGCGCGGGTGCGCGCCGGAACTCCGGCGAAATCAGGCGAAAAACTGAAGCGTCCGGTCGAGCTGACGATCGCCTTCGGCGACAAGCCCGCCTATGTCGGCTTCGTCGGCGACGGCGTCGTCTTGCCGCGGCTTGAGGCTGACGGCCTCGGCATCGAAACCGTCAATGTCGAGAAGATCAACGTCTCGGTCTACCGCGTCTCCGATCGCTCGCTCGCGCAGAAGTCGATCGCGCAAGGAGAATCGGCCGGCGAAGAGGACTATTTCTATGTCTACGGCGAAGAGAGCGGCGAGGATGTCGGCGTCAAGGTTTTCGACAAGGACATCAAGGTCAAAAAGGTCGAGAACGAAGCCGTCACGACGGTCTTCGCGCT
>JBMOOR010000114.1:0-2132 GCA_049324555.1 Pseudomonadota bacterium | reverse complement strand
GGCAAGTCACCGAGCCGCTGACGTTGCAGGCGACGGGCCAAGTCGCCGTTGTCGGCGTGCGCTTCAGGCCGGAAGCCGGCCGGGCGTTTCTCGGCGTCGCCGCCGACACGATGACGAACCGGCGCATCGCGCTGCGAGACGCAGAGGCGTCGAAAGCGATCGGGTCGAGCGATGATCTCGACGTCGCCGCGGAGCGAGCTCAAGACTACGTCGAAGCGCGCGTGCGAGGGCGCGAGATTGATGCACGCGTGCGATCGGCTGTCGAGGCGATGCTCGCGGGCGAGAACATCGCGCCGCCGGAGGATTTGTCGGAACGACAGTGGCAGCGGAAGTTCAAAGCGGAGGTAGGGGTCTCTCCGCGACAATTTCAGAGCGTGCTGAGATTTCGGCGCGTGTTCGATGAGATCGACAGACCGGGACCGCCGGGGTGGGTCGAAGCGGCGCTTGCGGCGGGCTATTTCGACCAGCCGCAGATGGCGCGGGACTTTCGTCGCTTCCTTGGCGTTTCATCACGACAATGGGCGGCCCAACGCCTTGGGCTCGCAAAGGCGCTGGCGGCGGCGCCGGAATCTTACAAGAAGAGCTAGGCGTCCCACGCTAGAGCTTTGGTTTCGCGACGGGGAGGCGAGTTTGCGATTTGCGATTGTGGGCGCGGCGCTGGCATTGAGCGCATGTGGCGCGACGGCGCAGGGCCCGGATCGGGCGATGCCGGACTGGATGAGCGGCTATTGGCTGGCGTGCGAGGGGGGCGAGATCGCTGAGAATTGGATCGGCGCGGGGCGCGATACGCTGCTCGGCGCAAATCTCAGCAGCGGCGGATACGAGTTCTTGCGCATCGCCGCCAACGCGAATGGAGAGATCGCGTACTATTCGATGCCGAACGGGCGCTCGCCGCCAACCGAATTCGTGTTGACGAGCCATGCCGATCAGCGCGCCGTGTTCGAGAACCCGGCGCACGATTTTCCCCGGCGCATCACCTACGAGCGCGACGGTGGCGTGATGACGGCGCGGATTGATGGAGGCGAAGGCTCCGATCAGTCCATGGAATGGCGCTTTCAGCGCGCGGAGCCAGATG
Organism: Pseudomonadota bacterium; assembly: GCA_049324555.1. Classification (GTDB taxonomy): domain Bacteria; phylum Pseudomonadota; class Alphaproteobacteria; order Caulobacterales; family Parvularculaceae; genus Amphiplicatus. The sequence continues at coordinate 1,057 of JBMOOR010000114.1, read as the reverse complement.
CGCGCTGCCCGAGCTAAATGTGCCGCTGCAGCGGTCGAGCCGCGCGATCAAGCTTGACGCGGCGCGCTTGCGGCGGCGACGCCGTAGAGGCCGGCGGCGAGTGCTATGACGACGGAAAAGCCCCAATGGATGGCGAGCAGAGTCGCGAGCACCGGGCTCAAGACCGACGCGCAACCGTTGATGCCCCAGGCCCAGGGTGCGAGCGCGGGTTCGCGGCTTGCGAGCGCGCCGAGCCCGAGCGGAAACGGCATGCCCATGAGGAACGCAAGCGGCGCGATCAGCGCGACGCTCACGGCGATCTTGATCCATGCGGCCGCGGCCAGCAGCCCATCGAACAGGGACGGCAATGCGAACATGTAGATGATTGCGAGCTCGGCGACACCGGCGGCGATCAGCATGATCGGCGGCACGGGCGCAAGCTTCGCGAAAAAGCGTGCGGCCGCGCCTGATGCGGCTGCGCCTAGGCCAGCAAAGATGAGGAACGAGGCCAACACGAGGGCGACGGCGTAGAGTGGGTGGCCGAGAAACAGGGCGAAACGCTGGATCGAGGCGATTTCGATGAAGAGGAAGGCAAGCCCGAGCGCGGCGAAATAGACGAGCGCGCGCGTGCGGCCGCTGCTTGCTCTGCGGCGCAGGAAGGGGAGCGGCGCGACGATGAGCAGAAGCGCGATCGGCAGTGCTTGGGCAAGTGTGGCGAGCAGGATGAGATAGCCGCGTTCGGCCAGCGGGTAGCCGCTTTCGCCGTGCAGCGCGAGCTGCTCGGGCAGGCTCGACCACTTGAAGAAATTGTCGAAATAGGGCCGGTCGTCGGTGGCGGGGCGGAGATTGAATTTGTAGTCCGCCATGAAGGCGCGGGGGTTCTCGCCGAGGAGGGCTGTGGCGCCGTCGAAGAAGTAGGGCGCATCGAGAACGTTGTATCGGTTGGCCTCCTCGCGGCGCATGCCGGGATAATAGCCGGCGTCGAAGGAGCGCTCGGTGAGGAAGGCGCGGAGCCGCGCGATCTCGTCTGGCGTGAACGGCTCGTTCTTGACGAGCAGTGTGAACGTCTGCCAGCCGC
>JBMOOR010000113.1:0-19114 GCA_049324555.1 Pseudomonadota bacterium | reverse complement strand
TCGTTCGAAGGTCTTTGACCATCTGATAAGGCTGCAGGACATAGGAGCGGATCTGGTGGCCCCAGCCGATATCGGTCTTGGCGTCTTCGACGGCTTTCGCCGCCTCCTCGCGCTTCTGGAGTTCAAGCTCGTAGAGACGCGCGCGAAGCATGTTCCAGGCGGTTGCGCGATTCTTGTGCTGCGAGCGCTCGTTCTGACACTGAACGACGATGCCGGTCGGGATGTGCGTGATGCGGATCGCAGAGTCTGTCTTGTTGACGTGCTGGCCGCCGGCGCCCGATGCGCGGAATGTGTCGACGCGGCAATCGCTTTCCTTCACGTCGACTTCGATTGTCTCATCAACGACAGGATAAACCCACATCGAGGCGAAGGACGTATGCCGGCGCGCGTTTGAATCGAACGGCGAAATGCGCACGAGGCGATGAACGCCCGATTCCGTTTTCAGCCAGCCATAGGCGTTATGGCCGGAAATCTTGACGGAAGCGGATTTGACGCCCGCCTCTTCGCCCGCCTGCTGGTCGATCACTTCCGCGGAATAGCCGCGTTTTTGCGCCCACCGGAGATACATCCGCAAAAGCATCGCCGCCCAGTCGTTCGATTCGGTGCCGCCAGCGCCGGGGTGAATTTCAAAATAGCAGTCGTTGGCGTCAGCCTCGCCCGAAAGGAGCGCCTCCGTTTCCGCTTTTGCGGCGCGTTCGGCGAGCGCCTCCATCAGCGCGCGAATGTCGTCAGCGCCCGCTTCATCGCCATCGGCCGCGGCGATCTCGGCAAGGCCTTCAAGGTCCTCGCACTCCGCCGCGATTTCGGAAATCGCCTTGATCTGACCTTCGAGCGAGGTCCGCTCCTGCATCAGCTTGCGCGCCGATTGCGGGTCGTTCCAGAAGTCAGGCTCTTCCGCTTTTGCGTTCAGTTCGTCGAGACGCGCTTTGGCCCGATCCCAGTCAAAGACGCCTCCTCAGCAGGGCAAGCGACTGCTTGATCTGCTCGGACAGGGATTCAATATCGGTGCGCATGTCGCTTCCAGCAATCTCAAATCGGCCTCGCCGCGCATCGGCGGCGTCCCGGCTCTTTAATAGAGCCCGTTGAGGTCGTCCACTGACGATTGAACCGGCGCCTGCGAGGGATCAACGGGCGTCGCGCTCAAGGGATCGAGATTGAGATCGTCGGCGCTCGGCGACGTCGAGAGGGAATCCTCCGTCTTGAACGCTTCGAGGATAACGTTGGGATCGCCAGGGCCCGCGGGCCGGCCGGTCTTCGCATTGACGCGAACAAGGCGAATGCCGGAGGGAATTCGGAACGGAATTCCGGGCTGGTCTTTGAGCGCTTCGGCCATGAAGTCGCCGAAGACAGGAGCGGCGACGCGCCCGCCCGCCTCGCCCTGGCCGAGCGTTTGAGGCATGTCGAAACCGACGAAGACGCCCGCCGCAAGATCGGGAGAAAATCCGACGAACCAGGCGTCCTTGTAATCGTTGGTCGTGCCGGTCTTGCCGGCGATCGGCTTGTCGACGACCTTCCTGACCGCCGTGCCGGTGCCGCGCGCGACCGCGCCTTCAAGCATCGAGACGATCTGATAGGCGGTGCGCGGATCAATCAGCTGTTCGCGGCTGTCGGCGAGCTGCGGTTCGGCCTGTTCGGCCCAAACCTGATCGCGGCAGCTTGGGCATTCGCGCGCGTCGTTGACGAACACGGTCTTGCCGTCGCGATCCTGAACGCGATCGACAACGAAGGGATGAACCCGCTTTCCGCCATTGACGAATGTCGAATAGGCGGCGGTGATCCGCATCAATGTCGTCTCGCCGGAACCGAGCGAAATCGCGAGCTCCCGGGGCATGTTGTCGGAAAGATCGAATTTCGAGACGTAATCGACGATGCGGCCGATGCCGAGATCCTGCGCAAGGCGCGCGGTCATCGTGTTGCGCGACTGTTCGATGCCGAGCCGAAGCGTGCTCTCGCCATAAAAGCGGCCTTCGGCGTAGTTGCCGGGCTTCCACCAGCTGTCGACGCCGGGCGCAACGAACGGCGCGTCAAGGACAATGCTCGACGGCGTGTAGCCGCTGTCGAGCGCCGTTGCGTAAACGAACGGCTTGAACGTCGATCCGGGCTGACGTTTGGCCTGAATGGCCCGGTTGAATTCCGACATATGGAAGGAGAAGCCGCCGACCATCGCAAGAACGCGGCCCGTGTGCGGATCGATCGCAACGAAAGCGCCGTTGACGGCTGGAGGCTGACGAAGGACGTAGGCGCCCTCCTTCTCAAGCGCCTCGGCATAGATGACGTCCCCGCGTTTCACCACTTCGCCGACGGAAGCGATTTCCGGCCCGACCGCGTCGACGGATTTATAGTTGCGCGCCCATTGGAGATCGGCGAGCGCGATCGTCCCCTCCGACCCGTCTGCAAAACCGATCTTCGCCGACTTGGCCTTCGCTTCAAGGACGAGCGCAGGCTTCCAGGGCTCGAGGTCGATCGAGAGGCGCTTGTTGTCGAGGAGCGTCTTTTCAACGTCCGCCAGTTCTTTCGCCCAATTTTCGTTGACCGCCATCGACGAGATCGGCCCCCGCCAGCCGTGACGCTGATCGTATTCGATCAGCCAGCGCCGGAGCGCGGCGCCTGCGGCCTTCTGGAAGCGCGGATCGATCGTCGTCCGGACCGCAAGGCCGCCGTCATAAAGAGCGTCGGTCCCGTAACGCTCCGCAATCTGCTTGCGCACTTCTTCCGCGAAGTATTCCGACGCCCAGTCGCGGGCGCCGAGCGGCGGCGCGATATGCGCGTTGAGCGGTTGCGCCTGCGCCGTCGTCATCTGCTCTTCGCTGATCTTCCCGTCTTCATGGAGCCGGCCGATAACCCAGTTCCGTCTTTGAACCGCGCGATCATGATTGTTGACGGGATGATAATTGCTCGGCCCCTTCGGAATGGCGGCGAGATAGGCCGCTTCCTCGACGGTCAGTTCATCGAGCGACTTGTCGAAATAGTTGAGCGCGGCGGCGGCGACGCCATAGGAGCGGTTGCCGAGATAGATTTCGTTGAGATAAAGCTCGAGAATATGCTCCTTGGTGAACGCCTTTTCGATGCGGCGCGTCACCAGCCATTCTTTCATCTTGCGCTCGATCTTCTGTTCGCTCGACAGAAGAAAATTCTTCGCAACCTGCTGCGTGATCGTCGACCCGCCCTCAAGGCGCCGGCCGCGGATCAAGTTTCCGACGTTTGAAATCTGAGCGCGCACGATGCCTTTGAAGTCGAGCCCTTCGTGCACATAAAAATTCTTGTCTTCGGCGGAAACGAACGCGTCCTTGACGAGGTCGGGCATCGCTTCGATCGGAACGAAAAGACGCCGCTCGCGCGCGAACTCCGCGACCAGCGTTCCGTCATTGCCGTAAACGCGCGTCGTCACCGGCGGTTCATATTCCGCCAGCACTTCGTAATCAGGGAGATCCTGGCTGAGGCTGAACATGTAAACGCCGAACGCGCCGATCGCGAGCAGCGAAAGGAGAACGCCGCCGGCAAGGACGGCGCCGATAATTTTTACGGCGAGAGGCAGGCGCCCGATAGCGGCGCGGATCGGCCGAACCGGCGCCCGCAGATTTTCGTCGGTCGGCTCAGCAGCAAACAGATCTTCAGACATTACTCGCCCTCAAAACGCTCGGCGCCGCAACAGTGGGCAACTTCCCCGGCAAATGCGGTGATTTGGAGGCCGCCTTGTCCGCGCTTATACGCGAAAACCCGTTGCAAAATCGAGCCTCAGCGTTCAGCGGCCGCCGGCGCATTGCTGGCGTGCAACGCAGCCGACCGCTGCTTGAAGTAGGCGTCGATCGCGGACGCGACAGCACCCATGGACCTTCTGCGCCAGGTTGCTGACCCAAGATTGGCCTCATCGTTCTTGTTCGAAATGAAGGCAAGTTCGAGGAGGACCGCCGGCACGTCAGGCGCGAGAAGGACGCGGAAATTGCCTCGGCGATGCGTGTTGTTGAGAAGCGGGGTGACGCCTGCGAGGTTGGAAATCAGCATTTCGGCGAAGCGGTCGGATTCATTGCCGGTCTTGCGCTGCGCGAGGTTGTAAAGGATCCCGCCGACTTCGGGGTCTGCCTCGCCGATGTCGAGATCGAACACGAAATAATTGCCTTGCGCGAGCGCCTCGCGCGCCGAGCGTTCGGTCCCCTCATCTGAAAGCGTGTAGACGGAACCGCCGCGGACCTTCGCGTCGGAGTGGGCGTCGGCGTGCAGGGAAATGAAGAGATCCGCCTTGGCGTCGCGGGCGATGCGCGAGCGCTCCTCATGCGCGAGGCGCACGTCCTTCGAGCGGGTGAGGACGACCTCGTAACGCCCGGTTTCCTTGAGGATTTCAGCAAGCGCGAGCGAGGCGGCGAGCGTTGCGGCGCTTTCATTCGTTCCCGAGGGTCCTGCGGCGCCGGGGTCCGAGCCGCCATGTCCGGCGTCTATGATGATGACTGGAAGACGCGCCGGCGCCGCAACCGGCGGAAGCTCCTCCGCTGCGACCGGCGCCGTCGCCAGTTTCGCGTCTGCGGCCGCGGCCGGCGGCGGGGCGACGGATTTGATGACTTCGGCGATGCTCTCGTATTTTTTCGGCGGCAGGCTGGCCGCAAGCTCGCCGGGTTTGGCGCTTGCAAGATCGATGACGAGACGGTGGCGCGAATTGGCCTTGCTCGGCGGGATGGCGAACGCTTCCTTCAGCTTCACCGCCGATCTCAAATTCAGCGTCACGTCCGCTGCGCCCGAACCTGTCCGGCGCGCCGCGAAGGCGCTGACATGTCCTGCGCCTTTGCCGCTGGTCGCGAAGGCCTTCGCAAGCGTCGCCGATCGGAAGCTGACGACGAGTTCGCCCGGACCGCCGGCGGCAAGCTCGTATTCCAGCAACCCATTGGAATCAAAGACAATTCTTGTTTCAGCCGCAGAGGTCACGCCGAACCGGACATCGATCAAATCAGCCGCTGCAGCGCCGGACGGGATCGCGCCGAACGCCGCCAGCGCCCCGACAAACGCCGCCAACCCTCTGATTTTATTGGCAATAACTCCCAACACGCCGCTGCTCACCGTTGCTGTTCCGGCCTTTCGGAAAATAGTCCGCGCCCCTTCGTTAATACCGAGTTACCCGATAGGCCAGACGCCATCAGAGAGCGAGTCGGCGTTAACCATCGCTTTTCTTTTTCCACGTGCTATTAGAGTGTCGATTCAGCGTGGTTTGAATTGGCGCCGCCGGCGCCCATATCACGTCGGGAATTTCGGTTCGCGGGATGGTCCTGCGAATGGATGGATGCGGCGCGGACGGGATTTCCCGGCCTGCGAGCCGCGAGAACGCATGGGGCCGTCTTCGGACCCGGCGGAAATTGGTCGGTCGGCCGCATGAACGGCTGGTCGGCTGTTGAAAGGCTTCTCCGGGCGCCATGGCGTCGGGAAAGAGTAATTAACCGCCGCGCCATCCGGTTGCGGCATGGATGAACCTAGAGCGATATGGCGCTTGAACTCGCAATGTCTGGAATAGCGGTCCCGACCGGGACCGGCCTCCGCGCTGCGTTGCGGCCGCCGCTCCCCAATCAGGACAGCGGACAGGCGAGAAGCCGCCGCTGCGCAAGAGACTTTAATGACAAAGACAATGCTTATCGACGCGGCGAACTCCGAAGAGGTCCGCGTCTGTGTGCTTCACAACGGCAAGGTTGAAGATTTCGACTTCGAGTCGGCGACCCGAAAGCCGCTTCGCGGCAATATTTATCTGGCGAGAGTGACGAGGGTCGAACCCTCGCTCCAGGCGGCGTTCGTCGAATTCGGCGGCAATCGCCACGGCTTCCTCGCCTTCAACGAAATTCACCCCGACTACTACCAGATCCCGGTCTCTGACCGCCGCCTCATCCAGGAAGCGGAAGCCGAAGAAGCTGCGATCGCCGCCGCGCTCAACATGACCGACCACGGTGATGACGATGACGGCGGTCTCGAAGCGATCGACGAAGTCCTGAACAAGGAAGACGCGGCGGCGAGCGAGGCTCGCGGCGAACGCGATTTCAGCGAAGATCAGGACGCAGGAGCAAAACCGGAAACTGACGGCGAGTCCGCCGAGGCGACTGAGGCGTCCGACGCCGCGGACGCGGATCTCGGCGGCGAAAGCGTTGAAGAAGATGCGCTCGACGCGGACGAAGAGGGCGACGCTGACAGGCCCGAGCCGGTCGAAATCGTCGAGGCGGGCGCTGAAGCCGCCAGTGACGACATCGACGTCGATGATGATGACGAAGAGACGGAAGACGACGAAGCGCAGCCGGAACGCGCGCGCAAGCCGATCGATGAATCGCTCGCGAAGCTGACGCGCGGCCAGTTGATTGAACGTTACAAGGACGCCCGGCGCAAGCGGGCGCGCCTGTTGCGCAACTACAAGATCCAGGAAGTCATCAAGCGCCGCCAGATCCTGCTCGTTCAGGCGGTGAAGGAAGAGCGCGGCAACAAGGGCGCGGCGCTGACGACGTATCTCTCCCTCGCCGGACGCTATTGCGTGCTGATGCCGAACACGGCGCGCGGCGGCGGCATTTCCCGCAAGATTCCGGTCGCAGCCGATCGCAAGCGCCTTCGCCGGATCGTCGACGGCCTCGACGTGCCGAACGGCATGGGCCTCATCATCCGCACAGCGGGGGCCAAGCGCACCAAGGCCGAGATCAAGCGCGACTACGACTATCTTGTCAGGCTCTGGGAAAACATCCGCACGCTGACGCTGAAGTCGATCGCGCCTTGCCTCATCTATGAAGAGGCGAGCCTCATCAAGCGCGCGATTCGCGACCTTTACGACAAGGACATCGGCGCCGTGCTCGTCGAAGGCGACGGCGGGTATCGCGAAGCTAAAGACTTCATGAAAATGCTGATGCCGTCGCATTCGAAGAACGTGCAGCCTTACAAGGAAAAGACGCCTCTCTTCCTGAAATACGGCGTCGAATCCCAGCTCGACGCCATGTACCGCCCGACCGTGCGGCTCAGATCCGGCGGCTATATCGTCATCAACCAGACCGAGGCGCTGATCGCGATCGACGTCAACTCCGGAAAGTCGACCCGCGAGCGCAACATCGAACAGACCGCCCTTCGCACCAATCTAGAGGCGGCTGACGAGGCTGCGCGCCAGTGCCGGCTGCGCGACCTTGCCGGTCTCATCGTCATTGACTTCATCGACATGGAGGAAGGGCGCAACAATCGCGCAGTTGAAAAGCGCCTCAAGGATGCGCTGCGCACCGACCGCGCGCGCATCCAGCTTGGACGCATTTCCGGATTCGGCCTTCTTGAGATGTCGCGGCAGCGCCGCCGGTCCGGCATCGTCGACGGCACGACGCATGTCTGCCCGACCTGCGGCGGCGCCGGCGCGGTGCGCTCGCACGAGATGGCGGCGCTCAGAATCCTCCGGGCCGCCGAGAATGAAGCGATATCGAGCAAGGCGGGAAGCCTGCAGATCAGGGCGGCGCTCGACGTTGCGCTTTATATCCTCAACCACAAGCGCGAATGGCTGCGCCGCATCGAAACTGACTATGGCGTATCGGTCGAACTGACGGCCGACCCGGCGAAAGCGGGCGACAATTTCGAAATCGAGAAGGCGGGCGTTCGCGAGGAGATCGAACCCACAGCTGCGGTCGTTCGCGCCGACACGACGGAGACGATCGAACCGGACGTCGAACCGGAAGAAGAAACCTATGCAGAGGAGCCGGCTGAGATTGAAGCCGAGAGCGGCGAACAGGCCGAGGCGGGGCGCCGCAAGCGTCGCCGGCGTCGGCGTGGACGCCGCGACGGCGCGCCCGCGCGCGCGGAAGAAGGGGCGGCTCCTTCTGTTTCAATAGAAGAGGAAGAAGCGGAAGACGGCGAGGCGGAAATTCGCGCCGCGGACGGACAAGAGGGCGGCGATGAAGAACGCCCGCGCAAACGGCGCCGTCGCGGGCGCCGCGGCGGAAGGCGCGGTCGGCGTCCCGATGAAGCGGGCGAGCGCGGCGAGCCTCACCTGACTGCGATCGAGGACGGCGAGCAGCCCTTCAACGATCGCGGCGAGACGCTGTGGCCGGAAGCAGATAGCGTCGAGCCCGCAACCGCCGACGCCGGGCTTTTCATCGAGGAGCCGGCCGAAATGGCGGCTGCGCCTGCTGCTGTCGAGGACCGCCAGCCTGCGGCGGCGGAGGCGGAGCCGGAGGCCATAGCGCCTGCGACCGAGCCGGAGCCGAGCATCGAAGAGCGGCCGATCGAGCCCGTGAAGCCCGCCCGCAAAGGCTGGTGGAACCGGGCGCTCGGCGGTTAACCGCTCAGGCGGCAGCGACGCTTGATCGGGTCACAATTCCGCCACCGCAGGGCTCAATTCTTGTATCTGCGGGTTGTTTCGTATTGGGTTGCCGGATGACGACAAAAAAACGCTTGATCATGGCGACGGCGGCCGCAGCCGTCGCCGCCCTGTCATCGCTGCAAGGGGCGAGCGCTCAGTCCGTCCTGCGCGACGCCGAAATCGAGCAGTTTCTTGACGATTATTCCTTGCCCGTGTTTCGCGCGGCGGGCCTGCCAGCGGATCAGATTCAGATTCTGATCATCGGCGATCAGACATTCAACGCGTTCGCCGGCGGGCTCATCATGGGCGTCAATACCGGTCTTCTGACCATCACGGACACGCCGAGCCAGATCCAGGGCGTCATCGCGCACGAAGCCGGCCATATCGCTGGCGGACACACGGCGCGCTCGGATGAAGCCTTGTCCGCCGCGACGCGGCCCATCCTGCTCAGCCTTGTGCTGGCGGCGGGCGCGATTGCGGCGGGCGCGCCCGACGCCGGCGTCGGCATTCTCGGCCTCGGGCAGACGATCGGCATCGCTAACGCGCTCACCTACAGCCGCGGTCAGGAATCGAGCGCAGACCAGGCGGCGCTGACCTACCTAGAAAGGATCGGGCGATCAGGCGCCGGGCTCATTGAAGGCTTCCAGAAGCTTCGGAACGACCAATTGATCCATGGACAGCGGGTCAATCCCTACCTTCAGAGCCACCCGCTCGCCGTGCAGCGCATCACCGCGCTCGAAGAACGAGCGAAAGCCTCGCCCTATTTCGAGGTGAAGGACTCGCCGGAAGAGATCGCACGGCTGAGGCTGATCCAAGCGAAAATCCGGGGCTTCCTGCAGGACGTCAATGTGACGCTGCGCCAATATCCGCTCTCGGATCAATCGGAACCCGCGCTTTATGCGCGCGCCGTCTCTTATTACCGCTCGGCGGATATCGAGCGCGCGCTCAAGGAAATCGACAAGCTGCTCGCAACGCACCCCGACAATCCCTATTTCAATGAATTGAAGGGGCAGATGCTGTTCGAATTCGGCCGGGTCGCTGAATCGATTGAACCGCACCACCGGTCCGTCGAACTCGCGCCGGGCAAGGCGCTGCTCCTCATCAACCACGGACGCGCGCTCGCGGCGACAGAAGATCCCGCAAACCTCGACGCGGCGGTCAAGTCGCTCCGATCAGCGCTCCTCATCGAGCCGGACAATTCTTTCGGCTGGTTCGAGCTCGCGCGCGCCTACGGCGCGCTCGACAGGGAGCCGCTCGCCAACCTCGCGATGGCGGAGTCCCGTTATCACGAAGGCGCAAAGCCTGACGCCGCACAATTTGCGATGCGCGCCCGCGCCGGCTTCAAAAAGGGAACGCCGGAATGGCGGCAGGCGACTGACATCATCGTCGCAAGCCTTGGCGCGGATGCGGCGGGCGCCATCGATCGCGGCGAAGAAGAAAAACCGGACAAGGACGACAGGCGCAAGCCGGCGCCCGACGAAGTTCCCGACCCGCAGGCAAACTGACACCAAATTCAATCGGCGCGGCCGGATCCCGCGAAATCGACGAGAGGAATTCATCGTGAAACAGCGTGTGTGGATCATCGCGGCGCTTGCGGGGGCCGCCTTTTTCGGCGCGATTTCCGCCAATCTCGTTTCGGCGCAACAGTCAAAACCGACGACGCCGGAAGATCTTGATCGCGCAGCGATCGAGCAGATCGTTCGCGACACGATCAGGAACGATCCCTCGATCATCGTCGAGGCGCTCAACCTCTACTCGGAGAACCACGTCAAGGACGCCGCGCGCAAATACCTGCCGGAATTTCTTTCCGAAGAATCCGGCTACGTCGCCGGCAAGAATGTCGGGACCGCCAAGGTCGCGGTCATCGAGTTCTTTGATTACCATTGCGGCTTCTGCAAGCGCAGCGCGAGCTTCGTCCGGGACCTCGTCAAGAACGACGCGTCCGTCAAGGTCGCATTTCGGGAATTTCCGATCCTTCGCGAGGAATCCGAAGCCGCGAGCCGCTACGCGCTCGCCGCACGCGCGCAAGGAAAATATCTCGATCTCCACTTCGCCATGCTGAACGAGACGGGCGTCGTCACTGAAGAGAGAATCAAGGGGCTCGCCAAGTCGCTCGGCCTCGACGTCAAGAAGCTTGAGGCGGACGCCAAGAACGCGGAATATTCAGCGATCATCGACGGCGATCGCCAGGCGGCGCGCGAACTCGGCATAGACGGCACGCCGACTTTCATTATCGCGTCGCTCGACGGAGAGTTCATTGAAGTCATCCCGGGCTTTCGGCCCGACGACGTCAAGGCCGCAATCGCGGAAGCAAAGAAGAAGCGCTGATCTTCAGATGAGGCCCGCCAGCGGCGAAGACGGATCGGCGTAACGCTTCTTCGCCATGCGGCCGGCGAGGTAGGCCTCGCGCCCGGCGATCACCGCGTGCTTCATCGCCGACGCCATCAGGATCGGATCCTTCGCTTCAGCGATCGCCGTGTTCATGAGAACGCCGTCGCAGCCAAGCTCCATCGCGACCGCCGCATCTGACGCCGTGCCGACGCCCGCGTCGACAATGACGGGGACGGAGGATTGCTCAACGATCAGTCTGATGTTGACCGGATTGAGGATGCCAAGACCCGATCCGATCAGCGATCCCAGGGGCATGATCGCGGCGCAACCCGCGTCTTCGAGCTTCCTCGCGTAGACGGGATCGTCCGAACAATAGACCATCACCTCGAAGCCTTCCTTGATGAGGAGCTTTGCCGCTTTGAGCGTTTCCTCCATCTCCGGATAAAGCGTTTTCTGATCGGCGAGCACTTCGAGTTTGACGAGGCTCCAGCCGCCCGCCTCGCGCGCGAGGCGCAGGGTTCTTATTGCATCGTCGGCGGTGAAGCATCCCGCCGTGTTCGGGAGATACGTGAATTTTTTCGGATCGAGGTGATCGACGAGCATCGGCTTGCCCGGATCTATGAGATTGACGCGGCGGACGGCGACCGTGACCATCTCGGCGCCGGCGGCTTCGGCCGCGCGCGCGTTCTCCTCATAGGTGTTGTATTTGCCGGTGCCGATGATGAGGCGCGAGGTGAATCGCCGGCCAGCGATGACGAGCGGCTTGTCCATTCCTATCCGCCTCCGACGAAGCAAACGATTTCGAGAGCGTCGCCGTCGGCGAGCGCGGTTTCGGCGTAACGGGATTTTGGAACGATTTCGCGGTTACGCTCGATCGCGAGCTTGCGCGGATCGAGGCCGAGCGCTTCGATCAGCGATCGGACCGTCGCTGCGCCGTCCACCCGGCGCCGTTCGCCGTTGATCGTGAGTTCCATCGGTTCAGGCATGCGTTTGCACAATCGCAACAAACAGGATTGTATGTGTAGGCTCGGGCGCGAGGATGCAAGCCGCTTCTCGCCGATCGAAGGCGCAAGGCCCCATGACCATCTACATTCTGAACGGTCCCAATCTTAATCTCCTCGGTCAAAGGGAGCCCGAGATTTACGGGCGGACAACGCTCGACGAGATCAGGAAGGCGGTTGAAACCCACGCGCAGAAGGCCGGGGCGCGGGTCGATTTCCGCCAATCAAACCATGAAGGCGCGCTGATCGACTGGGTTCAGGAGGCGAGCCAGAAGGGTAAAGGCATCATCGTCAATCCGGGCGCCTACACCCATACGTCGATTGCGCTCCACGACGCGCTGAAGGCGGCCTTCGTCCCTAAAATCGAACTGCACCTCTCCAATATTCACGCCCGCGAGGCGTTCCGCCGCCAATCCATGGTGAGCCCTGCCGTCGATGCGGTCATTTGCGGCCTTGGGGCGGCGGGCTACCTCACGGCGCTTGACGCCCTTCTGCGGCTCATTGACAAGAGGCCGTTTCCATAGCCCGCCCAAAAGGACCGCCGGCCGACATGAGCTCCTACAAACCGAACGCCCATGAGGCCGCCTGGATTCGCGAGCTCGCGGCGATCCTCGATGAGACCGGGCTCAGCGAGATCGAGATCGAAAAGTCGGACGTCCGCGTGCGCGTCGCCCGCACGATGACCGCAGGAACCGCGGTCGCCGTTGCAGCCGCCCCAGCCGCTGCGCCCGCGCCGCGCCCGGTCATCAATCAGCCGGCGCCCGCAGCCTCTCCATCGACGCCCGTCAACGCCGTCACCTCGCCGATGGTCGGCACGATTTATCTCTCGCCCTCGCCCGGCGCCGATCCGTTCGTCAAAGCCGGCGACAAGGTGCGGGAGGGTCAGACGCTGATGATCGTCGAAGCGATGAAGACGATGAATCCGATCGCCTCGCCGAAGGCCGGGGTCGTCAAGCAGGTCCTTGTCCGCGACGCCCAGCCCGTCGAATTCGGCGAGCCGCTGATCGTCATCGAATAGTCCGCGCACGTTCAAAACCGCCCGAGCGCCCCGATGTTTCAGAAAGTCCTTATTGCCAACCGCGGCGAGATCGCCCTGCGCGTTCATCGCGCCTGCAAGGAGCTCGGCGTTTCGACCGTCGCCGTTCACTCGACCGCCGACGCCAACGCGCTCCATGTAAAGCTCGCCGATGAAAGCGTCTGCATCGGGCCGCCGCCGCCGAAGGACAGCTATCTCAACATACCGGCGATCATCTCCGCTGCGGAAATCACCGGCGCCGACGCCATTCATCCAGGCTACGGATTTCTTTCCGAAAATGCGCGCTTCGCGGAAATCATCGCCGCGCACAACATCACCTTCATCGGGCCGACCGCCGCGCACATCCGCATGATGGGCGACAAGATCTCCGCGAAAGAAGCGGCGGGAGGGGCGGGCATTCCGCTTGTTCCCGGCAGCAAGGGATCGATCGCCTCGCTCGATGACGCGCGCAAATGGGCCCACGAGATCGGCTTTCCCGTACTCGTCAAGGCGGCCGCAGGCGGCGGCGGGCGCGGCATGAAAGTCGCCAAAGCGCCCGAAGCTCTTTCCGAAGCGCTTTCGACCGCGAAGGCCGAAGCGAAAGCGGCTTTCGGCGATGACGCCGTCTATCTCGAAAAATACCTCGAGCGCCCGCGCCATATCGAGATCCAGATCATCGCCGACAGTTTCGGCAATGTCGTCCAGCTCGGCGAACGCGACTGCTCCTTGCAGCGCCGCCACCAGAAAGTTCTCGAAGAAGCGCTCTCGCCCGCGCTGACCGACGCCGAGCGCGCCGAGATCGGGGAAATCGCGCGCGCGGCGATCGCGCGGCTCGGCTATCTCGGCGTCGGCACGATCGAATTCCTCTACGAAAACGGGCGCTTCTACTTCATCGAAATGAACACGCGCCTGCAGGTCGAGCATCCGATCACGGAGCAGGTGACGCGCATCGACCTCGTTCGCGAGCAGATCCGCGTCGCGGCGGGCATGCCGCTCTCCTTCAGGCAAGAGGACATCGTATTCCGCGGTCACGCGATCGAGTGCAGGATAAACGCCGAGAATCCAAAAACGTTCCGCCCGTCGCCCGGCGAAATCACCTATTTCCATGCGCCGGGGGGGCCTGGCGTCCGCTTCGACAGCGCCGTCTACGGCGGCTATCGCATTCCGCCCTATTACGACTCGATGGTTGGCAAGCTCATCGTATTCGCTGACGACCGCGACGTATGCATCAAGCGGCTCCGGCGCTGCCTCGACGAGATGCAGCTTTCCGGCGTCGAGACGACGATCCCGCTCTTCAAGGAACTGATTGAGCAGCCCGATTTCCAGCGCGGCGACTATCACATCCACTGGCTTGAGGAATGGCTCGCAGGAGATGGCGCGGACTGATGTCGGCCCCTTGCGAGCGCGCGCGGCGCGATCGATAGTCCCCTCATGCCGCGCGATTCCGCTTATCGGATCGACCCCGACGACCTGTTGAAGGCCTATACGCTCGGCTATTTCCCGATGGCGCGCTCGCGCGCCGACGAGAGTGTTGTCTGGGTGCTCCCCGACATTCGCGGCGTCTTGCCGCTGAATGAGGCGCGCGCGCCGAAGCGGCTCCTCCGGACGCTGAGAAAGGAGCCCTTCGAGGTTCGCATCAATACGCGTTTCGCGGACGTCGTCGCAGGCTGCGCGAGGAGCGCGAAGGGTCGCGAGGACACATGGATCAATCACGCAATCGAAGAAGCCTATCTTGAGCTTCACCGCGCCGGCTTTGCGCACAGCGTCGAATGCTGGCGGCGAGGAAAACTCGTCGGCGGGCTTTACGGGGTTTCGGTCGGCGGCGTCTTTTGCGGCGAGAGCATGTTTTCACTCGAGCGCGACGCGAGCAAGATCGCCATGCTGCATCTCATCGCGCGATTGAAGGCGGCCGGGTTCTCGCTGCTCGACACGCAGTTCCACACGACGCATCTTGCGCAGTTCGGCGTCAGAGAATGTCCGGATACGGACTATCAGGCGATGCTCGCGGGTCTCGTCGACGCCCCAGCCGATTTTCGCACGGGCCCCGTTCAGCTTTCGACGTTGACCGTCTTGCAGTCGATCACCCAGACGTCATAGACGGGATGCTCAAGACCGTTGAGAGCGGGGCTTGAGGCGAACATCCAGCCGCTGAAAATCGTGTCCGGCGAAAGTTTTTGCGCCTGCGCAGCGGGGGCGATCGATTCCTCCGCGGCATGGTCCGGCTTTTTCGCGGGCTCGATCTTCAGATCGGATTCGAGCTTGCGGCTCTTGTCGGCGACTTCGATGAACGCCGTCGTTTCCGGAAATTCTTCCGGCGGGCGCTTGTCGCAAAAGCGCGGCGTGATTTCGAGCGCGCCGTAGCGCGCCGTCGCGCCCATGTCGATCGTGATGTCCTGATATTTCGCCGTCACCTTGTTGAGCGCGCGCAGCGTCACCGAAACCGGCTTTCGCGCCGCGACCGCTTCGATGTCGGGAAAGTCCGTCTCCGTTCCTTCCGACAAGGCGTCAAGTTCGCTCGGCCCCGGCTCAGAGACGCTTAGATCGTCAAGCGACGGGTCCGCCTCCTGCGCCGAGGCGGCGGCGAGGAGCAGCGCCGAACTCAACAAAAACGCAACACGCTTCATCTGAGGTCTCCATCGGCGGATTGTTCCGCAGGCGTTGCTTCCGCGTCCGGCTCGTCTGATTTGCCGCCCTCGGTGAAGGCCTGCATCGCAAGGCCGAGAAGATCGACCGAGCCTTGCGTGATCGAAATCGTATCGCCCTGCGTCAGCATGATGTCGCTTGCGCCCGGTTCGATTGAAATGTGCGCGCCGCCGAGAAGGCCGTCGGAGACGACCTTGGCGACGGAATCTTCCGGGACCGCGACGCCGTTTGCGACCGCGAGGCTGACGCGCGCCTCGAACGTCTTTGGATCAAGCCCGCTGTCGGCGACCGCACCGACCTTGACGCCGGAAATCCGCACTTCCGAGCCCGGCGTCACGCCGTCAATCCGGCCGAAGACGGCGTTCAGCGTATAGGTGCGCGCCGTCAGCGCCCGCCCGCTCGTCTCATAGGCGTAATAGAGAAACGCCGCGGCGACGGCGAGAACGACGACGCCGACGATCGATTCAAAAATCTGGCCCTTCGACATGGCGTTACCTTACGCGTTATCCGGCGCCCAGGCTTCGTAGTCCGGCGCTAGCGCCTTTCCGCCCGCGCCGACGAGGCTTCCCGCGGGATGATAGGCGAGCGGCGTCCCGGTCATATTGGGAACGTGGTCCTTTTCCCAGTTCCGCCGGCGCAGCGGCGCCTCGGTCGGCGGCTCGGCGAAAGTCTGGTGCAGCCAGCCGTGCCAGTCCGGCGGCACGCGGCTGGCTTCCGCGATCCCGTGATAGACGACCCAGCGCCGCTTGTAGCCGTCCGGCCCGCTCGGATCCTTTTCCTCGTAGTAGCGGTTGCCTTGTTCGTCCCTGCCGATGAGGCGCGCGCCTCGCCGCCACAGCGTCAAGGCCGTGCTGTAAGTCGTTGAATCCCACCAGGCGAAAAGTTGCTTCAGCATGCCCGCTCTTTGGTTGCTTGCGATCGTGCCTATATGAATCGGCGGGAATATGGCGCCCCCCGCCCGCCGCGTCCACCAAACCCGATCGCGACGATTTGCCGGCGCCGATCGGGCTGAGTTCGCCGCCGAAACGGCCGAACGGCATTGAGATAACTGAGGTTTTCAGATCGAGCCTGCGGCATTGTTGGGCGCCCCTTGGGGCTCTAAAATGCAACCGACTCGCCGCTTCCCTTGGGGCGGCCAGCAAGGAATTGTCATCCCGATGCGCTTTGAACGCCGCTATACGACCGAAAAAGGCGGGCCCTATCAGGGGGTGCGCTTCAGGACGACCGACAGCGAGATTCGCTCGGCGGCGGGCGAGGTCCTGCATGCGGCGCGCGATATCGAGGCGCCGGCCGACTGGAGCCAGACCGCCGTCGACATTCTCGCCCAGAAATATCTCCGCAAAAACGGCGTCCCGGCGGCGACGCGCAAGGTCGCCGAAAAGGGCGTTCCGGAATTCCTGCAGCGCTCGATGCCGGACGTCGCAGCGCTCGCAAAGCTTCCCGCGGAACAGCGCTACGGCCCGGAAAAAAGCGCGCGCGCCGTCTTCGACCGGCTTGCCGGAACCTGGGGCTATTGGGGCTGGAAGTCGGGCCTCTTCGTGAGCGCCGATCAGGCGCTGATCTTCGTTGACGAGATGAAGGCGATGCTCGCGCGCCAGATTGGCGCGCCGAACAGCCCGCAATGGTTCAACACGGGCCTCTACTGGGCCTATGGCGTCGAAGGCGAAAGCCACGGGCATTTTTACGTCGACCCCGATACGAACGCCGTCATTGAATCCGACAACGCCTATCAGCGTCCGCAGCCGCACGCCTGCTTCATCCAGTCGGTCGACGACAATCTCGTCGGCGAAAACGGCATCATGGACCTTTGGGCGCGCGAGGCGCGGCTCTTCAAGTTCGGATCGGGCGCCGGCACGAATTTTTCGCGCATTCGCGGCGAGGGCGAGCCCTTGTCGGGCGGCGGCAGGAGTTCGGGGCTTTTGAGCTTCCTTAAAGTCGGCGACGCCGCGGCGGGCGCTGTCAAATCCGGCGGCGTCACGCGGCGCGCGGCGAAAATGGTCGTCGTCGACGGCGATCATCCTGACATTGAGGAATTCATCCGCTGGAAAGCGGTCGAGGAAGACAAGGTCGCAGCGCTCGTCGCGGGATCGAAGACGCTGGCGCGTCATCTGCCGAAGATCATCTCCGCTTGCTGGGCCGTCGAGGGCGAGGCCCGCATCGATCCGCGTCGCAACGAGGCCCTCAAAAAGGCCGTCCGCGAAGCGAAGAAGGCGGGCGTTCCCGAAGCCGTCTGCCGGCGCACGATCGACTTTGCAAGACAGGGCGCAAGATCGATCGTCGTTGAGAAATACGATCTCGACTGGGATTCTGACGCCTACCGCACGGTCGCCGGGCAGAACGCCAACAATTCCGTGCGTCTCTCCGACGCGTTTTTCGACGCGCTCGCGGCGAACAGCGAGTGGAAACTGACCCGCCGCTCCGACGGCGCTACGGCGAAAACCCTGAAAGCGCGCAACCTCTGGGATCAGATCGCCGAGACGGCGTGGCGCTGCGCCGATCCGGGCGTTCAGTTTCACGACACGACGAACGCCTGGCACACCTGCCCCGCGGGCGGAGAGATCCGCGCGTCCAATCCGTGCTCGGAATATCTCTTTCTCGACGACACGGCGTGCAATCTCGCCTCCGTCAATCTTTTGAAGTTCAAGATCGACGACGGTTTTGACGTCGCCGCGTTCGAGCACGCCTGCCGCTTGTGGACGGTGGCGCTCGAAATCTCGGTCGCGATGGCGCAGTTCCCCTCGGCGACGATTGCGCGCAAATCCTACGATTACCGCACGCTCGGCCTCGGCTACGCCAATCTCGGCGCGCTCGCGATGGCTTCGGGCGTTCCCTATGACAGCGCGGAGGCGCGCGCGATCGCGGCCGCTGCGACCTCGCTCCTCACGGGCGCCGCCTATCGCGCGTCGGCGGAGATGGCGGGCGCCGTCGGCGCGTTTCCGGCCTGGCGCGAAAATCGCGAGGCGATGCTGCGCGTCATCCGCAATCACCGCCGCGCCTCTGTCGGAACAACAGCGGGCGGCGCCTTTGAAGGATTGCGCCGCGAGCCGCGCCTTCTCGACGTCGCCGCGTGCCCATGGCCCGCACTCGCCAAGCGCGCGCAGACCGTCTGGAACGAGGCCTATGAACTCGGGAGCATCAACGGCTTCCGCAATGCGCAGGTCTCCGCGATCGCGCCGACCGGCACGATCGGCCTCGTCATGGATTGCGACACGACCGGCATCGAGCCCGATTACGCTCTCGTCAAATTCAAGAAGCTCGCTGGCGGCGGCCAGATCAAGATCATCAACCGCTCGGTTCCCGCCGCGCTCAAGGCGCTCGGCTATAACGATCGCGAGATTACGGACATTACGGATTATGTCGTCGGTCGCAGAACGATCGACGGCGCGCCGGGCGTCTACCCTGAAGCGCTGCGCAATGAAGGATTCGCGGACAAGCACATCAAAGCGCTTGAAGAGCGATTGAAGCTTGCCTTCGACTTGACCTTCGCCTTCACGCCGCAGGCGCTCGGCGAGGATTTCTGCCGGCATATTCTCGGTTTCAGCGAGGACCAGCTCGATGAGACCGGCTATCATGTCCTGCGCGATCTCGGTTTTTCCGACGAGGATATTCATGTCGCCAATCTCTATTGCTGCGGGGCGATGACGATTGAAGGCGCGCCGCACCTGAAGCTCGAACATTACCCGGTCTTCGACTGCGCGACGCCCTGCGGGCGGATCGGCGAGCGCGCGCTTTCGGTCGATGCGCATCTTGAAATGCTGGCGGCGGCGCAGCCTTTCGTCTCGGGCGGGATTTCGAAGACTGTCAATCTTCCGAACCGCGCGAGCGTCGCCGACTGCGCGGGCG
>JBMOOR010000112.1:0-2135 GCA_049324555.1 Pseudomonadota bacterium | reverse complement strand
CTTCCATCCCTTGCCGACGCTTCCTTAGAGCCCGGTTGAAAATTATTATTGAGTGGTTTCAGCGACTTATGATTCACCGGATTTGCGAAAATCATGGAGGATCAAATGGCCTGGACCGAAACCGCTCGGGCGCAACATGACAGACGTTCGCTGCGCTATGCAAGCGATGTAACCGACGCGGAATGGGATATCGTCGAACCGTTCATGCCGCCCCCATCGAACGTCGGGCGCCCGCGAGAAGTGGAGTTTCGCGAGGTCTGGAACGCGATCCAGTACATCGCCTCGGGCGGCGTCGCGTGGGAGCTGCTGCCGAAGGACTTTCCGCCCTCATCGACAGTGCGGTGCTGGTTTTATAAATTCCGTAACGAAGGGCTTCCGGAGCCGATCGACGACGTTCTGGCGATGGCGGCGCGTCGCCAGGAAGGCCGCGAAGCCGAGCCGACCGCGGGCGTGATCGATAGTCGGTCCGTAAAGACTACCGAGAGCGGGGGGCCAAGCGGCTATGACGCCGGCAAGAAGGTCAAGGGCCGCAAGCGCCATATCGTGACCGACACGCTGGGGCTTCTGCTCTCCTGCATCGTTCACGGGGCCGATATTCAGGATCGAGACGGTGCGCGGATCGCCATAGAGGAAGTTTTTGAACGCTTTCCTTCCCTGCGTCACCTCTTCGCCGACGGCGGCTATCGCGGCGAGCCGTTGGCGAATTTTGTTAACGCGCAGGGCGAGCGGAGGATTGAAATCGTCAACCGGCCGGACGACGCAAAAGGCTTTGTCGTCCTCGCCAAACGTTGGGTCGTCGAGAGAACATTTGCCTGGCTCGGCCGATGCCGGCGCCTCGCAAAGGATTGGGAAACCTCCATCGCCTCCTCCGAAGCATGGACTTACATCGCTTCAATCCGCCTCATCTCAAGACGGCTGGCCAGAGCACGATCGGTGAAGTAATAATTTTGAATCGGACTCTTAGCCTTCAGAGAGTCGAGCACGCTCTGAATTCTTTTGAGATTTCCGCCACCTAAGCGCTGGCGGCACAGTACTCGACTCTCCGTCAAAATCCGAGTCGGATCAACGGCTTGATGGGGAAATTGGGTGAGAGGAGCTGATTGAGGAAGCGTTTGACTTGCTCGGGGACATCGCGGGCGAAGAGCTGGCGCAGGACGGCGAGGCCGAGCGCAAAGAGCGAGACGGCCCGTCGTCCGTGCGCTTTATCCGGGATCGGACGGATTTCATGGGCGGCCGCGCCGGTTTTGGCGGCGAGCGTCGCGGCGAGGCTCATGATGACGAGCAGGGTTTCGAGTTTTTTCGGATCGGTGATGTGGGTTGCTTCGAGATCGAAGCCGCGGGTTTTGAGATTGCCGAACAGGGTCTCGATTTTCCAGCGCGCGCGATAGCGGGCGAGCGCGAGCCCGGGCCGGCCGTTCGTCGCCAGCGCGAGCAGCTCGCCGGTTTTGAGCCGCATGATGACGATTCGGACATGGGAAGCGGATGAATCCTGACCGCCGGCCCCGAGGCGGCACAAACCCTTCACCGTCATCCGCTCGCCGCGCTTCAAGTCTTGCGCGATACGCTCGATGGGCCATGGCTCATAGCCGTCGCGGGCGACATGCTGATTCTCTTTCAGGCGCAGAATGAACGGGATTTTCTCCTTTTCCAGATGCGCCATCCACGCATTGCCGATGAACTCGCGGTCGCCGGTGAGCGCGGCGATCTTCATCTCCGGAAAGACGCGCTTGAGGCGATCGAGAAGATCGACGCGCTCGGCCGTGTTCGAGTTTCCCGCCTTGGGCAAAACCGTGAAGATCGGCGGAACGCCGATCCCGCGCCATTCGACGCTGATCATCAGGATGTTGATCTCGGTTTTGCCAAGCTTCCAGTTGGTGCGATCGATCGCCAGCGTCCATGGACGCCCGGCAAGGCCGAGCATGCTCGCGACAATCCGCGCGCCAAGCTCCGCATCGAGCCGCACATGCTGAAAGAAACGGTAAAACCGCCGCCGCACGGATGAGACCTTCGCCGCCGTCCGCACATGCGCCGCCAGCCGCCACAGCGACGCCGCGCCAAAGCGCGTGATCAGCAAAACCAGCCAGGCGAGCGTTTCACGCCTTGTCCGCGACAGCGACGCGTGCTTGGTTAACGTT
>JBMOOR010000111.1:3278-19275 GCA_049324555.1 Pseudomonadota bacterium | reverse complement strand
GCGCCGCTTCGGGCGGCGGTTTCCCCCCCCCCTACGATAAAATTCGCACGGCTTAGGGCCGCAGCGACTCGTAGAACAAAAGCTCGCCGCGCTGGACGTAGATCTGCACCGGGCCCGAATTCAAATTGCGCAGCTTGTCGAGCTTGGTCGCCGCCGCTTCGGGCCTTGTCATCCGCTCCCAGCCGATTTCGAGGATGATATCCCCCGGCCGGAGCACGATTGCAGCCTGGCTGTCAGGGTCAACCGCGGTGACGACGACGCCTTCGACGTCGCTCGCAAGGCCGAACGCTTCGATGACGTCGCGCGTCGGTCGCTCAAGCGTGAGGCCTGAGGCCTTAAGGCCGCTTGGGCCCGGGCCGCCCGGCGCGTTTGCAAGAACGCGCGTCTCGCGGCGGTCGACCGTCACTTTGAGAATGACGCGCTTGCCGTCGCGCAGAACCGTCATCGGCACTGTCGCGCCGACAGGCGTGTCGGCGACCGCGCGCGTCAAATCCCGCACTGTGTTCACCGGCCGCTTGTTGAAGTCGAGAATGATGTCGTTCGGCAGAACGCCGGCGGAGAGCGCCGGGCTATTTGGACGAACGACGGAGACGACGGCGCCGCGCGGGCGTTCGAAACCGAGTTCGGACGCGAGTTTCGGCGTCATTTCGTCGATCGAGACGCCGAGCCAGCCGCGGCGGGTTTCGCCGTGCGTCAGCAATTGGTCGACGACGATGCCGGCGAGATCGGACGGAACGGCGAAGCCGACGCCGACGGAGCCGCCTGTCTGCGAATAGATCGCCGTGTTGATGCCGATGACCTTGCCGGCCATATCGAAGAGCGGTCCGCCGGAATTGCCGCGGTTGATCGCCGCATCCGTCTGGATGAAGTCGTCGAAATTGCCGGCGTCGATGTCGCGATTGCGCGCCGATATGATGCCGACGGTGACTGTGCCGCCGAGGCCGAACGGATTGCCGATCGCGAGGACCCAGTCGCCGACGCGCGCAACATTGGAATCGCCGAATGTCACGAAGGGAAGCTTCGCCGGCGGCGCGTCGATCTGAAGGACCGCAATGTCGGTCTCGCGATCGATGGCGCGAATCGACGCCTTGAATTCGCGCCCGTCATGCATCGTCACCGTCACCTGGTCGGCGTTGTCGATGACGTGGTTGTTGGTGACGACAATGCCCTTCGGATCGACGATGAAGCCGGAGCCGAGCGAAACGGCCTGCGGCGAGAATTTCTTCTGAAGCTGCGGGTCTGCGCCGACGGGCTTGCCGCCGTTCACCTTCTGGGCGGAAGAGATGTTGACGACCGCCGGCGACAGGCGCTCGGCAAGATCGGCGAAACTGTCAGGCGTCCCGCGCGGCGCCGCCGCAGCAGAACCCGGAATCGCCGCCGCCATCGCAACGGCGGCCGCCGCCGACATCAGGAACTTGAACGCCATACCCTCGCCTCTTCGCCCTGCCCGCGCCCCGGGGCCCCGCTTGATACCAAAGCGAGGTTACCGGAAATCCACAGAGGCGCAAAGCCGGCGCGCGCCCTTTGCGGCGCCGACCTTGCCCCGCTTACCGGCGGCCCTTTACGCTATTGAGATAACGCAGAAATTCGCTGTCCGGCGAGAGCAGGATCGTAGTATCGCCCTTCCGGAGCGCCTCCTCATAGGCGATCAGCGACCGGTAGAACGCGAAGAATTCCGGATCCTTGCCATAGGAAGCGGCGAACACGGCGTTTCGTTCCGCATCCGCTTGTCCGCGGAGTTTTTCCGCTTCTTCCTGCGCCTTCGACGTGATCTCGATCCGTTCCCGGTCGGCCTGCGCCTGAATTTTCTGCGCCTCTTCATTGCCTTGCGAGCGGATCTGCTGGGCGAGCTGGCTCCGTTCGGTGATCATGCGCTGAAACACCGCCTGGCTGTTCTGGAGGGGAAGATCCGCGCCGCGGATCTTGACGTCGATGATCTCGATCCCGAGCTGGCGCGCGCTTGCACCGAGAAGCTCGCGAATGCGCACCATGAGCTCGGTGCGCCGTCCCGACACGATATCGTCGACGGAGACCTCGCCGAGCACGCGGCGCACCGCCTGGTTCATCTGCGTCAGCATCCGCTGCTCGCCGCCCTCGACGGTTCTGACCGCCTGATAGAAGAGAACCGGATCGACAATCCTGTATCGGGCGAAGGCGTCGACGCGCAGCCGTTCCTGATTGCGCGCAATGATCTCGATCTCGTCCTGATCGAGTTCGAGATTGCGCTTGTCGATGAACTCGACATTTTCAAATAGCGGCGTCTTGAACTTCAACCCCGCGGTCGTGTGCTTGCCGGTCGGCTCGCCGAATCGAAGGACGATCGCTGATTTCGATTCCGGCACGATGAACGCCGAGTTGAGCAGTACGAAAAGGCTGATGAAAAGCGCGCCGATGAAGACGGCGATCGGTCTGTTGCCCATCACTCAACTCCCGTCTTTTTCAGATCGTTGAGAGGAAGGTAGGGAACCACGCCAGACCCCGCATCCTTATCGATGATGATCTTGTTCATGGGCCCGAGGACGCGTTCGGCGGTCTCAAGATACATGCGCTGGCGCGTCACTTCCGGGGCTTTCTGGTACTCGCCGTAAATGGCGTCGAAGCGGCTGGCCTGACCGCGGGCGTCCGCCGTCACCTGCGCCTGGTAGGCGCGCGCGTCTTCGAGGATTTTCTGCGCCTGGCCGCGCGCTTCAGGAACGATCTTGTTCGCGTATTGGCGCGCCGTGTTGATGTATTGTTCGCGGTCCTGCGCCGCAGCGATGACGTCGAGGAACGCCTGGTTCACTTCCTCCGTAGGCGGATCGGCCTTCTCGAGGTTGACGGAGACGACCTCGATGCCTGTGGACTGCGCATCGAGCGCCTGCTGCATCAGCTCCCTTGTCTCATCCATGACGACGGCGCGGCCGTCGGTCTGGACGAAATCAAGTTCGTTGCGGCCGACGACTTCGCGGATCGCGGCCTCGGCGAGCGCGCCGACGAGATTGGCGGGGTCATCGATCATGAACATGAACTGCGCGACGGGCGGCAGAGCGCCTTCGGGCGCCGTCGCGTCGGCCTTGATCCGCCACTGCACCTTGAGACCGATGTCGACGATGTTCTTGTCGCCCGTCAGCATGAGACCGCCCGAGCGCTCGCTCCTCGCCGTTCCCTGCGGAATGAGCGTTTCCTGGATGACCGTCACCTGCCCCTTGCGCGCGTTCTGAAATGGAAAAGGCATGTGCCAGTGAAGGCCCGGACCCGTAATCTGATCGTATTTGCCGAAAGTGGTGACGACCGCGAGTTCGCTCGCTGCGACCTGATAGAAGCCGCTCAAAATCCAGAGGAGGCCGACGCCGGCGGCCGCGAGGGTCGCGGTCTGGCGGTTGAGCTGCGGCGCGCCGCCGCTTGCGCCGCCCTTTGGAAAGGCGCGCTTCAGCCGCTGCTTTGACGCTTTCAGAAGTTCGTCGAGGTCGGGCGGCTCGCCGCCGCGGCCGCGCCCATTGCCGCCGTCATTGCCGCCTCCGGGCGGCTTCGGGGGCTGGCCCCACGGTCCGCGCACGGGGCCGCGGCCGCCTTTTCCGGAATTGTCCTGCCAGGGCATTCGCTGTCCTTCTTTGTGATTGCGGCGGCGCGCCCGAAGGGCTCGCCAAGGGGTCGAGCCGTATATATGTCAACGCTTTCCACGGGCGCAATGCGAACGCCCGAATTTTAGCGATCCATCTCATGGGCTTACAATGAATGACGCCGCCCTCCTCATGAAGGTTCGCGCGGGCCTGAAGAAGGTCCGGGCGCCCTCGGGCGGCGACATCCTCTCATGCGGGGCGATCGAGGCCTTGAGCGCGACAAAGGAAGGCGTCGTCCGCTTCACGCTCGATGCGGAAAAGTCGGGCGGCGACGCCGAAACAGTCCTCGACGCGGCGAGGAGCGCCGTCGCTTGCATCCCCGGCGTCTCGCGCGTCGTCGCGGTTGCAACCGCGCACCGAACGCCAGCGCCGGCGCGCGGCGGACACGCCGATCCGTTCGGCATCCGGAAAGAATCGCGGATCGAGGCGGCGGCGAAAGACCTGAGGGACGTCAAAAATGTCATCGCCGTCGCGAGCGGCAAAGGGGGCGTCGGCAAATCGACGATCGCCGCCAATCTCGCGGTCGCCTTCGCCCGGCAGGGTTTGAAGGTCGGACTTCTCGACGCCGACATCTACGGACCGTCGCTGCCGACCCTTTTCGGCCTTTCGGGCAAGCCAGAGATAAAAGACGGCAAGATCATCCCGGTCCTGAAATTCGGCGTCCGGTCGATGTCGATCGGCCTTCTCGTCAATGAGGATCAGGCGCTCGCCTGGCGCGGGCCGATGGTGATGGGGGCCGTGCGCCAGCTTATCGGCGACGTCGACTGGGGCGCGCTTGATGTTCTCGTCATCGACACGCCGCCGGGAACGGGCGACGCGCATCTGACGCTCGCGCAGTCAAAGCTCCTCACCGGCGCCGTCATCGTTTCAACGCCGCAGGAAATCGCTCTCGCCGACGTCCGGCGCGGCGTTGAGCTTTTCCGGAAAGTCAGCGTGCCGATTATCGGCGTCATCGAGAACATGGCTTTTCTTGAAGATGCGGCGGGCGGGCGCGCCTATCTCTTCGGCAAGGGCGGCGCGGAAAAGGCCGCAAGCGATCTCGGCGCGCCGTTTCTGGGCGCCTTGCCGATCTATCCGGACCTTCGCATCGCGAGCGATGAAGGCATACCGCTCGCCGCGCGCGATCCGGATGCGCCGGCGGCGCGCGCGCTTTCTGAAATCGCGGCGAAGATTGCGAAAGGATTTACTCTGAAGGCCTGACGTCGGCGATCCTCGTGTCCTGCACGATGCGCCAGCGCCCGTCGATCTGTTTCATGACGAGCGTCATGACGCCTTCATCCGTCGAGGTTCCCCGCAAGAGCGAATAACGGCCGACGACGGTTGCGACGTCGGGCGAGGTGAGCTTCACGTTCAGCGCGCTGAGGGAAAGTCTTCCCATGGCGCCCGCCGCCGCGATCTCCTCTTCGCTGCGCCTTTTAACTTCGGTCCAGCCGGTCGTCACCGTCGCATCCTTGATCATCATCAGATCGGCAGTGTTCGCATATCCGCTCATATAGGCGTCAAGATTGCCTTCGTTCCACGCAGCCGTATTCGCCGCGATGACGCCGCGAATGATCTCTTCGGGCGCGCGCGCCGGGATGCCCGCCAGGCTCGCCGCCGCGGTCTTCTGCGGATCGACGGCGGGCGTTTCTGAAACGGCGATGATATCCTCGATCGACGGCTGCGCGCCGACGAGCCGGCCGGCGCCCGACGCCCTTGCTGGTTTCGGCGCGCGAAAGGCGCTTGGGCGGGCGTCCCCTGCGAGGGAAATCGGCGCGCTGAGCGAAGCGTCTTCAACGCCCGCCGCTTCACGCTCCCTCTGTTCGACGGAAGCGACGGATTCGACTTCGGCGCGATCGGCCTCGGCCGTCGCGGCAGGCGGCTCCGGCGCAGCATATTCCGGAAGTCCCGCCGGTTCGGCGGGGGGCGCGGCTTCGGCAACGCTCGTCGCGGTTTCGGACGGCGTCTTGCGCGCCATCCTTTCAAGCTGCACGTTCAGCGGTTCGGACGTATCGGCCGCAGCCGGCTCCGAAGGCCCGCCGGCGAGCGCCGCTTCAAGTTCTTCAGACGAAGTCGTCGCGCAGAGAAAACCTTCCGCCGTCAGGCCCGCCGCAAGTTCGGCCGCGCGCGCTCTGCAGAAATTCGCGTCGACATTGGCGTTGTAGGGAACCGTAATCTTCGCCCCGCCGTCGCGGATGTAGCGGACGTCGCAGGCCGCGCCGACAACGCCCGGCGACACAATCTCGATGACCCGTTCGTCTGCGTCCTTGCGGCAAATTTCCGCGCGCGGCGATTGCGCCGCGGCGGTCGTCGCCGCCATTGCGCCCGCAGCGAGCAGAAATGCGACTCTCATGGCCCCCTCCATGCGAATTGCGGCGCTTTAGACCTGTTCTGGCGCGCAAGAAAGAGCGGCGCATTTTCGCAGCCGCATCGTAAACAGCCCATTAGGGTGATCAAAAGGTTTTTAGCCGCCCGGGAAAGTCATTTTCCCCAGGCGATCAACAGCTTAGCGCCGATCGAGGATGAAATATTCGCAATCGTGCTCATTGCGCGGCGACTTTTCCGAGCGGCCGGCAAGCCGCCTTGTCCATCCCGCCGGATCGAAGGCGGGCATGCGGACATCGCCCTCGACGTCGGCGGCGACGGCGGTGAGGTAGATGCGATGCGCGAGCGGCAAGGTCTTCGCGTAGATGTCCGCGCCGCCGATGACGAACATCTCCTCGACATCAAGATGGGCGGCCGCTTCGGCGCCGAGCCGGAGCGCTTCTTCGATCGATTGCGCGATGACGACGCCTCGCTCCGGCGCCATCGACCGGCTGATCACGATATTGATGCGGTTCGCGAGCGGCTTGCCGATGCTGTCGTAGGTCTTGCGTCCCATGATGACCGGATGGCCCGTCGTCAGTTCGCGAAAGCGCTTCAGATCATCGGAAATCTTCCAGGCGAGAGCGCCCTTGCGGCCGATGACGCCGTTGCGGGCGACGGCGACGACAAGCGAGATGCGCATCAGCCTTCACCCGCGAGACGGTCGAGCGCGGCGCCGGTCATCCGGTAGATCGTCCACTCATCCATGGGAACAGCGCCGAGCGATTTGTAGAAAGCGATCGACGGCGCATTCCAGTCGAGCACCGACCATTCAAGACGGCCGCAATCGTTTTCTTTCGCGACGCGCGCAAGCCGCGCGAGCAACGCCTTGCCGATGCCAAGCCCTCGATGACTTTCGCGCACGAAGAGATCTTCAAGATAGACGCCGTGCTTGCCGAGGAAGGTCGAGAAGTTGAAGAAATACAGCGCAAAACCGCTTGGGGTCCCGTTCCATTCGGCGATCAGCGCATACGCTTTCGCATTCTCGCCGAAGAGGGCGCGATCGATATCGCTCTCGCGCGCGATGACGGCGTCCGCAAGTTTTTCGTAGACCGCGAGTTCACGGATGAATTGCAGAATGAGCGGCGCATCGCCTTTCGCCGCCTTGCGGATCGCGAGCGTCATACGGCTATCGGCGCCTTGATCGTCGGCTGGGCGACATAGTCATCGATCCTAATGTCTTCATAGGTGAAAGCGAAAACGCTCGTGATGCGGGGATCAAGCACTAGCCGCGGCAACGGTCCCGGCTTTCGCGCAAGCTGTTCGCGCGCTTGGTCGAAATGATTGTGATAGAGATGAGCGTCGCCGAGGGTGTGCACGAAATCGCCGGCTTCAAGACCAACCGACTGTGCGACCATGTGCGTCAGCAGCGCGTAAGAGGCGATGTTGAACGGGACGCCGAGAAAGATATCGGCCGAACGCTGATAAAGCTGGCATGAAAGCCGGCCCTTCGAGACAAAGAACTGGAAGAGGCAGTGACAGGGCGGCAGCGCCATGTCCGCGATCTCGGTCGGATTCCACGCGCTCACAACGAGCCGGCGCGATGTCGGGTTGCGCCTCAATTCGTCGATGACCCACGAGAGCTGGTCGATCGTCCGCCCGTCGGGCGCCGGCCACGACCGCCATTGCCGGCCGTAGACGGGCCCAAGTTCGCCCTTTTCGTCGGCCCATTCGTCCCAGATCGTCACGCCATGCTTATTGAGATAGGCGATATTGGTGTCGCCCGCGATGAACCAGAGAAGCTCATGGATGATCGACTTCAGGTGAAGCTTCTTCGTCGTCAGGAGCGGAAAACCCGCTTCGAGGTCGAATCGCATCTGATGGCCGAAAATCGACCGGGCGCCGGTTCCGGTCCGCTCCGCGCGGTCGTCGCCGTCGTCGAGCGTCCGCTTCAAAAGGTCGAGATATTGTCGCATTGGGGCCCTTATCGCCGCGCATTGAAGCCCGGCCGCTCGGCGGCTCGCCAAGACTGTGGTAAACAGACTCGCGAGGGGTTGGGGTATGTCTGACAGCGCCAAAAAACAAGCGCCGGCTGATCCGGCCGAAAGCGGCCGCGGCCTTGGGCTGTTGAGCCTTGTCGTCGGGCTTGCGACGGGCGGCGCCGTCTACTGGATCGTCGATCATTGGATCGACGCCGCGACGCCGGCGCCCGAAGCCGTCGTGACGCTGCAATCAATCATCGCCTTCAGCGCAGGCTGGCTCCTCCTTTCCGAGCGCCGCGACTTCCTGCGGCCGATCATTCCGGCGGCGCTGATCGCGGCGCTCCTCGCCGGCCCAAGCTGGTTCATGGCGGCCGCCGATCGCGGTCACTCGTATGAACTCGAGCCGTTCCCGTTCATCTTCTGGTTTTTCCTGTCGGCGCCGCTCGCCTTCTATCTCATGTTGTCGCTCGCCAAGGCGGGGCTCGAGACGGGCGCGCCGCCGAAATATGCGTCCCTCTTTTTTCATGGGCTGACCCTACCGCTTGTCGCCGGCGGCGCGAAGCTTTTCGCCGGACTTGCTCTCATCCTGCTCTTCGCCTGGGCGGCGCTTTTGAAGCAGATGGACGTCCGCTTTTTCTCCGAGCTCTTTGACGAGCCGTGGTTCATCCTGCCCTTTCTCGGCGCGATCGGCGGGCTATCGATCGCGATGATCCGCGGACAGCAGGCGGTCCTCGGCGCGCTCCGCTTCATCCTGCTGCTGTTTTCGCGCATCGCCATGCCGATCATGGCGGTCTTCTCGATCACCTTCCTCATCGCGCTCGCGATGAAAGGGCCCGGCGACATCCTCGATTCCGAATTTTTCTTCGACCGGCCGGGCGGCGTCATCCTCTGCCTCGCCTTTGTCGGCATGCTGATCTTCAACGGCGTCTATCAGAATGGCGAAGGCGCCCCGCCGCCGGCATGGCTTCGCCTTGCGACGGCGATCGCGATCGCGACTTTTCCAGTCTATACGGGGCTCGCCTTCTATTCGCTCTTCGTCCGCGTCGGCGAATACGGCCTGACGCCGCCGCGCATCGGCGGGCTCGCGATGACCGCCCTCGCCTTCGCCTATTCCTTCGTGCTGATCGCGGGGCTCATCACGGAACTCAACTGGCGCGGCAAGAAATGGATGCCGATGGTCGCACCGCTGAACACGCTGATGGCGGTCCTCTGGATCGGCGTTCTGCTGACGCTCTCGTCTCCCATCTTCAACACATGGGCGATGAGCGCAAGGAGCCAGGAGCAATTGCTGCTCTCGGGCAAGATCGACGCCGCAAAGTTCGACTTCGGTTATCTCAAATTCCGGCTCGGCGAATACGGCGACGCCTCGCTCGCGCGCCTTGAAAAGGCGAGCGATCATCCGCAGGCGGCGGAAATCCGGAGCAGCATTGAGCGCGCCCGCCGCGCGCAAAGCTATTGGGAATATCAGCACCCGGAGGTGACCGAACCGGCGCCAGGGACGCAGCCGTCAGCGGCCGAGGATGAGGGCGCAGTCCAGCCCGGCCCGATGGATCTTGAACTTAATCCGGCGGATGCGCCCGCTGATGAAGCGCCCTGAGAATGAAGCGCTATTCGGCGGCTTCCGCGAGGTCGAGTTCTTTTTCTTTGTCTTTTTTGGGCTTGTCGTCGCGGCGCTTAATCTTTCGATTGGGGCCGTGATAATCTTCGACCCCTTCGGTCAGCGCAAAGCACGCGAGCCGGACGGAGCGCGGGATTTCAACCTTGTCGCCGTCGCGTTCGCCTTTTTCGTAATACTGGATCATCCGCCGCTTCAGGCCGAGCGAATGCGCGGCGTCTTTTTGCGACAGCTTCAGCGATTTGCGCCACTTCTTGAAGTCGTTCGGCTCCACAGCGCACCTATTGCGTCACGCCCCCATGGCGCACGCAGTTCGTATAGTCCGGAATTGTAACAGAGTGTTGACAAAAGCGATTCTTGGCCGCCGGGACTTCAAAAATCAACGCTTTACCCCTACCTTAGGGGCGCCGGCTTGCCGGCTATGGCGATAAACGGCCCGTGCAATAAGCGGTTCGGACCCGGGGGCGGTGCCCGGCGGCTCCACCAAAGGCTCCATGAAGGGGCCTTCGGCGGGGCCGAAACAGGATCGACGGACGTGTAAAGACGACGCTTTCGCCCGGATGGTCTCCGTTATTGGACCACCCTTGATAGTTGCCAACGACAACTACTCGGAAGAGTTCGCTCTCGCTGTTTAATGCGGCTGAGCTGCTCAAAATGAAGTCCTGACCTCTTCCAAGGTCAGGCGGGGCCCCCCGGCGCCTGGCAACAGAAGCCGGGACTTTTTCTGAACTTTCTCGACCGGTCGGATCAACACCCAAGGCGCCGGGGTTTTTGCGCGATTCGCGCGAAGGGAGGCTTCGCCGACGCCTGACGAGGCGGGTTCCCCAAGGGCGGTTCAAACCTTGGAGAGCGCTTCGTGCATTCGTCGCTCGATTGGCCTATCCTTGCTTGCTCGCCGTCTTCACTGTCGCTATTCGAACGGCGAGCGCCAAGGCGCAGCGAGGCGAGGGACCGCTTGAAAGACGTCGAAATCGATTATGACTTCCTGACGCAGCAGGCGCTCAAGCAGGTTGTGCGCGACGTGCTGCGAATGACGGAGGATCTCGGCGCCGCTCCGGGCGACCATCATTTCTACATTGAATTCGAAACGCAGGCGGAAGGCGTCTCGATCCCGGACCACCTCCTCGCCGCCTACCCCGCCCGGATGACGATCGTTCTCCAGCACCAGTTCGACGACCTTGAAGTTCGCGACGGCGATTTCTCGGTGACGCTGTGGTTCAAAGGCCAGCAGGCGCGCCTGACGATCCCGTTCGAGGCGGTGACAAGCTTTGCCGATCCGAGCGTGCAGTTCGGCTTGAGGTTCGACGCGCCGGCCGGCGAGGAGATCGCAAAGCCCGCCGCCAGCGCTGCCGAAAAACGCAGCGAAGAGCCCGTCGCCGAGGGCGCCGCGGTGCTCCAGCTTGACGCATTCAGGAAGAAGTAGCGCGCCGCTCTAGTCTGCGCCGATTCCGTTTTCGTGAATGATCAAAGTCTCTCCGCTTTCCCGATTGACGGCGACATACGCAAATCGGCCATCGGCTTCCAGAATCCAGAAGTAGCGGTTCGGAACGTCCTCATAAATCAGATACGCCGTCGCCTTCGGATCGCGCGGGGGCAGCGACGCGGCCAAATCCGGCCGGAATTCCTTCCGCCCTGTCGGGCAACGCCGCCGGCCGGAAAAATCCGGCTTCAGTTTTTCAAGCGAATTCGACTCATAGATGCTCGTCGCGCACCCGATCCTCTCGACATTTTCTTTTGCGATTTTGTAAAGCGGCGCCGAGAATACTCCTTCCCGGTAAACGGCGATGTCGGCAGGATGAGATCGACGAGGTTCAGCGGTTGACGCGCAACCGATCGGCGCCGCGCTCAGCACGGCTGCCGACAGCGCAAGCATCCCCTTGCCCGTAATCCGCGACCATGGCGAGGACATAAGCGTGAGCACTAACTGCCCGGAGGGGGATTCTGTTTCGCCGCAGCCGGGACCGCAATTGCGACTGTTAGCGCCACGACAAGCGCTTGAAATGATTTCATCATACTTCTCCCCTCGAAACGTCTGACAATGCCAATCCGTTGTGACGTTTGACACCGTAAAACCAGCGCACCTCAATAGAAAATATGAAAAAGACCCGTACTGAAACCGACACTATCGGCCCCATTGAAGTCGATGCGACGCGCCATTGGCGCGCCCACGCCGAGCGGTCTCTCGGCGATTTCAAAATCGGCTCACAGAAATAGCCCGCGCGGATCGTCAAGCGCGCCGCCGTCGGCGTGCAAAAAACACTCAATTAAAGAGCGCGGTCAGCACTTCAGCTTGACGCGTTCCGGAAGAAGTAGCGCGCAGCGCTAAGGCTCGAAAATATCTTCAATCCGGCGTTTGAATAAGGCCGCCAGCGTGAAAGCGAGCGGCAGGCTGGGGTCGTATTTCCCGGACTCGAGCGCCTGGATCGTTTGTCGCGACACGCCAGCGAGCTCGGCGAGCCTCGCCTGGCTCCAACCTCTTTCGGCGCGAAGCTCACGCAGGCGGTTCTTCATCGAAAATCTGAGGCGACTCGAAAGCGCGCAAGCACGTAAAAGATCGAGAACATCGGCGCCAGCATCGCCAAGGGAAAGTCCAGCGCGCCGAGGATGATTTCCGCCACGCCCCAGGACGTCGCAAACAGGACGACGACGCCTCCCGCGAGCGAAAGCGACCGCAGTTCGACAACCCGCTCAAATTCATCAAGCGATCGAAAGCGGCGAAGATGCAGCATAAACCAGGCGGCAAGCGCCGCAACTGCGACGCCGACGAAAAAGGCTGCAGCTCCCGTCGCCGCCGGCTCTGCCTCGGCGAAGCGATCCGCGGCGAATATCGCGCCCAGAAAAATCGCAGCTATCGACAATTCCTGAACGTAACGCCGCAACCATCGCCGACGCCGCGCCTTCTTGGCGGTCCGTGTCTCGTCTTCGACTTCTGACGACAGATTCTCAGCCACGGAAATCATCTCAGCGTTTGCGGCGAAACGGTCGCGCAATAAACCCGATCACCGCCTTTCGACTCTGCAATATCGTGATTCCCAGAATTGCTGCGGTCACCCAGAAAGCCGCTTCGAGCGTCAAGGCGCCGGCGGTGACCGCGATCGTCCATTCCTTGAGGGTCGGGTCTGCGAAAACCTTGAAGGCGGCGATTCCAACCCAGACCGCAATTGCGATCAGCCATACTGCTGCGACAACGCCTTTCTTCATTTTCATCTCCGTTTGTCAAGTTTCCTTGACATACGACGCATACCCCCATATGTCAAGGACACTTGTCAATCCGGGAGCCGCACGATGACGATCATACGCAGATCAGCCGCACTTTTCGCTTTGGCCGTTCTGTCAGCTTGCGCGTCCGATCCGAGCCTTGGCGGCGCGTCGCTCTACTACGGCGTCAATCTCGTCGATCCTCCAACTGAGCAAATTACGCCAAACGCCTACATTGCGGTGAAGGACGGCAAGATCGCCCGACTTGGGACAGGCGCCCCGCCTTCGGCGGTTTACGCCTCACGCCAGGATATGAGCGGGGGTTACGCCGTACCCGGCCTGATCGACACGCATGCTCACGTCACGCTCGGAACCGTCGCTTTTGAAGCCGACCCGGCGCCTGCGTTTCGGGCGAATTACGATCCGGCCTATACGGAGCATTCCGCGCGGATGCTGCTCGCTCACGGCGTGACGACGATCCGCGATCCCGGCGGGGATACGGCGATCAATGTTGCATATCGCAATGCCGCAGCGTCGGGCGCGATCGATGGGCCTGAAGCTCTGGTCGCCGGCTCCGTCATTGATCGCTCGCCCTTCCCGTTTGAAGGTCTGTCCGAGCGGCCGGACGACGTCCGCACGATTGAAGACATTGCGAATGCGCAAGCGGATGCCGGCGTTGATTTCGTGAAACTCTATTACGGACTTACGGAAGAGGACATCGCACACGCTGCGGCTGCGGCCCAAGCGCGCGACATTCAAACCATCGGGCATCTCAGCATCAGCTGGAAAAAGGCCGCCGAGCTTGGGGTTGACGCAATCGTTCACGCCATGCCGGCGAGCGTCGATGACCTCGAACCCTCCGCGCGCGCCGCATACCTCAAAAACGCACGGCCCGGCGGTTTCGCATTCTTTGAATGGTGGGAGGCGGCGGATCTCGACGGGCCGGTCATGCGCGAAGTGATCCGCACGCTTGCCGAAAGGAAGACGCATATCGACCTCACTCTGATCGCGTTCAAGCTCGCGTTCTGGGGCGACGATCCGGCTTTCCGGGACCAGTATCTCGGCCTCGCTCATCCGGACATGGTCGAGAACTGGCGCGCGTTCTTCCGATTCGACCTCGGCTGGCGAACGGAAGATTACGCGCGCGCCAAGGCCGTCTGGCCAAAGATTCTCCGCTTCGCGCGCATGCTCCACGACGCTGGCGTTCCGATGACGCTCGGAACCGATCAGGCGAATCCCTTCGTCGCTCCGGGCGCCAGCCTTGTGCAGGAAATGAAGCTGCATGAGGACGCCGGCATCGCGAGGTGGGCGGCCCTCCGAATGGCGACGAGCGAGGCGGCGGAAATCCTGAAACTCGACGCAAAGACCGGCCGGATCGCGGAAGGACTCGACGCCGATGTCGTTTTTCTGAATTCCGACCCGACGCGGAACCTTGACGCATTTTTCAATCCCTTGCTCGTCCTCAGTAACGGCCGGGCCTATGACCCAGCGGCCCTCAGGAAGGCCGCAGCTGCAAAACCGGCGTCGAAATAGCGCCTCGCTTGCTCCGGTTGTCGGCGGCGGTTAGACCGTCGCAGTTTCCGCCGCCGCCAATGGACCCATGAAAAAGACCCGTACTGAAACCGACACTTTCGGCCCGATTGAAGTCGATGCGACGCGCTATTGGGGCGCGCAGGCCGAGCGCTCTCTCGGCAATTTCAAAATCGGCTCGGAGAAACAGCCTCCCGCCATTATCCGCGCGCTCGGCATCGTCAAGCGCGCCGCCGCCGAGACCAATATGGCGATGGGCCGCCTCGATCTGAAAATCGGCGAGACGATCGTCAAGGCGGCGCAGGAAGTGATCGAGGGAAAGCTCGACGCGCATTTCCCGCTTGTCGTCTGGCAGACGGGGTCCGGCACGCAGTCGAACATGAACGCCAACGAGGTCATCTCGAACCGCGCGATCGAAATGCTGGGCGGCGAGATGGGTTCAAAGAAACCCGTTCATCCGAACGATCACGTCAATATGAGCCAGTCGTCGAACGACACGTTCCCGACGGCGATGCACATCGCCTGCGCGGAGGAGATTCGTCACCGCCTCCTTCCTGCGCTCCAGAAACTCAGAAACGCGCTCAACGACAAGGCGGAGGCGTGGAAGTCGATCATCAAGATCGGCCGCACGCACACGCAAGACGCAACGCCGCTGACATTAGGTCAGGAATTCTCCGGCTATGCGAAGCAGGTTGAGAACGGGATTGCGCGCATCGAACAGACGATGCCGGCGCTGATGGAGCTTGCGCAAGGCGGCACCGCCGTCGGCACAGGCCTTAACGCGCCGGTCGGCTTTGCGGAAAAAATCGCCGAGCGCATCGCCGCGATCACGCAGATGAAGTTCACCTCGGCGCCGAACAAGTTCGAAGCGCTCGCAGCCCATGACGCAATGGTGATGAGCCACGGCGCGATCGCGACGCTTGCCGCCTCGCTCTTCAAGATCGCCAACGACATCCGCTTCCTCGGCTCCGGCCCTCGCGCCGGCCTCGGCGAGTTGTCGCTTCCCGAGAACGAGCCCGGCTCCTCGATCATGCCGGGCAAGGTCAATCCGACGCAGTGCGAGGCGATGACGCAAGTCTGCGCCCACGTCATGGGCAATAACGCCGCCATCGTCTTCGCCGGCAGCCAGGGCCATTTCGAGTTGAACGTCTTCAACCCGATGATGGCCTACAATTTCCTGCAGTCGGTGCGGCTGATGGCGGACGCCGCGGTGTCGTTTACCGACAATTGCGTCGTCGGCATCGAGCCGCGCCTCGACAATATCAAGGCGGGCGTCGAGCGCTCGCTGATGCTCGTCACCGCGCTTGCGCCGAAATACGGCTATGACCGCGCCGCGAAGATCGCCAAGACCGCCCACAAGAACGGCACGACACTGCGCGAGGAGGCGATCAGGGACGGCATTCCCGCCGAAGATTACGACGCAATCGTCCGCCCCGAGAACATGATCGGACCGTCGTGACGCGCCGGCCATGCGGCGGGCTTTGACGCCTCAGGGCTCGACTGCGGCCGTTCGCGCCGACATCGGGATGAGGCCGTGGCGGCTAAGATAGCCGTTCGCGCCGATCGCTCCGTCGCTGTTGAATTCATCCCAGAATCTCCGCGCAAGCGGATCGGATTCAAGGGCTCTCTCTTTCGCATAGATATATAGCTTGCGGGAGAGCGGATAGGTTCCGTCGGCGATTGACCGATCGTCGGGGGCGACGCCGTCGATCGAGGCCGCCTTGATCTCCGCCGCGTGCCGCGTCAGCGCCGCGGACCCCGCAATTCCGAGCGCATGCGGAATGTGAATG
>JBMOOR010000111.1:0-3268 GCA_049324555.1 Pseudomonadota bacterium | reverse complement strand
CGACGCTGTCGTTCTCTCCGGCGTCGACCCATGGACCGTCGCTCCTGATGTCCGCAACGGCTCTGTCGAAGACGCCGGGGTTTTCTTCCCTCATCCTCCGCATGCAGCCGATGTCGAGCGCGCCTTCGTGCATGGCGAGGTCGATAAAGGATGCGCGCGTTCCAGACGTCGATGGCGGGCCGTAGACTTCGATCGGCCAGTCCGGAAGATCGCGCCGAACGTCGCGCCATGTCTTGGCGCCATTCTCGACGAGACCGCAGTCGCTCTCGCTCCCGGGAACGCGCGCTGCGAGCGCAAGAAAGAGATCGCGGCGGGTCAGCCGCAAGTCATGGCGCGAGTTTCCGTAAGCGAGCACCGCCGCCGTAAGGCCGATGACGCTTTCGCGGACGGCGCCCTGACCGTTCGCATCGCATACTGCGCGTTCCTCGTCCTTGATCCGGCGCGATGAAAGCGTGATCGGCGCAAATGAATCATCCCGGGAGCCGCAGAACAGCGCAATGCCGCCGCCCGATCCCGTCGGCTCGATGACGATGCGGTCGGCGGGGTTGCGCCGCTCGATCTCGGCCCGAACGACATGGGCGAAGGGCGCGATCGTCGATGAGCCGACGATCTTGATTTCGGCCTTTGCGGATGAAGCGCCGAGCAGAAGACTTGCGGCGCACAAGGCGGAGAAAACGCGCTTCATGTCAGGCGGCCCTTCGTTTGTCGGCGAACCTTCTTGCTGACGTGATGAGAATCTCCTGCGTCGCAGGCTTGCGCAAAACGTCGTCGAAACCCGCCGCGCGCAGCTTGTCCGCATCTTCCGGCAGTGCATGCGCTGTCAGCGCGACAATCGGAACGGCGCGATGGCGCCCGCCGGCGGCTTTCAATCGCCGCGTCGCTTCGACCCCGTCCATAACCGGCATTTCGATATCCATGAAGACGAGAGCCAAATCCGGCGCCGCGTCGCAAGCCGCAATCGCCTGCTCGCCGTTTTCCGCAAAGATGATGTCAAATCCGCCCTTCTTCAGGTAGGCGGCGGCGATCATCCGGTTCGGCAGATTGTCATCGACGACGAGAATCCGACCCGGGCTCGCCGCAGCATTCTCCGAATGCGCGGTCTCCGGCTCCGTTGCCGGGACCGCTTGCGCCGGCTGAAGCGGGAGATCGATGAGAAAGACGCTGCCCGAGAGCGAGGAGGATTCGAGCGCGAGGCGGCCGCCCATCGCATTGACGAGGCGCCGTGAGATCGGGAGGCCCAGCCCGACGCCGCCGGCGGTTCGCTCCGAAAATGCGCCAGCCTGCTCGAAATCGTCGAAAATTTTCGTCCGCCGCTCCGGCGGCACGCCGCATCCCGTGTCGCGGACGCGAAGCTCAATTCCGTGCCGCCCGTCATCGCCGATTTCGGCCCGGCGCAAGTCGATTTCAACAAAGCCGGCATTGGTGAATTTGATCGCGTTGCAGATAAGATTAAAGACCACCTGCCGCATCCTCCGCGCGTCGACCGCGTAGGCGGGCGCGAGCGCGTCATCGCAAATGATGCGGATCGACAGCCCTTTTTCCTTCGCGCGCCCGCCGAGCAGCGTCGTCACCTTTTCGATTTCGTCCCTCAACGAGGCTGGCGCAATCGCCAGTTCGAACAACCCGGCGTCGAGCTGATTGATGGTCAGGAGATCGTCGGCGATGCCGAGCATGTGCTCGCCGGCGGCGCCAAGATGGCGCAGATAATCGCGCTGCAGCGGCGCCAGTTCGGAATTCTGCAACAGCTTCGTCATGCCGATGATCGCATTGAGCGGCGTTCTCAATTCATGGCTGACGACCCGCAGGAAGTTCGCCCTGACTTCGAGCGCGTCATTGGCGCGCCGCGCTTGCGCCTGGGCGAGCGCTTCGGACGTTTCCGAACGGTGAACGCTTTGTTCGACCTTCCTTCCCATCGGCTCGAAAATGAGCGCCGCTTCGAGGGCGAGGAGAAGCACGATCAGGCCGAGGATCGCTGTCTGCACCATTTTGACTTGGGCGATTTCGCGCTCGGCGTCATGGGTTATGATGCGCGCAATCACGTCATGGGACTGCATGATCGTCTGCATGGCGAGCAAGTTTATTTCGCCGAGGAGCGTCGCTCTTTCTTCGACGGACGTCCCTTCTGCGGCGACTTTTTCGGCGACATCCATGAAACCGCGGACATCGTCGTCGAACGGCGCAAAATCATTGAAATAAATGCGCGCCACCGACTTCAACTGTGCGCGCGTGCGCGAATCGGCTTCGCCTTTGAGCGACAATTTTTCGTGAGCTGCGCGCATTTGCTCGACCGTATCGAGGAGCTCGGCCCTTATCTGGCCGCGTTCGACCGCATTGGCGCTGTTTGCAAACGCGTTCGCATAGAACGCGACCCGCTGGCTCAGCGCTTTCTGGCCGGACGCGAGCGCGACGATCTCCGCGCGCCCCGACTGGCCGGAGGCCTTTTCGAACATGAAGAGCAATGAGGCGCCGCTCAACGCGGCGATGAGGGCGAGGCCGAAAAGATATTGGCGCGTGTAGGCGAGACGAAGCGCGCGCGCATTCCGCGTCATGACTTGTCACCAAGAAGTCCACAACCCCCTCGGTTTTTATTCGCGACGAAAGTTAAAATTTTGATGCGCTGCAAACGCCCATGACCTGAAGCGAGCGGGCGGCTCTGAACATCTTGCAGTGTGACGATTGGATGACAGCGTTCAGTCCAGCGCCGCAGCAAGACTGTCCGCGAGATGCTTCGCCTGTTCATCGGTGTGGAGCGGCGTCGGCGCGATCCTCAACCGCTCGGTTCCGATCGGCACGGTCGGATAGTTAATCGGCTGCAGATATATGCCGAACTCGCTCATAAGACGGTCTGAAACCGTCTTGCATCGTTTCGCGTCATTGATCCGTACCGGGACGATATGACTGTCGTTCCGCATCCGATCGACGCCGCGCTCATCGAGCAGCCGGCAAACGCCCGCGACTTTCGCGCGCTGCCCCGCCCGCTCAACCTGCGATTTGCGCAGATGGCGAACCGAAGCGAGAGCGCCCGCGGCGACGGAAGGCGGCAGGGCGGTCGAGAAGATGAACCCCGCCGCAAAACTCCGTATCGTGTCGACGCAAAGCGCATCGCCGGCGACATAACCGCCCGCGACGCCGAACGCCTTGCCGAGCGTTCCCTGGATGAGATCGACCCGGTGCGCGACGCCGTCGCGCTCGGCGACTCCGCCGCCCTGACGCCCGTACATGCCGACGGCGTGGACTTCATCGAGATAGGTGAAAGCGCCGTATTTCT
>JBMOOR010000110.1:18625-19290 GCA_049324555.1 Pseudomonadota bacterium | reverse complement strand
GAGCGCGCGAAGAAGGCCGCCGATGAGGCGATCGAGACTGCGCGGCGCGAGGCCGAGCGCGCCTCGGAATCGGCGGTTGAATTCGCCACGCGCGAGGCGAGGCGCGTCACCGAAGCCGCCGCACACGCCGTTGAAAACGTGCAGGCCTCAACGCGCCGCGCAGTTGAAGTCGCGGCGAGCGACGCGGAAAAGGCCGCCTCCGCCGCCAATCTCGTGTCAGAGGCCGCGCGCCTTGCAACAACCGCGGCGCGCGACGCCTCGGAGGAAGTGAAGAAGGCGAGCGAGTTCGCAAAGAAGAGCGCCGACCAGGCGATCGGGATTTCGGAAGCCGCCTCGCAGCGCGTCGAAGCGCGCAACAAGGAGCTCGCCGCCGCCCGCGCCTCGCTCGAAGCGGAAAATGCGCGCCTTGAATCGCTCATCGACGAACAGCGCCGTCGCGCCGACCGCCTCGCCGAGGCGATTGCGACGCAGACGGAGCGTTTGAGCAAGCTTGCGGAAAACCAGCTCCGCGAGCAGGAGGCGGCCGCGCGCCTCGCCGAAGCGCAGGCCGTCATGCAGCAGTCGCGCCTTCAGGAAGCGGACCGCGCCGCGCAGACTGAACGAAGCGCAAGAGCCGAAGCGGAAAAGCTCGCGCGCGAAGAGGCCGCGAAAGCTGAAGCGCGCCG
>JBMOOR010000110.1:0-18615 GCA_049324555.1 Pseudomonadota bacterium | reverse complement strand
AAAAGACCGCAAAGGCGAAGGCCGACGCTGAAAAAGCCGCCGAAGCCGAAGCGAGAGCGAAAAAAGAAAGGGAGTTCGCCGAGCGGGAACGCAGCAAGACGAAACCCGCCGCGGCGAAAACCGGCGAGGCGTCGAACATCCTCGAGCTTGGCGCCGCTGCGCGCCAGCGGGGCGCCCGTGCGCCGGCGAACGGCGCCGCGGCCCGGCTCGACGATCTTGCGGAAAGCATCGCGCGGCCGAAATCCCCGCGCGCCGAGCGCAAACCCGAGCAGGACGCGGAACGGCGCAGCAAGGACGGCGTTTCCTGGCGTGAGATTCTATCGGCGACGGATGATGCCGAGCCGCTTGATCTCGGCCCCGCCGAACGGCGGAGCGAGGGCCCCAGAGAGAGCGGGCGCGCAGAAGCGGCGCGCGCCGCCGCCGCGGACGCGATGAAAATCATCGGCGATCTTCAGGGCTTCACGCTCGATCTTGAAACGCGCCTTTACGGCG
The DNA here is from genome assembly GCA_049324555.1 of Pseudomonadota bacterium. GTDB lineage: Bacteria > Pseudomonadota > Alphaproteobacteria > Caulobacterales > Parvularculaceae > Amphiplicatus. Next base: position 18,123 of record JBMOOR010000110.1, on the reverse strand, counting down.
AGCCGCCGCCGGCGCTTCTTGAACGCTTCGACCGCGGCGACCGCAACGTCTTCGCGAACCGCCTCCTCCGCCTCAACGAAGCCGACGTGAAGCGCCGCATCCGCGGGGAATCGGCGCGCGACAAGATCTTTGAAAAAGGCATTCACGACTTCCTGCAAGGATTTGAGCGCCTCCTTGAAGATGCGACGACCTCGGAAACCGCGGACGAAGAGCTTGAGGAATATCTCTCCTCCCCCTTGGGCCGCGTCTATCTCCTCATCGGCGCGACGGTCGGCTATTTCGCGTGAGTCGAAAAGCGCGTTTCACGCGCCCCGGCGCACGCAACTTGCTCAGGACCGAACGATTAGATCATCGCGCCTCTCCACGGATAAAGTCTTGGAATTGCGATGCTGAGTGCGCCGGCGAGCGTGATCGCGATCGCTGATCCGACCGCGAAGAGCGTCCAGTCATTCGGACGGATCGCGCCGAGCGCCACGATCAGAAAAAAGATCGGCAGGTCGAGGAAATGCGTAAATGTCGGCAGCGATTCGTCCCGCGCTTTCTGAAGTTCCTCGGACGAGCGTCCTTGTTCGAGCGCTTTCTCGGTCAGCCGCCGCAAGCGCATGAAGTAGAGCCGCGTGATCGTATTGCCTTCAATGAATTCGAGCGCGAACAGGATGACCATGCCGGCGAGCCAGGGAACCTGCAGAAACTGCCAACCGCCGTGAAATCTGACAATCGCCCAAGCGCCGGACCCAAGAAGCAGGATCGCGCCGGGCACGACCAGCCCGTCATACGAAACCGCGACGGTGCGGACAGATTCGGCGAAAGCCTTGAGGTCGCGCAATTGGCGCGACCTCATGTCCGCCATAAAGACGCCGATCAGCCCGGCGCCGATGAGAATGGCGCCGAGAATATGCAAGAACCGCATCAGCGCGTATTCCATGCGCTCAACTCTCCTCCAGTCTGAGGCGCAACGCGCGCAGCGCCGCGACCGCAACGTCAATATTCTTTGCCGCGACCGCGCCGCCGAGCGCGCCCGCCCAGCGCCGCTGCTTGCGCATCGCGGCCGCATACGCCGCCTCCCCCGCATCCGTCATCACTACGAGCCGGGCGCGCTCGTGATGCGGATTGATCTCGAATCGGACGAGACCATCCGCGTTCATCTCATTGACGACCCGCTGCACCGCCTGCCGCGACAGCCCCATGTTGCGGGCGATCGAGGCGACCGGCAAAGGCGATGAAGAATCGGCGACGGCGCCGAGCGCCTGCCAGCGCGCGCTCGTCAAACCGAAGTCGGCGACGAGCGCGTCGCCCGCTTCGAGCAGGCGGGCGTTGAGGCGGAAGACCTCAAGGATCAATTCCGTCATCCGCTCCGCCCCGCTGCGGCTTTGGGTCTTGTTCATGACTATATATAGTCATGTTGACAATATGTTGTCAACTTTGCGCAACACGGATGCCTCGCGCCGTCAGCGCCGTCGCAACGAACGGCTGGCGGCGCAGGCGCAGCGATCAGAATGCGCCTTTCGAACCGTCCATGATGCTGCGATCGCCCGCGAAGGGGTATCGGGATGGCCGATCGGTCTGTGTCTCTCGGTCAGTTCAAAGCCTGTTTCGACGACGTCCGCTGACGAATTGCCGACACTGCGATTTTCTGGAAGCGGCGCGCATAAGCGACGGTGTAGGCGTTGAACACCGCGCCGACGCGACCCGCCGCGATTTCCGTCATCAGGCCGGCGGCGTCCTCCGCCGCCGCAGGGCCGGCGAATTCGTGCGCGCTTGTCAGGAGATTGAGCTGTCCGATCTTCTCGGCAAGCGTCATCTTTGCGAGAAGCGCGTCGACTTCGGCGCGCAGGCGCTCGCCGCCATTGTTTTGCGCGTCCGGACGATGTGTGATCTCATCCGCCGCAGCGGCGGCGCATGGCGCTGCTGCGAGAGCGAGCGACGCTATTATCGATTTCACAGGGCCGGCGGCCGCGCGCCTTGTCATGACGCACAAATCTTGCGGGGTTTTCGGCCGCGCGCAACGTCTATTTGGCGGCGCTCGCCTTTTCCGCTTCGGCGATCGTCCACTCGACGAGCTCGCGCTGGATCGCTTCAAGCCCCGCGTTAAGCGCGATCGCCGCGGCGCCGGCGTTGTCGGCGGAAACCGGCGACGATGCGATAAAGAGTTTCGAGGCGTGCACGACGCTGCGCCCATTGGTGAGGCGCGCGAAGATGGCGACGTCGGCGGACCTCGTCCCGTTCCGGTGCGTGATCGTCAGCTTGCGGATATCCGTCTGCAGGACGAAAGCCGAGGCGGGCAGCGTGACGCGGGTCCCGACGCCTCTGATCGCGCCAGTGTTCTCAAAGCTTCGAAGGAGCGCGGCGCCGAAGAGGCGCGGCGCGCGGTCGACCCATTCGCCCCCGGCGTAATACTCAACGCGCGCCGGCTCGCGCGAGAGCGCAATCTTCGACGTGTTGAAGGCGAGCGTCGCCTCGGGCTCCTCGACGCCGAGCGTCCAGCGAACGCCGGCGCGCTCGCCGCCTTCGAACGCTGCGTCCGTCACCTGATAGCGCGCGGACGGCGGCGGCGCTTCGGGAAGGACGGAGACGCAAGCGGAAAGAACGAGGGCGACCGCCAGCAGGCCCGCGCGAAACGGCGACCGGCGAACGGCGACCGGCGACCGGAAGCCCGTGCGCGCGACTGGCGGTTGCCGATAATTTTTCATTGCGGCTGTCCCTCATAAAGCGGCGTCGACTCGCCAAGAAGATAGCCGCGCGGATCGCGGTCGATTTCGCGAAGGACCTGATCGAGGGTGCGGAACATCGAGCGCGCCTCGGCGACGGCGGGGCCGACCTGCGCGAGGCCCTGATCGGTGAAAATGCGGATCGCCTCGCGGTTTTCGGCGACGGCGCCGCGAAGTTCCGCTACAAGCGCCTGCGTTTCGGCGAGCGTTGCGGGCGCGTCGTCGGCAAGAAGCTTGTCGAGAGTGTCCGCCGTGCGAGAGAGCTTGCCCGAAGCGACGGCGAGATTTTCGATCGTCGAGGCGAGATTTTCATCCTGCGCAGCGAGTGTTCCGGTCAGCGTGTCGACGCTCGCAAGAATCCGCGTGAACGCTTCGGTGTTTTCTTCCGAGAGGAGCCGGTTCGCCGACGCGATGATGTCGTTGCTTCCTGCAAGAATCTGGGCGATGCCGCCGGCGTCCGCCTCGATGCGCGGAACGCCGCGCGTCACTTCCTTCAGAAGATCCTTGTCGGCGCCGCCGCCGACGAGCTGGATGATCGCAAGGCCCGTAAATCCGACAAGCTCAAGCTCCGCCTTGGTGTCGGTCTTAACCGGCGTGTCATCATCGACGCGGATGCGCGCAATGACGACGGAAGGGTCATCGGGTGCGATCGACAGCTCGCGAACCTCCCCCTTCTGGATGCCGTTGAAAGAGACCGCGGCGCCGACCGAAAGTCCCGACACGCGCTCGCGGAAGATGACGTCGTATTCGTCGTAATGGCGCTTGGTCTGGCCGAGCCAGAGCACGAACAAAAACGCCAGCGCCACCGAGATGAGCACGAAAGCGCCGATCAACACATAATGCGCGCGCGTTTCCATGCGCCTATACTTTCCCGGCGGGCTGAAGTCCGCCGCGCTCCTTGGCCGTCAACGCCGCCCGGCCGCGCGGCCCGGAAAAGTACTCCTGGATCCACGGATGGTCTGATCGGCGCACTTCATCGAGCGTTCCGACGGCGATCACCCGCTTTTCCGCGAGCACCGCCACCCGGTCGCAGGTCGCGTGCAGCGTATCGAGATCGTGCGTCACCATAAACACGGTTAACCCTAAGGAAGTCTTGAGGCTGACGATGAGACGGTCGAAGTTCTCAGCGCCGATCGGATCAAGGCCCGCCGTCGGCTCATCGAGGAAGACGATTTCCGGGTCAAGGGCGAGCGCGCGGGCAAGGCCCGCGCGCTTGTTCATGCCGCCGGAGAGTTCGGACGGGTATTTGGCGCCCGCATCCGCCGGAAGGCCCGACATCGATATTTTCATCGCGGCGATGTCGGCGGCGAGATCCTTCGGCAATCTTAAGTGTTCGTTGATCGGCGCCATGACGTTCTGGGCGACCGTCAGCGAGGAAAAGAGCGCCCCGCCCTGGAACATGACGCCCCAGCGCCGCTCGATCTCGATCTGCTCCTGCGGCGATTTCTCGTAGAAGTTCTCGCCGAATATCCTGACGGTTCCGGCGGACGGCGGCTTCAGGCCGATGATCGCGCGCATCAGCACCGATTTGCCGGTGCCCGAGCCGCCGACGACGCCGATGATCTCATTACGGCGAACGACGAGATCAAGGTCATCATGAATGACGTTGTCGCCGAATTGCGTGCGCAATCCTTCGACTTCGATGACGGGTTCGAACGGGGCGTCGCTCGCCATCAGTAGTCGATCTCCAGAAAGAACATGGCGAAGAAAGCGTCGAGAATGATGACGAGAAAGAGCGACTGCACGACGGAAAGCGTCGTCCGCTGGCCGAGACTTTCGGAACTCCCCTCGACTTCCATGCCCTGAAAGCAGCCGACAATCGCGATGACGAAAGCGAAGAACGGAGCCTTGATGACGCCCACCCAGAAATTCGACATCGCGATCGTTTCCTGGAGGCGTCCGATGAAGAACGCCGGCGATATCTCCATCGCCGTCCACGCGACGAGCCCGCCGCCGATGACGCCGAGGAGCGCTGCAAGAAAGGCGAGCACCGGCATCAGGATGACGAGCGCGATTGTCCGCGGCAGCACGAGGACCTCCATCGGATCGAGCCCGAGCGCGCGCAGGGCGTCGATCTCCTCACGGATTTTCATCGTGCCGATCGCCGCCGTGAAGGCGCTGCCCGACCGTCCGGCGACGAGAATGGCGGCGAGCAGCACGCCGAATTCGCGCAGAACCGAAATGCCGACAAGTTCGACGGTGAACACTTCGGCGTTAAAGAGCCTGAGGATCTTGGCGCCCATGAAGGCGACGACAGCGCCGATGAGAAACGACATCAGTCCGACGATCGGAACCGCGTTGAGCCCAGCTTCCTCAAGGTGATAGAAGATCGACGTGATGCGAAGGCGCCGGGGCTCGGTGACGACGCGCAAGAGGGTGATCAGCGTCAGCCCGACGAAACTCAGCATTTCAAGCGCGGTGTAATAGCCTTCGGCGATGCCTTGACCGAGCCGGTTCGTCATCATCAGGAAGGCGTTGCGCGGCGCCGGCTCGACGTCGCAGGGCGCAAGATGGGGCCGGACGTTCTCGAGAAGCTGCGCATGGGCTGCGCTCGCGCCGACGATCCTTGAAAGCTCGGTGCGTCTTTCGCAGGACCGCAGCACCCGTTCGAGCACCATCGCGCCCGCCGTATCGAGACGCCCGACGCCGGAGACGTCGATCATGATCTCGCGGCCGGTCGCGTCGTCCTCGAACGCCCTTAAATCGTGGTCGATCGGCCCAAGATGCCTGGCGAGCCAATCGCCTGTGGCGACGAGCCGCAAGAGCCCTTCGTGGATATCGACGGTATAGGCGGCGGGCTGCATTCGCTCTCGCGAGGATCAAGGGTTAACGACGCGCAAACGGCGCGCAGCTTGCATTGTTATCGTCTAACGCAGGATGATAAATTCATCCTGAATTATGGTGAACGGCCTGTAACCGGTTGGCCCTCTTCGCCTCCTGGAGCCTTTTTGCCCCATCCGGCGCGGCGGCCTTTTTAGGCCTTCTCCCGAGCAAGCAAGAAGTCGTCACGAAGGGCGGGGAAGAAGTCGCCGACGGGAACTTTGGAGCATGAGGGTGGCGAAAACGGTGTTTGGGGCGAAACTGCGTTGGCTTGGCGCGCTCCCGCTGCTCGCGATGATTGTCGTGATGGCGGGGCTCGCGCTGACGACCCTCGTCAACGCCGAAGCGAGGAATGGCGGGCTTCGCGACCGCCTCTTCGATCTCTACCAGCGTCTCTTCCCGGCCGAAATCGCCGCCGCCTCGCCGTTCCACGTCGTCGAAATCGACCAGGAAAGCGTCGACAAGATCGGACCATGGCCCTGGCCGCGATCGCTGATCGCCGAACTCGTGACGGCGAGCAATGAGGCGGGCGCGAAGGGCGTCATCTATGTCGAGGGCGTCGACCGCCCCGATCCCTTGTCGCCCGAAACGATCGGCGATTTCTGGCTCGCCGGCGCGCGCGACGCTCGTCTCGCCCAACAACTCGCTTTGCTCCCGAGCACCGATCTCATGCTCGCTCGCGCATTCGCTGAAACGAAGGGCGCGGTCGCGATCGACGGCGCATCGGTTCCAAGAGCCGCGTCCCGGCTGACGCTCGAACGCGCCGACGCGGGCGCATCGAAATCCGTCGACGTTGAGGGCGACGCGCAGTTTTTCGGCCTGCCGGCCGCGCATCCGCGGTTTCCCATCGATAGCGATCTCGCGGCGTCGGCGCCGCTGACGGTCTCAGCGCTTCCCGCCGACCGCGACGGCGTCGTGCGTTCGGCGACGCTGCTGTGGTCCGCTGGCGGAAAGATCGCGCCGCTCTCCGCGCTTGAAGCCGCGCGCCTTGCGCAGGGCTCTCAGAAGGTTTCCGTCGCCGCCGACCCGACCGCCGTCACCTCGGTCGGCCAGTCGCCGCGTCACATCGCCCTTAACGGCGTGCGCATCAAAGTGACCAACATGGCCTCGACGCACATCTATTTTCCGCGGCGCATCGATACGCTGGCGACCCCGGCGTGGAAGCTTCTTGAAGACCGGTCCTCGCCCGCCCAGCTTTCAGGAAAGGTCGTCATCATCGGCCTCGACGGCGTCGTCGGGCCGACGGTGAACAGCGCGCGCGGCGAGATTTCGGCGCCCGAAGCGCAGGCGCTGATCGCGCGCCAGCTTGTTTCCGGCGCCATCATCAAGCGCCCCTCCTTCATCGGCAATATCGAGGCGCTCGCCGTGATGCTCCTCGGCGCCGTCGCCATCATGTGGTCGCAACGCCTCGATTTCTGGAAGGCGGTCGGCGTCGCAGCGCTCGCCTCCCTGCTCGTTTTCATCGGCTCGCTTGCGGCCTTCGCCGCCGGCCATTTCCTCTTTGACCCCCTCGCGCCTTCGCTGGCGCTTTTTCTTGGGGCGTTCACCGTCGCCGGCGGCAGGGCGATCGGCGGCGCCTTGAAAGACGACACCGTGCGCGGCGCCTTCAAGGGCGCGCTCCCCGAAACGACGATGAAGCGCGTGCGCGAGGAAGGATCGTCGGAAGTGCTTGAAGGGGCGCTCCGCCCGCTGACAATTCTCGCCTGCGAACTTTCGCTTCTCGAACAGGACGTCGAACGCCTTGCCGGAACGCCGGGCGAGGTCGTCAATCTCGTCGCCATGGGCTGCGTCCATCTCAAAAAAGCGATCATCGAAGCGGGCGGCGCGGCGGATCAGGCCGAAGGCGGGCGCGTCCTCGCCTACTTCAACGCGCCGCTCGAAAACGCCGATCACGTGCGCGACGCCTGCTCTGCGGCGCTGCGTCTTATTGAAAGCATGGACAAGATAAACGCCGAGATTGAAAACTCGCCGAAACTGCGCGGCGTGCAGCTTCATCTCGCGATCGGCGTGGCGACGGGCGAGTGCTACGTCGGACCGATGGGCCACGGCAGGCAGAACCGCTATTCCGCGATCGGACGCCCGGTAGAGCTCGCCTCGTTTCTCTCACGTCAGGCGACCGTCTACGGCCCGGCGATCATCTGCGACGAAGCGGTGCATCGGAAGATCAACCATCATTTCGCGTTTCTTGAACTCGATCGGCTCAGGGAAACGGGATCAGACCGCGCATTCTCGATCTTTGCGCTCGTCGGCAATCCCTTCATCAAGTCGAGCAAGGGATTTCGCGCGCTCGAAGACGCGCACCGCCAGCTTCTCGCCGCTTACCGCGAAGGCGATTTCCTCACCGCGCGGGCGAGCCTCGCCAAAGCCCGCCAGTCGCCGGGCGCGAAGATCGCCCTTTTCGATCTCTATGAGAGCCGCATCCAGAAAATGCTCGGCGGCGAGGCGCCCGCCGCATGGGACGGCGCGCAGACGGTGACGCTGTAGAGCGACAGGTTCTACAGCGACCCCGACGCGAGCGCCGTATTGGAGCCGGCGAAATTCTCCGACCTGCGATTCATGGCGATCTCGGCGAGGTCGTCCGCCGCTTCGCCGAGGTCCTTGATGACGCGATCAAACGAGTCCTTGAGGCGTTCGGCGTCGCGGTCTTCCGCATCGAGCTTCTTCATCGAGGCGACGTAAATCGCGCGCGTTTCTCTCAAATCCGAAATCGCGTCTTCGACAAGCGCGACATCCGAAAGGCGGGGGCTCGGCGAGACGGCCGCGATGGCGCAGACATCCTTGAGGGCGCCGGCGGCGCGGAGATGACGATCGGCCTCCGCCATCAGCGCGGCTTCGGGGTTCGAAGCCTCGGCGAGCGCGGCGACATAGACCTTGATCGCATCATCTCGCGACACGCTTTCATCGCCCGGGTCCGCGCCCGCTATCCGATCTGCGAAGGACGATGAGGATGGCTTTGGCCAGGGGACTCGGGCTACTTCATCGGCCGCCTGCTGCAGCGCCTCGCGCGCCTCGCTCGACGCCTGCTCCTCGCGGGCGGACTCATTTTTGATGACGGTTGAACACGCCGATGACGCCAGAATCGCACATACGGCGAAGACAGCCCGGCGCAATCCGCCCCTCGACCTGTTCACAGAACTCGACTCCCGGCGCGCGCGCCTACAAAACCATACGCAACCAATCCGGCCGGGCCGCCATGTTGGGAAACGCCGTAAAGATTCAGCCCCTGACCGGGCGATCGCCGCGGTCGCCTTCTTGATTGTCCGCCCTTACCCCCGTTAGTTAATAACATAACCCATTGATCAGAGTCAGCACGAAAATGACGGACCGCCTCGATCTTTATCCCGCAATTGAACCCTTTGAGACCGGAAGGCTCAAGGTTTCCGACATCCACGAGATTTACTTTGAAATTTCGGGCAACCCGAAGGGAAAGCCGGCCGTCGTCTGCCACGGGGGTCCGGGCGGCGGCACGACGCCGTCGATGCGGCGCTACTTTGATCCTCAGAAGTATCGGATTGTCCTCTTCGATCAGCGCGGCTGCGGCAAGTCGACCCCGAACGCCGAGCTTGAGGGCAATACGACATGGGATCTCGTCGCCGACATGGAGAAATTGCGGCGACATTTGGATATCGAAAAATGGCTGGTCTTCGGAGGCTCGTGGGGCTCAACGCTCGCCCTCGCCTACGCCGAAACGCACCCTGAACGCGTCAGCGAACTCGTGCTGCGCGGCATCTTCACGATCCGCGCCGACGAAATCCGCTGGTTCTATCAGGAAGGCGCGAGCTGGATGTTCGCCGACGCGTGGGAGAAATATCTCGAACCTATTCCGGAGAACGAGCGCGGCGATCTCCTTGCGGCCTATCATCGGCGGCTTACGGGCGATGACGCTGCGGAAAAGCTTCGCGCCGCCAAGGCCTGGAGCGCCTGGGAAGGCGGCACGGTCTCGCTTGTTCCCTCGCAGGAGAGGATCGACAGTTTTTCGGCCGACGCTTTCGCGATCGCCTTCGCGCGGATCGAGTGTCATTACTTCGTTAACAAGGGCTTCTTTGACCGCGACGATCAATTGATCGCCGACGCGCGCAAGATCCGCCGCATCCCAGGCGTTATCGTGCAGGGGCGCTATGACGTCGTGACGCCGATGAAGACGGCCTTCGACCTTCACAAGGCGTGGCCGGAAGCCGAGTTCGTTCTCGTCGGCGACGCCGGCCATGCGGCTAGTGAGCCCGGCATTATCGACGCTCTCGTCCGGGCGACGAACGCTTACGCTGACCGCTGAAGCGGGCGCTGCGGCAGCCTTCCTTTGGATTTTAGAGATCGACTTGGCCAATCCTTAACGATTGGCCAATATCGAAAGCAGCGTCGGCGCGCCGCCGGTTAGAGACTATTTTAACTATTGGGGGACGATGATGCTGAATGAGCGGAGAGGCCGCGCGCGGCCGAATTCGGCGCGCGATCTCGTAAAACGGATAGGCGTATCGTGATGCCCGCCAGCGATTCAGCATTGGTCGATTATGCGCAAATCGACTGCCTTCTCGATGCGGCCGGCCGGGACGGCGTCAACGAAATCCTGCACGCGTTCTGGAAGTCGACGGATGATCTCGTCCGCCAGTTGAACCAGCAGATTGCGGGCGCAAATTTCGCCGAAGCGGCGCGAACCTCGCACGCGATCAAGGGCTCCGCCGCCAATGTCGGCGCCAACATGCTGTCCGACGCGGCAAGGAGCGTCGAAGTCTGCTGCAAGGGCAGCGACGGCGCGGGCGCTGCGTCCGCCCTCATCATTCTCATCGCCGCATACGAAAAGACGCGATCGGCCCTCACCGCTCATGTCGAGGCGGCCGCCTAAATCAATTCTGCAAAAATCCGGCGCGGCTCGCCGAAGACCGCGCCCGCCCTTCTCAAATTCGCCCTTAGAGCGTCGTCCCGTCCGGGTCGCGGCTCATATGCGCGCTCATGACAACGCCGAAACCCGCCATGATCGTCAGCATGACGGTGCCGCCATAGGAGACGAGCGGCAGCGGCACGCCGACGACGGGCGCAAGCCCCATCACCATGCCGGTGTTGATAAGGACGTAAAGCGCGAAGGTGACGGTGACGCCGAGCGCTGCGAGCCGGGCGAAATGCGAGCGCGAGCGCAGCGCGACGTTAACGCCCGTCATGACGATCGCGAAATAGATCAGCAGAAGACCGATCGCGCCGACGAAGCCGAATTCCTCGCCGAAAATCGTGAAGATGAAGTCGGTCTGCATTTCGGGAAGGAAGTTGAGCTCGCGCTGCGTTCCCTGCATGTAGCCCTTGCCGACAAGGCCGCCCGAGCCAAGGCCGATCTTCGACTGCAGGAGGTGATAGCCCTTGCCGAGAGGATCGCTTTCAGGGTCAAGGAACGTGAAGATCCGCGCCAGCTGATAGTCGTGGAGAATGCCGAAGCGGAAGGCCGCGACCGCGGCGCCGGCCGCCGCCACGGCGCCGAGAAAGATCAATCGCCAGCTCAATCCGGCGAGAACCATGATCGCGGCGCCCGTCGCGCCGATCATGACCGCGGTCCCGAGGTCAGGCTGCAGGAACACAAGACCGACCGGCGCGGCGATCATCACGACGGGCGGGATGAGATAAAAAATGTGCGAGACCTGTTCGGCGCGAAGCCCGTGATAATAACGCGCGAGCGCGAGAACGATGCCGATCTTCATCAATTCAGAGGGCTGGAACTGCATCGGCCCGAGGTCGATCCAGCGCCGCGCGCCCATGTTGACCTCGCCGATGAGCGGCACCAGCGCCAGCGCAACGAGGGCGAGCGCGTATATCGGATAGGAGAGCGCCATCCAGTAGCGGATGCCGACAAAGCCGATGACGATCATCGCGCCAAGCGAAATCGCATAGCGCAGCGCATGCGTTCCGGCCCACGGCGACCACGAGCCGCCGCCCACCGAATAAAGCGTCGCAACGCCGGCGCCCGCGATCAGCGAGAGCATGATGATCAGCGGCCAGTGGAGGCGCGCAATCTGGTCTTCAAGCCCGCGCCGCGGTCCCGGCAAAATGATCGAGGCCATCGCCGTCACCCCTCCCGCGAAGAACTGACGTTTTGCGCGAGCGCGCCTGGACTTAAGGCTTTCAGCCGCGCCGGGTCCTTCGTCATCACCGCGGTCATGATTTCCTTCGCTTTGGGACCCGCCATGCGCGCGCCGCCGATGCCGTGCTCGACAACGACGGCGCAGGCGTAACGCGGCGCCTCGAAGGGCGCAAAGCAAACGAAGAGGGCGTGGTCGCGCCGCTCCCAGGGGAGATCCTCGGGCTTTGTGAGGCCGCGCGCGCGCTCCTCATTGGTGATCCGGTAGACCTGGCTCGTTCCGGTCTTGCCGGCGAGCTTCCATTCCTTGTTGTCGAGAGCCGAACGTGTCGCCGTTCCGCCCGGTTCGTTGACGACCGCATACATGCCTTCGCGGGCGAGGCGCAGATATTCCTCGTCAATATCGATTTTCGGCGCTTTCGGCGTCGGCAATTCGAGATCGCCGCGAAAGCGGACGATCCGTGGACGGACTTCGCGGCCGGAGGCGATCCGCGCCGCCATCACGGCGAGTTGCAGGGGCGTTGCGCTGACCGAGCCCTGACCGATTGCGACGGAAAGCGTTTCGCCGGGAAACCATGTCTGGTTTTCAGGCGTCCCTGCATAGAACCGCTTCTTCCACGTCCTGTCCGGGATGACGCCCGAATGCTGGCCCGGAATGCCAAGCTCGAATGTCTGGTCGAGGCCGAGCTTTCGCGCCGTGTCGGCGATGACATCGACGTCGATCTTCGTCGCCATCGTGTAATAGAACACGTCGCAGGAATGCTTCAGCGAATTCCGCATGTCGACGGTTCCGTGGCCCTCTTTCCGCCAGCAATGGAAGAAGCGATTGCCGAACCAGAACTTGCCGTTGCAGCGGACGCGGAAGGAGGGATCGACGCCCGAACGCATTGAGGCGATCGCGCTCACCATCTTGAATGTCGAACCGGGCGGATAGATGCCGCCGAGCGGCTTGTTGAGGAGCGGCTTGTAGGGGCTCTCATTAAGCTCGCGCCAGAGATCGCTCGGAATGCCCTTCGTGAAAATGTTCGGATCGAACGCAGGCGTCGAGGCGAGAACCAGAATGTCGCCGGTTTCGACATCGATGACGACGGCGGAGGCGCTTTCGCCTTCGAGCGTTTTCATCGCCGCCAGCTGGAGTTCCGCATCGATCGTCAGGCCGAGCGTTTGGCCCTGCACGGACGGGCGGATGCTGTCGTCGATTTCCTCGATCACCCGACCATGCGCGTTGACCTTGACGTCCATTGTCCCGGCGACGCCGCGCAATTCCTTTTCATAGGTGCGCTCAAGCCCTTCGCGCCCGACCTTGAACCCCGGCTGGCGCAGGAGAAGCTGCTGGTCTTCGTTGCCGGGCGCTTCGAGGTCGCGGTCGGTGACGGCGCCGACATAGCCGATGACGAAGGCGGTCGCATTGCCGAGCGGATAATCGCGCGTTTCGCTGACTTCAGGATGTGCGCCCGGAAGGTGCGGCAATTCGAAATTCAGCCTCGAGAATTGACCCCATTCAAGATTGTTGACGATCTCGACGGGCGCATACCCGCGCGTGCGCCTGATTTCGCGCAGGATTTTCGCATGTTTGTCTTCCGAAATCTCAACGAGATTTCGGATCCGGAAAAGCGCTTCCTCCGCATCGTCGACTTCGTCGGGAAGAAGGAGGAGGCGAAAATTCTGGCGGTTCGACGCGAGCGTCGCGCCGAAGCGGTCGACAATTTCGCCGCGCAAGGGAGCGATAATCCGCGTATTGAACTGGTTTTCCTGCGCGAGGCGCATGTATTTTTCGTGATCGAGAACCTGAAGCTGAAAGAGACGCGCGCCGATGCCGGCGAGGAGAAGGCTGAAACCGCCGCCGACGATCGCGGCGCGGCGGGAGACCACCTCGATTTTTTCCGGATCGTTCGAATTGACGCGCACGCTACACCTCGATGATCACGCGCCGGTGCAGATTGCCGAAGGCGACCGCAAAGAGCGGATAGACGGCGATCGTCGTCAGCATCTGCATCGCGAGGCCGCCCAAAGGAAGCAGCGTCGCAGACAAGAGGCTCATGAACAGCCATAATATAAGCGAGACGCTCGCCGCCGCCACTGCAAAACCCATCCAGACGACGTGAACCTCGCGTCCGAGGAAATACGCCTGCTGCGAGATCGCGACATACCGGACGGCAAGGTAAACGGCCGGCCACAGCCCCAGGGGGCCGCCGCTGAGGAGATCCTGGAGAAGGCCGATCGCGAAGATGCTCGCAGCCGGAAGATGGCCGGGCGAATAGAGCGACCAGAAATAGACGACGACGAGCGGGATGAGGGGCGTCGCGATATTCCCTTCAAAGAGCCGCACCGGTGCTGCAAGAAGAAAGACGCCGAAAACCCCAAGGAGGGTCGGCGCGGCCGCCCGTGCGATCTGCGCCAGATTTTCGGCGCGCGAGGCCATTTCAGTCTCCCTCGTCCGGCGCTTGAGGAGCCGGCTCGCGCACTGGGACAGCGGCGGCTTCGATGATCGGCGAAGGCCGTTCCGCGGAAGGCGCCGCCCTCGTCTGCTCGGCGCCCACGGGCGGAGCGGCCGCGGGCGTCGGCGCCGGCGGTTCGGCGATTGCAGTCGGATCGACCTGCGGGAACTCATAGTCGATGATGCGCACCATCCGCGTACGCGCATAATCCGCGCTGAGATCGACGACCGCTTCGTCGCCCGTCACTTTCGAGACAGTCCCGATCGCGAGGCCGCGCGGCAGGACGCCGCCCGCCCCGGAGGTGACGACCTGCTGGCCGGGTTCGATCTTGTCCGCATTCGCAAGCATCGTGATCGCAATCGTCGGATTGCTGGTCGAGCGGCCGACAAGGAGCCCTTCGATGAATGACCCCTCGACGAAAACCGGGATGCGGCTCTGGATGTCATTGAGGAGGAGAATGCGCGAAGCGTTCCCTGACACGTCGACGATGCGCCCGATCATGCCGCGCTCGTCAACCGCGGCGAGACCGCGCTTGACGCCGTCCTTTTCGCCGGCGTTCACGATCATCGAGTGGGCGTACGCCTCATTCGCTTCGCCGATGACAACGGCGTTGATCGGTTTTGCCGCCGGCGGCGCCTTGTAGACATCGAGTTCTTCAAGCGCGGCGACGATAGCGCGAAGCGAGCGCGCTTCGTCTTCCCATTGGCGGAGCGCCGCGTTTTCCTCTCGCAACGCCTTGTTCTGTTCGAGCACGCGGAAATAATCGCCGATGTCGCCGACGCGGTCCTCAATCCAGCCGATCGGTCCGGCGAAGAGGCTGAGCACCGGCGAGGCCGCTTCGAGCGCCGTTTCGCGCGCCTTCTTGAAGACGGAGGCTTCGGCCGCATAAAGACTCGACAAGAGGAGGATCAGCGATACGAGCGAAAAGAGGAGAAGGCCGATCTGCGACTTCGATCTGGCGCCGAAAACTTCTCTTCTGTCCTGCCCCAACGCGTCCATAAAATCCGGCCCATCAAACTGGCGAAGGCGCCGAAGGCGATAACGCCCGGCGCCCCCTCATATCCCGTGACTCGGGCCCCGAACGCCAAGGCAAACGGCGTGCGGACCGAAAATATTCCCTAAAGCTAGATGGCGGAAGAAAGAACCCCGCGCATGGCTTTTTCGTTCTCGAGCGCCTGGCCGGTGCCGAGGGCGACGCAGCAAAGCGGGTCGTCGGCGACCGAAACGGGAAGGCCCGTCTCGTCGCGCAGAACCTGGTCGAGGTTCCGAAGGAGCGCTCCGCCTCCCGTAAGCATGATGCCGGTGTCGACGATGTCGGCCGCAAGTTCCGGCGGGGTCGCTTCAAGCGCGACTTTCACCGCCTCGATGATCTGGCTGACCGGTTCGGCGAGGGCTTCGGCGACCTGCGCTTCGCCGATGCGGACCTCTTTCGGCACGCCGTGCATCAAATCGCGGCCTTTGATCTGGATCGTGATGCCCGAGCCTTCGGTCGGAATCATGGCCGAGCCGACTTCCTTCTTGATCCGTTCAGCCGAAGCCTCGCCGATCAAGAGGTTATACATGCGGCGGATATAGCCGATGATCGCATCGTCCATCTTGTCGCCGCCGACGCGGACGGAGCGCGAGTAGACGATGCCGCCGAGCGAGAGGACGGCGACTTCCGTCGTCCCGCCGCCGATGTCGACGACCATTGAGCCGGTCGGCTGGGTCACGGGGAGCCCGGCGCCGATCGCGGCGGCCATCGGCTCTTCAATGAGTTCGACCTTGCGGGCGCCGGCTGAGAGAGCGGATTCCTGAATTGCGCGGCGCTCAACCGCCGTCGCGCCTGAAGGGACGCAAACGACAATCCGCGGGCTCGCGAAGGAGCGGCGATTGTGAACTTTGCGGATGAAGTGCTTGATCATCGCTTCGGCGACTTCGAAGTCGGCGATGACCCCGTCGCGCATCGGGCGGATCGCCTCGATCTCGCCCGGCGTCCGCCCAAGCATCTCCTTGGCTTCGTTGCCGACGGCGCGCACGAGCTTTCGCCCCCCCCGCGTTTCGATGGCGACGACCGACGGTTCATTGAGGACGATGCCGCGTCCTTTCACATAGACCAGCGTGTTGGCGGTCCCAAGGTCGATCGCCATATCCGAAGACAGCATGCCGAAAAGCGTTGAAAGCATGAACAAATCCTATCGCCGATCTTTTCCCGGCGACTTATTTAACCTTAATGGGTTCCGAAATCGTCAACAAAACCCGCCCAATCGCGTCAAGCGCCGACTTGCCCCTTCATAGCGGGATTCTGCGCGGCGCGACGAAAATATTCGCCATCGCCGACGATCAAGGGCGTGCGTCCCGCCGCCGCATGGCGTGATAGACCCAGCGCACCAGGAGGAGAAAAGCAAGCCAGCCGACAATCAGCGCGGCGAGGAGAGCGAGGTCTCTGGGCTCCCGGCTTGTGAAGAATTCGTAAATCCCGCGAATGCCGTTTGACATCGTCCGCTGATCGGGAGCGAGCGCCGCCAGAGCGACGACGATGAGGATTTTCGGAACGATCCCGACGCTCGTTCCCGCCCAATATTTCCAGAGCGGAATATGCGCCGCCCCGGCCGCAGCGTTGACGACGATGAAGGGCGCGGACGGCACGACGCGGATGAGACCGCTTGCGATTATGCCGTGCCGGCCAAGGAAGTCGATCATCGCCTGGACCCGCTCGCCGCCGAAGCGCTTGACGAAGCCGCCGCCGAACCAGTGGCCAAGGCCGAAGGTGAAAGTCGCGCTGATCATCGTCGCAAGCCAGGAATAGAGCGCCCCGTCGCGCGCGCCGAACGCGAGGACCGTCGCGGCGATGAGCAGAAACTGCGGAAAGCCGGTGAGCGCAAGCACGATGAAGATCGAGACGACGATCGGGACCGCCCACGGCGATTGCGAGGCGGCGAAGAGGATGCGGTTCAACTGCTCCTCATCGTCAGGGCTCAGCCATTGCCGGCCGAACACAAACATGAAGAGGACAAAGAGAAGAAGCGCCGTCGAGACGAAAAGCGAGGTCGCCGCTTTCGCGTCCATCGTGGTCAGGAAGCGGCCCAATTCGCGAAGCGGCCCCATCAGGCGGCAGACCCTGTGCTTTCCGGGCGGCGCAGGGCGCCGACGCATTACTGAATGACGGGAACCCGCCCCCCGGCGCCCGTCGCTCCATAGCCCCCGGACGCCGGTTAGGCAACGCTGCGGAGTAGAAGATCGGCGGCGTCTTGCGCCGTCGCCGCCCGCGGCCAGTCCGCCGCCTGATGGCGAAACCAGGTGAGTTGGCGCTTGGCGAAACGGCGCGTGTTGCGCTTGGCGAGGCGGATCGCCTCTTCAAGGCTCGCTTGTCCGGCAAGATGAGCGAGAAGTTCCGCAGCGCCGACCGCTTTCACCGCCGGAAGCCCCGGATCGAGCCCGCGCGCGGCGAGCGCCCTCGCCTCCTCAAGCGCGCCCCCGGCGAGCATCGCGTCGAAACGCTTCTCGATCGCGGCGTAGAGTTCCGCACGCGGCGGTTCGATGACCGCGCGGGCGGCGATATGATCGACAAGCGGCTTGCCGGGCGCTTTCCGAATCTCCGTGAACGGAATCCCCGAGGCATGGAATACTTCCCAGGCGCGAATGTGACGCTGGCGGTCGGCGGGGTCGAGGCGCGCCATCGCCGGATCGAAGGCGAGCACTTCCGCGCGAAAAGCCTCAGCGCCGATCTCCTCATAGCGCGCATGGGCGGCGCGCCTTGCTTCCTCCGGGATCGCCGGCGCCTCGGCGAGGCCGAATTCGAGCGCGCGGAAATAAAGCCCCGTGCCGCCGACGACGATCGCGGCGCGCCCGCGCGCATGGATATCCGCGATTGCAATCGCGGCGTCGCGCGCCCATCCGCCTGCGGAATATCTCAAGGCGCCATCGACATGGCCGTAGAGATGATGCGGCGCCCGCGCCTCCTCCGCCGGCGTCGGCCGCGCGGAGAGGATCTTCAAATCGCGATAGACCTGAATGGCGTCGGCGTTGACAATCTCGCCGCCGATCTTCTCGGCGAGCATCAACGCCGCCGCCGACTTGCCGCTCGCCGTCGGCCCTGCGATAAGGACGACCCGTTTCT
>JBMOOR010000109.1:11720-19387 GCA_049324555.1 Pseudomonadota bacterium | reverse complement strand
GCGCTCGCGCCGACAGACGATCAATATTGGCGGTTTTCCGAAGACGCCGGTGACGGGCCGTTCACCTTCGACTTCCGCGTGGAAACAGCGGACGAACGCCTTCTCGCCGAACGGTGCCAATTCCTTCAGTCGGACCCAAAGTCGCCCTTCGTGCAAAACCTCGTCGCCCAGATCCGGCGTGATGATGAGCATGCGATCTTGCGCGGACGCACGCTGACAATCATCAGCGACGGCGGCAAGACGACATCGCTTCTTCAGTCTGCTGATGAACTGACGGATGTCCTCGTCTCGGCCTTCGGCCTCAACGAGCCGGAAGCGCGATCCCTGTGGCCGAAGATCTGCGAGCGCCACGAGGCGCTTTTCGGAGCGGGCGCGGAGGCGGCAGGCGCTTCGCGCGTTTAGCGCCATTTGCAATCAAATCGATCGCCTCATTGTCGCCGACGCTCAACCTGCTCATCCCGGCGAAAGCCGGGATCGAGAGCTCAGTCAGCATTAGGTCCCGGCTTTCGCCGGGATGAGCGGAGATTTGGTCAGATGCAAGCGATTCAATATTACCGCACGCCGCTCCAATCGGCGCCGCACCGCATAATGACTACCGCTTGAAAAGACGCATTGCAAAGCCGAGCATCGCGCCGCCCGTGGCGACCAAGGCAAACGGTGAATGAAGGAGACTTTGGCCCGACATGACGGCGCAGCCGCCAAGCTCGCCCCTCAAAGTCGCGGAACAGAAATAGACGCTCGCGGCGAGGTAGGCCGCGACGAGCGCGAGCGCCATGAGTGAGGCCCAGAAAATAATGGCGCCAGAGCGAATGAGAGCCTCCAAGGCCGCAAGCCCTTCGGGATTTGTCGGCCGAGTCGGTCCAATTGCGCAATCAGTGCGAGCGGCGGCGACAGCCTCAGACGGCGGCGATCGCAGCTTTTGTCGCTTCCGCGAAGATCGCGAGACCCTCGTCGAGGTGCTTGTCAGGAATCGTCAGCGGCACGAGGCATCTGAGGCACTGCGCATAGGCGCCGGCCGTCGTCATGATGAGGCCGCGATCGCGCGCTTCCGCCTGGATCTTTCCGGCGAGATCGCCATTCGGCTTTGACGAATCGCCATCCTTGACGCACTCGACCGCGATCATGCCGCCGATCTGGCGCACGTCGCCGAAATGACCCTTCGCCGCGCCCGCCTGCAGCGAGCGCCAGCTCGCGGCGACTTTCTCGCCGATCACATTCGCCCGCTGGAGAAGTTTCTCCTCCTCGAAAACATCGAGCACGGCGAGCGCGGCCGCGCAGGCGACGGGATTGCCGCCATAGGTCGAGCCCATGCCGCCTGCTGCGATCTTGTCCATCAGCTCCGCCTTGCCGATGAGCGCCGACAGCGGCAGGCCGGCGGCGATCGACTTGGCGAGGCAGAGGAGATCAGGCTCGACGCCCGCATGTTCGAACGCGAACATCTTGCCGGTGCGGCCCATGCCCGACTGGATTTCATCCGCGATGAGAAGAATGCCGTGCTGATCGGCGGTCTTGCGCAAATGCTGCAGGAATTCGGCGGGCGCGGCGTTGAACCCGCCCTCTCCCTGCACCGGTTCGACGATGATCGCGGCGACTTCCTCCGCCGGGATCGACATCTTGAAGAGCATGTCGAGCGCCTTGACGCAGGAGGCTGTCGTCACGCCGTGATATTCGTCCGGATACGGAGAATGATGGATCGCCGGAACCAGCGGACCAAACCCCTGCTTGTAAGGCTTGGCCTTGCCGGTCAGCGTTGTTGCAAGCAGCGTGCGCCCGTGGAAGGCGCCCTCGAATGCGATGACGCCGGGCCGGCCAGTGATGCGCCGCGCGAACTTGACGGAATTTTCAACCGCCTCGGCGCCCGAATTGAACAGCGCGGTCTTCTTCTTCGTCGGACCCGGCGCGAGTTTGTTAAGCCGTTCGGCGAGGTCGACATAGACCTCGTATTGAGCGATCCCGAAGCTCGTATGGATGAAGGCTTCCGCCTGGCGCTTGATCGCCGCGACGACCTTCGGGTGGCGGTGGCCGACGTTCAAAACCCCGATCCCGCCGATGAAATCAATGTAACGTTTGCCCTCGACGTCCCAGAGTTCGGCGTTTTCCGCTCTCGCGACGTAAACCCCTGATTTTGAAGGCAAACCGACCGGCAAGGCGTCGTCCCGGCGGGCTTTGAGCGCGGCGTTGGTCGTGAACTCGTTCTTGCCGTAATCCATGGGTCCTGATCCAGAATTTCGAGGAAATACGCGGTTTTCGGGCGCGGCTTACCACGTTCCGCGCGGATTTGCAGGGGGATTGCGCGCGCACGCCAAAGAACGAGGCCTGCGCGCCTGCGCCGCAGTCCGTCTGAAGCGACCGCCTCTTGTCAGATTCGCCTCCGGCGTGTGAAGCTCAACCGTCGCGTTTTCATCGTAGGCGTGCCAATTCGGCGAGGAAAGCTGGCTGTTTCCGTCAAGGTAGAAGCGAAAGCTGGCGATATCGTCCAAGGAGAGGGCCCGGTGACGGACGACGCAATTACGCGGACTATTATGAAATTCGTGCGCCAGCTCGACGGCGCCGATACGGACGAGCGCGTGCTCGAAGCTGCGATCGCGCATCGATGGCTCGATCGCCAAGGTCAGCCGACGCCAGACGGGCGCAAACTGATCGACGAATTCGACACATTGCAGAGAATTGGACGGCCGACGATCTAAGCGTCGGCGTTTTTACTTTCCGCGAAGCCCCGCAATCGGAACCCATATTCCAAAGCGAACCAGTCCGCGAATCCTTCTTCTTTGCGCAAGGGCTTCTTGCCAAGATTTTTCCTATCTGCGTGATGACCAATTTCGTGCATCAACACATCACGCAAGTAGAAATCCCTCAACGCGGATTCTGTGAACTCAACTATCCGAGCCCCGTTCTTTTCAATAACACTGGCCCCCGCACGAATGTACTCCACGCGAATATCGGGACGAAGCCCACGCTTAAACTCTCGCCGCAGCATTAGTTTTGGAAACGGGTGAAGCACTATCACTTGACACAACATGTATCGACCATAGCAATAGGTCTTGGCGGCTTTGCGTTGCCTCACGCTTCCGCCAAGCAGCACAATCGCTTCGAGTCCTGCAGTAAATTGAGATGGGACTTGCGACACAGCCTCTCGCACTTCGTCGAGCGTCACCGGCATTAGAAAATCTGGATGAAGCGGCATCTGTCGGTAGATTGTCTGGTCCGCGGCAGTCCAATCATCAAAAAACAGTTCGAATATGCGACCCGTCTCCTGCAGCTGCGGGTCGAATGATGTTTGATTTGTGTACTTCGACCGCGACCAAGCGTTGGAACGCGGCCCGCTATTGCGGCTCCTCATCGCGCTCTCCGCAACCCCGCAATCGTCCTTCCGGGCGCGATGTCGTTTGCGCTCGTCTTCAGATCGATCACCGCGGGAAGACCGCTCGCCTTCGCTTCGGCGAAGACGGCGGGGAAATCCTCCGTCTTCGTCACCGTCGCGCCGAAGGCGCCGAAGGAGCGCGCGTAAGCGGCAAAGTCGGGGTTCTTGAGATCGGTTCCGGAAACGCGCGCCGGATATTCTCGCTCCTGGTGCATGCGGATCGTGCCGTAGACGGAATTGTTCGAGACGAGCGTGATGACGTTGAGCCCGTATTGCATCGCGGTTGCGAGCTCGTTCGACGCCATCATGAAGCAGCCGTCGCCTGCGGCGCAAATAACGTCGCGATCGGGATAGACCGCTTTCGCCGCAAGCGCAGCCGGAAAACCGTAGCCCATTGCGCCCGATGTCGGCGCAAGCTGCGTCTTGAACGACTTGTGCCGATAGAAGCGGTGGAGCCACGCGGCGTAGTTGCCGGCGCCGTTGCACATGATCGCGTCGGCGGGAAGCGTCCTGTCGAGATGAGCGAACACCTCCGACAGATTGACGCCGTCGCCGACCTTGACGGGTTTTGAAAACGCCTCGAATTCCGAATGCGCCTCGTAAGCCTGTTGCAGCCAGCCTTCATCGAGCGTCCACGGCTCTGCGGCGAGCGCGCGCGCCATCGTCTCCGGCGCCGCCTGAATCGCGAGAATGGGCGTATAGACGCGGCCCAATTCCTCCGCTCCCGGATGGATGTGGATCAGCGGCTGCCTCGCCAGCGGCGCCTCGAACAGCGAATAGCCGCCCGTCGTCATTTCGCCGAGCCGCGGGCCAAACGCGATGACCAGGTCCGACGCCTTGATGCGCTCGACGAGTTTCAGATTGGGGCCGATGCCGACATCGCCCGCATATTGGGGATGAAGGTTGTCGAAGACGTCCTTTGAACGGAACGAGGCGCCGACGGGGATGCCCGCCGCCTCGACGAAAGTCTGCAAATCGCGCACAGCGTCATGGGTCCATCCGCCCCCGCCGACGAGGAGGAATGGCCGCTCCGCGCCGCCGAGATGCTCGCGCAGGGTCTCGAGCGCGCGTTCATCGGGCGCCGCCATTGCGAGCGGCGCCGGCGGCAGGGTTTCGGCATCCGCCTCCTCCGCCAGCATGTCCTCGGGCAGCGCAAGGACGACCGGGCCGCGCCGGCCGTTCTGCGCCGTTGCAAATGCGCGGTTGATGTATTCGCCGGCGCGCGCGGCGACATCGATCTCGCTCGCCCATTTAGCGACGGGACCGAACATCTGGCGATAGTCGATTTCCTGGAACGCCTCGCGATCGATCATGTCCCGCGCGACCTGACCGATGAACATGATCATCGGCGTTGAATCCTGGAATGCGGTATGAACGCCGACCGAGCCTTGTGTCGCGCCGGGCCCGCGCGTCACCATGAGGACGCCCGGCCGGCCGGTCAGTTTTCCGTAGGCCTCCGCCATATTCGACGCCGAAGCTTCATGGCGGCAGACGACAAGCTTGATGCGGTCGCGAACGTCATAAAGCGCGTCGAGTACGGCGAGATAGCTCTCCCCGGGCACGCAGAAGACATGCGTGACGCCGTTCATGACGAGGGCGTCGACAAGGTGGCGGGCGGCGGTCTTTATTGTCATGCTCGCCCTTATGCGCCGGGCCCGCGCGAGGGGTCAATCAAGACGCTTAGCTGATCGGATTACGCGCCGGCAAGACCTTCGGATTGCGCAGGACCGCTGCCGATATGAGGGAAATAATCAGACCGACCGGGAATATCTCGACGAAGGTCATGGGCATTCGGAACAGGGGGTTTTCATAATCAGCCTCCATCTGTTCCAGCTTTGCGATTTCAGCCTGCAGGGCTTCGCCGGTAAGTCCCGCCGCCTTTTTCGATTCGATCATCGCATCCACATAGGACGGCATGAATGCATAATCGGTTGCGGCGAGATAGGCTTCCCAGCCGCCGACATAGAAGGCGCCGGCGACGACGGCGATCATCAATCCAACGAGGAACGCGGGACCGAATTTGATGACCCCTCCAAGATTCCGGTCCCGGTGGCGTTTGACGCCGAGAAAGATCAGCGACAACGCGACAATCATGATGAGATAACCAAGCCAGAGACTGTGGCCGCCATGGTCAGCGCCGAGGAAAAAACCGGCGATGATCGACCCGACGACGATACTCCCGGCGATGGCGCCGTAAACGAATGAAATCTTGACCATATTCGCCCCTTTGTTTGCCCATGACGTCCAAATCTGCTCCCAAATCGCCCATCTCCGCCATCGCCCAAATGGGTGATTGGGCGATAATCGCCTGAATTTCAGGATCGCTCAGGGGATCAGCGCCAGCTCTCTCGCCTTCTGAACAGCCTGCGTCCGCCGTCGCGCTTCGAGCTTCTCATAGAGACGGGCGATATGGGTTTTGATCGTATTGGGGGAAAGGCCGAGCCGCCGCGCGATCTCCTTGTTGGCGCACCCCTCGGCCAGCAACGTAAGGACTTCATATTCGCGGTCGGTGACGCCGAGCGATGCGAGCGCGGCGTCGTTGCGTTCAAAAGGACTTGGCGGCGCTCGTTCGGTCAGACGGCGGCCCATCCAGACGCCGAGCACAGTGAAAGCGACAGCAATCAGAAAGATGTAGATCTCAGTCGCGAAGGCGCGGACGACAAATTTGTACTGCAGCCACTCGAGCGCGATCGCCGCGACGGCAAGCGCAAGGCCGTAAATGAGAACGGTTTTCCCCATCGCGGAGAGTCTTACCGAAAGCGCGCGCGAAAAGAAGCCCGACCGCCATTCCGCCTAAAGGACGGCCGAGGACCAGCCGGTTATTTGAACCGCTTCGCATAGCCGCTCTTTTCGAGAATCGGCTCGGGATCGGTGAAATGGATGAGCTCCTTGATCGCTGCGCGCTTGTCGTCGGCGGCGTCGACATAGGCGGCGGCGATTTCCATGCCGAGCCAATATCCGAGTTCGCCCGGCCAACCTTCGGGCGGAGAGCCGACATTCGCGATCCAGTGGAAAATCGGAGACCCCTTTTCATACTGTTTGTCCGGCGACAATTTCTTCATCGCCCTGCGATCCTTCGCAAACGCTTTCCAGAGCTCCTTCTCGCGCGCTTTCGCCCATGCCGCGCGTTCGGGCGAGGGCTCCCTGCCGGTTACGAGCGAGGCCACATAGTCGGCCGTTCCCTCCTGAAGGACGGAAGTCAGCAAAGGATCTGCGCCTTCAACTATCGAATCGCCTGGCGTCTGCAGCGTGTGAACGGTTTCATGAGCGTAAAACGATCTGAGGACGGCGCGGATTTTCTCCTCACTGTCCGCATCTCGGCAAATGACTTCAAGACCGATAACCTGCAAATCAGGGCCCGCGGTTCCGCCTGAATTGCCGGCGCCGAAAAGGGCGTAGATCGCCGGAAGATCGGGATCGCCCAGCAATCCCTCAAGAGCGAGATAAACGGCGCGCAGCTCGCCAGTCGACGCTTTTGCAACCGGCAGACAGATATCGATCGCGCGCCGGTATTCCGACGAGTTCTCGGCGATCTTCTTTGCAAGATGTTCGCCGTTTTCGATTCGATTGGGAATGAATGTCCTTAACCCATCCGTACCAGGACCGATGTAGCCGGCGTCGAGATCCGCCGCGCTCGGGCTCCCGCCGGAAGTCTCATAAATTGAGACAAAGCGATCTGCGTCTTCGGTGTTGATTTCAGCCGTCAGCGGATCAACGCCCGCCGCTGCGCCGCTGAGCGGCGCGAGAAGCAGTAAGACGCAAGAAAGAATGACCGAATACCGCAAGGCTCCCTCCGGAAAGGACTATTCCATATCACCTTGCCGCCGGAGAGGTCGAGGCGCAAAAAAGCCCGGCCGCCAATTGTGCGCGCCGGGCAGTCGGAGGATCCGCCGATATCAGGCGACGCGGTCGAGCATCGCTCCAAGCTCACGTCCCGCGTCGACATCCGTGCGCACATCCTCGCGCACGCCGCGGACAAGTTCGATGAACGTGTCCTGCGGCCATTCGTTGACGATCTCTCCGGTGTCGATGTCGATCGCTCTGTAGATGAAATTGAGCGATGTTTCCGATCGGGAGATCGAAAGTCTCGTATTGGCGCCGAGAACGCGCGCGACCGCCTCGCGCAATTCGGCCAGCTGGTCCGCTGACCGCGCCCGCGCCGCTTCGGCGCGGTCGATCTGTTCGGCGGTTTGCGTGCGCCGGTTTTCGGCGAGCGCCTCCTTGCGTTGTTCCGCCGACCGATCGGCTCCTGCATCCCTCGTATTGGGAGCGGCCGGCGATGGAGATAATCTGCTCACTTCCATCT
>JBMOOR010000109.1:0-11710 GCA_049324555.1 Pseudomonadota bacterium | reverse complement strand
CGCGGCGGCTCTGACAGTTTCCTTAAGCGAACAAGGCGAGGATCGCGTTCGGAGCCGCGTTCGCGATTGACAAAGTCTGGATCGCCAATTGCTGCTGCACCTGCAGCGCCTGCAGGCGCGAGCTCTCCTTGGCGAGGTCCGCATCGACAAGATTGCCGATCGAGATTTCGAGCGCGTCGGAAACGCGCGACAAAAGCCGTTCCTGAAGGCCGAGCGACTGGCTTCCCGAGCCAAGCTGGGCGAGCGCAGGCGACAGCGCGTCGATCGCGCTCGTCACCGCTGTGATCTGGGCCTGCGCGGCCGCAGCGTCGGCGAGCGGCGTCGCTGTGTTGTCGATGTTGATGATGCCGCCGCCGATTGAGAGGTCCTGCGCGGCGACAGTGATCGACTGCGTGCCGTCGGTTGAGGCGACGGCCGTCAAATCTGCGGCGCCCGCAGCGATGAGATTGCGCCCGCCGATGTCCGCGCTGTCGATGAGGCGCGTAATCTGGCCGCGAAGGTTGATGAACTGGTCGGAGAGGACCTGGCGCTGTTCCGCCGTCAGCGATGGGTCGGCGGCCTGGCTTGCAACGGCCTTCAACTCGACAAGGACGTCAGAGATCGATTCGCCCGCTGCGAGCGCGACATCGACCGCCGACTGCGCGACGCGAAGGCCCTGCTGCACCGGCTCGATCGAGGCGAGTTCGGCGCGCTGCTGCTGGGCGAGCGCGTAGATCGCAGGATTGTCCTTGGCGCTTGAAACCTGCTTGCCGGTCGAAACGCGGCGTTGGACTTCGTTGAGCTGGTCGGTGATGCGGTTGAGATTCTGGAGGGCGACAAGCGCGCCCGGGTTCGTCGAAACATTGTTGACCATCGCGGGTCTCCCTTTCTGGGTTCAAGAGCGATTTTTCGCTCCCCCGGCGCGGCGCATCGCGCACACATCCGGCGATGAATGACGAGCAAGTAATCTGCCGGTTAAGTCTCGCGTAAGAAACGTAAAGATAGGTGAAGTTGAGCCCCGGAGTTCGCCATTTTTAAGGTAACGCTAACAGTTCGTAAACGGAGTTTTTCGGACCGATGGGAAGAAACTGCCCGGCATATTTTGCCGGTGGGCAACCCCGTCCCCGCTCATCCCGGCGAAAACCGGGACGATCGCATTTGACCCCTTACCCTCTCCCGCTTGCGGGAGAGGGCAGGGTGAGGGGCGTGAACAACAGCGGCTTTGTCCGTGTACTGCCCCTCACCCCCGACCCCTCTCCCGCAAGCGGGAGACGGGAGAAGAAGCGCCGTGCGCATAGGCGATCGCCCCGGCTTTCGCCGGAATGAGCGGAAAATGGCGCATCGCGCCAGACCAAGATGATTACGCCGCCGGGCGCTTGCCCGCGAGACCGTCCATGATGATGCGGTTGACGTCGATCAGGGGTTCGACGCTTTCCTTCTTCTGCATCACATTGCTTGAATAGAGCGACACCCAGCGCGCGAGCGAAATGATGAGCGCGCGCGTCTCCGAAGGAAGCTGGTTCGCGGGATCGGCGCAGTCCGCCGCGAGCGTTCCCCAAAGCGTCCGGTTGAGGTGCACCGCCTCGATGAGCTTCTTCAAATCCGAGCGATCTTCCTCCATCGCCGCCATCAGCCGGCGCGTCGCCTCGGAAAAGGCCCGGTATTCAGCGTCGCGCGGGTGAGCGGTCGTCTTCTGCGCCCTTCGATAGGCTTCATGCGACATGAGACAGTCTTTCCGTTTCAAATTCGATGAGGGCGCGGCAATGGCCGAGCGCCTTGTAATAGGCGCCGTTGGCGACGGCGGCGGAAATCTTGAGGCAGAGGGCGAGCGCCCCCTGATCGCTGACCGCCCCTGCAAATTCGGTGAGGCGGCGTTCGAACTCGCCGAAAGCGTCTTTGCGCGAGACGGGATCGAGCGCCATCATCATGACGGGGAGATAGACCCGCCGCGCCGGCGTCGTCGCCTCCTCCGCGCGCATGATGTCGCGCTCGCGAAGAACGCTCGCCCGGTTCTCGACCACGAATTCCGTCCGCCGGTCGCCGTTGACGATGACGGCGCCGTTGACGGCGATCCTCTCCCCCGGCTTCAACGTGAGCTTTAATCCCATCGGTCATTTCCACCCGCAATGACTAGACGCCGGTTAGGTTAAGAAAGCGCTTTTGTCGCCTTGACGCGCCGCACAGCGCGCGCCTTGATGCGCCGACCTGCAGGGCCCCCCGCGAGAGGAAGACCTCTGCGAGCCTCAGGATGAAAGCCGCAGCCGATGACCCGGAAATTCGATCGCGTCCCAGAACTCAGTCTCAAGTCATTCACGCGCGGCGGCGAAGCGGAGCGGCGCCTTTTCATCGACGCGCTGATGGAGGGCTTCCAGTATTTCGGCTTCATCATTCTCAAGGACCACGCCGTCAGCCGCGAACTCCTCGCGCGCGCTTATGAGATGTCAAAGGCGTTTTTCAATCTGCCGGTCGCAGAGAAGATGAAAGGCGCCGCGGGCCCTGACGGCCAGCGCGGCTACACCCCGTTCGGGCGCGAACACGCCAAGGACGCGAAAGTCGCAGACCTTAAAGAGTTCTGGCATGTCGGGCGCGAATTCCCGGCCGCCTCGCCGCTTGCGAAAATCTATCCGCCAAATGTCTGGCCGGAACAGCCGGCGCGCTTTCGCAAGACCTTCCTTGAACTCTATTCCGCCCTCGAGGAGGCAGGGTTTGCGATGCTCGAAGCGCTTGCGCCCTCGCTCGGCGTGCCGGACGATTATTTCCGCAAGATGGCGACTGACGGCAACTCGATCCTGAGGCTTCTCCACTATCCGCCGGTTCCTAAGGACGCCGATCCGCTCGCCGTCCGCGCCGCAGCTCATGAAGACATCAACCTCATCACGATCCTTGTTGCGGCTGAGGGCGGCGGCCTTGAACTTCTCGATCGCGATGGAAAATGGCTCGCGGTTGAGACGGCCCCGGACAATCTCATCGTCGACGCCGGCGACATGTTGGCGCGCTCGACAAACGACGTCATTCCGGCGACGACGCACCGCGTCGTCAACCCGAAAGGGCCAAATGTCTCTCGCTATTCGATGCCGTTCTTCATGCACCCGCATTCGGAAGCGATCCTCGAATGCATTCCAAGCTGCAAAGGCGCCGGCGCCAAATACAAGCCGATCACGGCGGACGCGTTCCTGAAGCAACGTCTCAAGGAAATCGGGCTTTGTTGAAAAGAGATTTCAGACTTCGTCCGGCGACGCCAGCCGACGTCAGCGACATGCGCGCGGCTGAGCAAAGGGCCGGAGAATTATTTCGCACCGTCGGGTACGATTTCTGCGCGGACGGCCTCAATCGCGACCATGAAGAGCACCTGCGCGTCATTGCGGCGGGTGTCACTTTCGTCGCTGAGACTGCTGTGGGCGAGGTCGCCGGCTTCGCCATGTTCGAGCCGATGGATGGCGAGGTTCATCTCCTCGAGATCGACGTCGTCCCTGAGCATCAAAGACAAGGGCTCGCGCGGCGGCTCATCGCCGAGGGAGAAGAATGGGCGCGGACGCAAGGCTTTGACGCGATGACCCTCACCACCTATCGAGATGTTCCCTGGAACGCCCCCTTCTATAGAAAGCTTGGTTTTACGGAGTTTCAGCCCGGCCCCGATCGAGGAGGGATGGCCGAAACGATTGAGTTGGAAGCGGCGCGGGGCTTTGCTATCCGCCCCCGGGTCGCGATGCGAAAGATCCTATGACCGACCGCCAAACGGACATCCTCATCATCGGCGCCGGCCATAACGGCCTTGTTTGCGCGTGCTATCTCGCGGCGGCGGGATTGTCCGTACGCGTCGTTGAGCGGCGCGAGGTCGTCGGCGGCGCGGCGGTGACGGAGGAATTTCACCCCGGCTTTCGTAATTCCGCCGCGAGCTACACGGTGAGCCTGCTCAATCCCAAAGTGATCGCCGATCTCAATCTTTATGCGAACGGATTGAAAATCGTCGAACGCGATATTTCAAATTTCTGGCCGACGGGAACAAAGGAGGGCGAGTATCTGAAACTCACCTTCGATCCCGAACGCAACCGGCGGGAATTCGCCCGCCATTCGGAAAGGGACGCCGAGGCGCTGCCGCGCTATTACGAGGCGATCGATACCGCTGCGGACGTCTTGCGCGACCTCGTCCTCAAGACGCCGCCCAATCTCGGCGGCGGGCTCGCCGATCTCTGGCGGGCGCTGACGACGGGCGGGCGCCTCGCGCGCCTCAAGAACAAGGATCAGATCCTGATCCTCGATCTCTTCACGAAATCGGTGGCTGAGTTTCTGGGCGGCTATTTCGAGCATCCCTCGATCATCGGCGCGTTCGCCTTCGACGGCATCGTCGGCGCTTACGCCTCGCCCTATTCCGCTGGCACCGCCTATGTCCTCCTCCATCACGCCTTCGGCGAAGTGAACGGCAAGAAGGGCCGCTGGGGTCACGCCATCGGCGGCATGGGCGCGATTACCGAGGCGATGAAGCGCGTCGCAGAATCGCGCGGCGTTGAGATCGTGACATCATCGCCCGTCGCCGAAGTCATCGTCGAGAACGGCCGCGCCGCGGGCGTCAAACTCGAAAGCGGCAAGATCATTCGCGCCCGCGCGGTCGCGGCGAACGTCAACCCGAAACTCCTGCTGACGAAACTCGTCGGCGCAAGCGACGTCGAAGCGAACGACCGTCGGCGCATGGAGAACTATGTTTGCGGCTCCGGCACGTTCCGCATGAATGTGGCGCTGAAAGAGCTGCCGCAATTCTCCTGCCTGCCGGGCGACGGCGCCGGCGAGCATCACCGCTCCGGCATCATCATCGGGCCGACCGTCGACTATCTCGACAAAGCCTTTCTCGATGCGCGCCAGTATGGCTGGTCGCGCGAGCCGATCGTCGAGATGCTGATCCCGTCGACCATGGACGATAGTCTCGCCCCCGAGGGGAGCCATGTCGCCAGCCTTTTCTGCCAGCAGTTCGCACCGGCGCTGTCGGACGGGCGCTCGTGGGACGCCTGCCGCGATCTTGCAGCCGCGACGATCATCGACACGGTGACGAAATACGCGCCGAACTTCAACACGAGCGTCATTGCAACGCAGATCCATTCCCCGCTCGATCTCGAACGCAAGTTCGGCCTCGTCGCCGGCGACATCATGCACGGGCGGCTTTCGCTCGATCAGATGTTTTCAACGCGCCCGATGCCGTCCCGCGCGGATTACCGCATGCCGGTGAAGGGGCTCTATTTGTGCGGCTCGGGCGCGCATCCGGGCGGCGGCGTCACGGGCGCTCCGGGCCACAACGCCGCGCGTGAGATCATCGCTGATTTCCGTGCGCGGAAGATCGCAGGCTAAGTCACTTAAGATCGCAGAACCAGCAGTCCTCGCCGATCGGGCTGCCGGGCGGGACGCTCGTCGCCTTCGCCGCCGGAACGATCGCAGGCGCGGGGCGTTCAAGATGTGCGGCGATCATCGCGCGCAAGGCTTCGCGGTGTGTGCGGTTCGCGCCGAAACCATCAAGCGGCGACGGCGCAAGCCGCCCTGCAAGCGATTTTAGATAGGCGTTCGTCCGGATACGGACCTCCGGCGAGGCGGATGCGCCGGGGCCGAAACTCAGAAACGACGTCGCCGCCTGTGCGTCCCCGCCGGCCGCCCCGCCCGACGCGACCTCGATCAGCATCGAAATAAAGCGCGTCTCAAGCCGGCGCGCGATTTCGGCGCGGCGCCCTTCCGCGGGCGACCAGAACAGCCGATCCTCAAGCGCGCCGAGCGTTTCCTCATAGGTGAGCGCGTCAGCGCGGCGCCGTTCGGTTTCGACGAGCCGCGCCGCCCGCGCCGGGTGGAGGATTGCGGCAAGCGTTTTCGTCGCGGCGGCGTCCGCAGCGGAAAGAAGATCGAACATCGGCGCCGTATCGCTGGAAAAAAGCTCCGCGCCGCTCGGCGAACCGCTGAATGACTCAATCTCCGGCGTGAAAAGATCGAGCGTCGCATCGGGAAGGTCGAGGGCCGCCGGATCGAGCGTCGCGGCGAGCGCGGCGAGCGCGGCGCGCTGGCGCGCTGGTTCGACCGGGCGTCCCGCCGCTTCGCCGTCGCCTTTCACCGCATAGCGGAATTCATAGCCGCCGACGAGTTTCGCCGCCGCGTCAATCTGATAGCGGTGGTAAAGATAGATCGGCGCGATCACGGCCTTCAGATCCGATATCGGCCGTCCCGTCTTGATCGCGTCAACGCCGAATCGGGAGAGCGCGATCTCGCGCACACGCATCGTTTCTTCGAGCGCCTTCACCGCATCTTCGCCATTGTCCCAGACCGCGGCGTAGGGGTGTGCGCTTTCGGTCCCGCGCGCCTGCGCGTCGTCGACAAAACGCAGACCCTTTGCATGGGCGTCACGGATGATCTTCTCGATCGCGCCGGCCTCATCGGCGCTGTCGCGGTATTGGGAATAAAGCCAATGAGCGGCGACCTTGTCCCATTCGCCGACGCCGACGCCATAGGCTTCGCTGAAATCGAGCCCGCCCGAGAGCGTCGGGCGGACATACGGCGCCGGATAGTCCATGACCGAGGCGCGATTATTCGAACTCGCTGCGAAGTTATGCGCAAAGCCGAGCGTGTGGCCAACCTCGTGCGCGGAGAGCTGGCGGATCCGCGCGAGCGACAGCTCGACAGGATCGTCGGCGCCGCCGGTTCCGCTTTTCTCCGCGCCAGCGAGCCCTTCAAAGATCATCCGGTCCTGCCGGATGCGCTGGCTGCCGAGGACGACATGGGCTTTCAGCATTTCGCCCGTGCGCGGATCAAAAACGCCGCCGCCATAGGACCAGCCGCGCGTCTGGCGATGCACCCATTGAATGACGTTGTAGCGGACATCCATCGGATGCGCGTCTTCAGGCAGGACTTCGACGCGATAGGCGTCTTCAAAGCCCGCAGCCTCGAACGCCTCCGCCCACCACGAGGCGCCTTCGATCAGCGCCTGCCGCACAGGCTCGGGCGCACCCGGATCGACGTAAAAAACGATCGGCTTCTTCACGGGCCCCAACCGCGCGCTCGGGTCTCGCCGCTCAAGGCGAAAGCGTCGCGCGTAGCGCGTGACGATCGGCTGATCGAGCGGCGCGCTGAAATCGTAGAACGGCATGTCGATGCCGCCGGCGCGCGGATCGAAGCGGCGCGGGCGATAGCCCTCGTCCGGCAAACGCACGAAAGAGTGATGCTGCGTCAGCGTGACGGCGCGTCCGTCCGCCGAAGCCGCCGCCGCCTGCCCTCCCGCTTTGTCTGCGGCGAGCGTGACAAAGGCGTCAACCTCGACATTGTCCGGGAACATCAAAACCGAAGACGCATCGACGAGGCTTCTCGCCGCATCAATCGAATAATCGCCCTCCCCGGCCTCTTTCATCACGCTTTTGAGGCCGAGAATATCGCCGGTCAGAAATCCGGAAATGTCGGCGGTGTAGGTTCCGCCGGCGTTCTCGTCGGCGATCTCGCCCGCCCAAAGAAACGACCGCGCGAAGGATTCCCTGACGGCCTTTTTTTCGAGCGCGTTTTCCGTCGTCGCGCGGTAGGTCCAGTTTTCCTGCTCGATGACAAGCTTCTTTCCGACGCGGCGAAAGGCGATGATCCTCCCGCTGTCGGAATAGCCGCGATCAAGGCCCACGGGATTGGAGCCGAGCCCAGCCGTCAATCCCGCCGTATGAATGACACGCAGGGAAACGCCGTCCGCATCGGGTTTCGGCAAGGTGATGAGCGCCTTGCCGTCGTCTTCCGCCTCGACCCGAAAGAGGGGCGCGCCGGTGCGCGGGCGCTCGGCGAGAACGCGCGGCTCGCGAAGGTCTGACGCCTGTTCGATCGTTTCGACCGAACAGGCGACTGCGGCTGTCGCGAGTATGAGCCAAATGAGACGCTTCATCGCACGCTCCTAAAAGAATCGGGCGGGACGATGGCGGAATCGCGCCGCAGGATCAATGCGCGCAGTCAGGCGACTTTCTCGAGTTTGCGGCCGATGAGCTCGGGCGTGTCCTGCGGGCCGAAGCGGGCGACGACCTTGCCTTCGCCGTCGACGAGGAATTTGGTGAAGTTCCACTTGATCGCCTCTGAGCCGAGCGCGCCCTTCTTCTCGTGTTTCAGGAACTGATAGAGCGGATGCGCGGTCGCCCCGTTTACGTCTACTTTCGCGAACATCGGAAAGGTGACGCCGTAGTTCAGTGAACAGAAGGACTGGATCTCCTTTTCGTCGCCCGGCTCCTGCGCGCCGAACTGGTTGCAGGGAAAGCCGAGAATTTCAAATCCCTTGTCCCGGTAGCGTTCGTAGAGTTTCTGAAGTCCCTCATATTGAGGCGTGAAGCCGCATTTCGATGCGACATTGACGATGAGGAGCGTTTTGCCTTTGTAGGCGGAAAGCTTTTCTTCCCCGCCGCCGAGCCTCTTCGCCGAAAAATCATGAACGGTGGTCATCATTCAGTCCCTTCCCTGATCGAATCTTACGGCCTTCCGCCGTTCGCGATTGACGCGAAGCTCAAAAACGTCGGCGCGCGCGTAATGGCCAACGACGTCCATGTCCATCTTTCCGCGCGCGATATCCGCGGGGTCGAGTTCGGCATGGAGGATTTTCTCTTCGCCGAAAGAGGGTCCCGCAAGAACGACGCCGAGCGGCGAGATGATCACGCTTCCGCCGTTGATGAGAACAGTCTCCGGCTTGTCGCCCTGCACCGGATGGAAGTCGTCCGGCGCATTGCTGCGCCTCATGAACTGACAGGCCGAAAGAACGAATGTCCGCCCTTCGAGAGCGATCGTGCGCATGGTTCCCGCCCAGCTCTCGCGATCGTCCACCGTCGGCGCGCAGTAATACTCAACGCCTTGCGCATATTGCGTCATGCGCAAGGCGGGCATGTAGTTTTCCCAGCAGATGACGGCGCCGATGCGTCCGCGCTCTCCCTCGAACACGTCGAGCGTTGATCCGTCGCCCGCGCCCCAGATGATCCGCTCCGCCGCCGTCGGCATCAGCTTGCGCCGCCGCCCGAGGAACGCCCCCTTCGCCGAAAAGACGAGCGCTGAACAATAAAGCGTGCCGCCGCCCTCATCCTTCGTCGCGCGCTCAATCGCGCCGACGACAAGATCGACGCCGAGATCGCCGGAGAGTTTTGCAAGACGTTCGACTGCGGGGCCCGGGACCTCGATCGCGCCGTCGAAATAGCGCCGGAAGAGATCGCGCCCTTCGGCGCTTCTTGATCCGACCGGCGCGCCGAAATGGCTGCCTTTCGGATAGCCGCCGATAAACGCTTCGGGAAACACGACAAGGCGCGCGCCGGACGCTGCGGCGTCGCGGGCGAGATCGGAGAGTTTTTCAAGCGTCGCCGCCGTATCGAACAGGATCGACCCTGCCTGCACGACGGCCGCGCCGAATGGCGTTTTTCGCGTCATAAGTCCCAACTGCCCTGCGCCGTTGCCGCGCTATAAGGCGCTTCTTATAGTCCTGTTGCAGATGCGAGAAATAGGACCCCTCTTTGTGAAGTTTGTCGGCACCAAGGATTACGTCGCCACGGAAGACCTCAAAGTCGCGGTCAACGCCGCCGTGACGCTCGAACGCCCGCTCCTCGTCAAGGGCGAGCCGGGGACCGGCAAGACCGTTCTCGCACAGGAAGTCGCGAAGGCGCTCAAGGCGCCGCTCCTTGAATGGCACATCAAGTCGACGACGAAAGCCCATCAAGGCCTTTACGAATACGACGCGGTCGCGCGCCTTCGCGACGGCCAGCTCGGCGAAGAGAGAGCGCGCGACGTCCGCAACTACATCAAGCGCGGCAAACTGTGGGATGCGTTCACGGCGGCGGACCGGCCGGTCCTTCTCATTGACGAAATCGACAAGGCCGACATCGAGTTCCCGAACGACCTCCTCCAGGAGCTCGATCGCATGGAATTCTTCGTTTACGAAACCGGCGAGACGATCAAGGCGGCGCGCCGCCCGGTCGTCATCATCACCTCGAACAATGAGAAGGAGCTTCCCGACGCGTTCCTTCGCCGCTGCTTCTTCCATTACATCAAGTTTCCGGATGCAAAGACGATGGCCGAAATCGTCGAGGTGCATTTCCCCGGCATCAAGCAGCGCCTTGTCGGCGATGCGCTGAAGATGTTCTACGAAATCCGCGAGGTTCCGGGGCTGAAGAAGAAGCCGTCGACATCGGAACTCCTCGACTGGCTGAAACTCCTGATGTCGGAGGACGTGTCCGAGGACGTGCTGCGCGAGCGTGATCCCCGGAAGGCGATCCCGCCCCTTCATGGCGCGTTGTTGAAGAACGAGCAGGATGTGCACTTGTTCGAGCGGCTCGCGTTTCTTGCAAGGCGCGAGGGGGCTTAAGCCCATCTCCCGTTGGGAGAGCGCGCGATCGCATATGGCTTGATACCCTCTCCCGCTTGCGGGAGAGGGGCCCGTTATTGGGTTTGTTCGTAAGCGGAGAGATCGGGACCTCACCCCTGCCCCCCCCAAAGGGAGAGAGGAAAGGAAAGCACGCCGCATGTCGCGCCAACTCGCCCACCGTATCCCCGCCAATGCTCTCACCCATTTCGTTCGCGACAGCGGCGATGAGAACGCGCCCGCTGCGATCCTTCTTCACGGCTTTCCGGACTCTTCAAGCGTCTGGAACGACGTGACGCCGCTTCTCTTCGCCGAAGGATTTCGCGTCATCGCGCCGGACATGCGCGGCTTCGGCGAAACGGGGATTCCAGAGCGACGCACCGATTACGAAATCCGGACTGGCGCAGCAGTCGATGTGATCGCCATTCTCGATCATCTGAAGATCCAAAAAGCGCATATCGTCGGCCACGACTTCGGGGCGCCGGTCGCGTGGATGCTCGCCGCGCAAAAACCGGAGCGCTTCATGACGCTCGCCGCGCTCTCGGTCGGCCACCCGCGGGCCTTTCTCGCCGCCGGCGCCGAACAAAAGCGGCGGAGCTTCTACATCCTCGTTCACCAATTACGCGGCATATGCGAATGGCTTTACCGACGCAACGACTGGGCCCTTCTGCGTCGGCATTGGAGCGCCATTCGCGATATAGACGAAACGATCCGCCTCCTTTCCCGTCCCGGGCGACTGACGGCGGGTCTTGACTGGTATCGCGCCAATATCGACCTGAAGCGGATGTTCTTTCCGCCCGCAGAAGGCGAAAACGGCGAAGAAATCGTCCGTATTCCGACATTGGGCGTGTGGTCGGACGGCGAGAAATACCTCATCGAGGCGCAGATGATCCTTTCCAAGGATTATGTCGAAGCGCCCTGGACCTATGAGCGGATCAACGGGGCGAGCCACTGGTTGCAGATTGACGCGCCGGAGCGGCTGGCGGCGCTGCTCAAAAGCCACTGGCGGCGATACGGCGGCGTTTAGGGCGTCGTCCGGGACTGGAGCTTTTCGCAAGGATCGGTCAGACTGGCGGGCGTGCGGTCCGCTGGGGGCGGGTATCGCGCGGGGCGGCGTGTCGAGGGGTATTGGTGAAGCAAAAGGCCGTCATAGCCGCAGCTGCTGCGGGCGCCATTCTGGCGGCGTCGGGCGCTGCAATCGCGGAACGCGCGAATGCGGCGATCATGAAAGCATCGCTCGCCGACTTTCGCGCGCTAGCCGAAGCCGCATCATCAAAGGCCGCCGTCGCCGAAGTTCGCTCCCGCGGCGGCGAATTCTCGACAGAGCTTTCCCGCAAGGACGGGAAGCCGGCGAGAGCGCTTCTTTCGCAGGAGGGGAAAGCCGCGTCTCAGTGGACGGGCCGCAAATTCCTC
>JBMOOR010000108.1:13237-19440 GCA_049324555.1 Pseudomonadota bacterium | reverse complement strand
TCGATCCGCTCCTCATCATCGATGCCTGCGATCGTCTCGCGCGCGACGTCTGCGGCGAGCTGGCGAACGCTGTGGTCGGCGCTGAGATAGATTCCGTAAGCGAGCATTCCAAGCAGCATCGCCAGCAACACCGGCGCAACGATCGCAAACTCGACCGCCGAAGCGCCAGATCGATTCGCAATGAAAATTCGCGGTGAACCTCCGCCTACAGAACTTGCCGATCGAAAAAGCGAGATCTCTCCCATGACGCCGCTCCTTTTTGCATGCGGCGATATGGCGCTCACTTCTCTAAAATTTTGTTTGGATTATCAGTAAACGGATTGACTATGTTGGAGCATGAAGGCGGGAGCATTTTTTCGCCCGCGGCGCAGCGTTCAACGATGCGATATCGGCTGGCGGCCGGATTCTGAATAGTTGAATCAATATCGAACCGCGGAAAAATGTTCCGCCTTGATGCTTCCGCCGAGCCGGGCGCTCAGGGATTTTTTTGATTCACTGCAACCGGCGCGGGAATTCGCCTCCCCTCATCCTTACCGCCCGGCCCGCAAAATGAGGGTTTTGTCGCCCTCGCTTCAGCCTTTCTTGACCCTGAACGTTCCGGCGGCGCACACTTCTTCTGTAGCCGCGTAGGGGGCGCGTATGGGGATTTTCGCTCGAACTCTGGCGGCCGGCGCCGCAGCGGCCGGGCTTGCTTCGTGTGCGACGGGCGGCCCAAAGCCCGACGTCGCGCTGAGCCTTCTTGAGGTGACGCCGGCGGAAGCGACGGCGGGATCGAGCGTCCTGATCCGTTCGGCGATCCGGAACGCTGGCGAGGCCGGCATATCGGAGCCGGTCGCCGTCGACATCGAGCTGGTCGAAAAGGCGAGGGACCAATCGCCTGTCGCGCTCCTGACAGGCTGGGAGACGGCGCCGGGGGACACGCTTGAGCCTGGCGAAACAGTCGCCGATGAGGCGAATGTCAGACTGCCGTCGAATGTTACAGCGGGGCCTTTTGCGATCTGCGCCAAAACCGATCCCGACGACCGGATCGCCGAAGCCTATGAAGACAACAACAGCCGCTGCGTTCCTTTCGTTATCGCCGCAGGCCCGCCGCGGGGCGCCGATCTCGTCATCGAAAAGGTGACGCCGCTCGATTACGCGCAGGCGAGCCGTATGGTGAAGGTCAAGATCAGGAACGCCGGCGCGCTGCCGGCGGGCGATTTCCGGATCATGGCGTTCAAGCGTTCGCCGCGCCAGCCGCTCCTTCTCATCGAATGTCCGTTGACGGAAGGTCAGCTTAATGCGGGAAGCCCCGCCTCCTGCCCTGACCTCACCCAGCGCGCGCCGCTCGCGCCGGGCGAAGCGGCCGAACTCACCGGCTATTTCGCCTATGTCGTCGCCAACGGCGCGTCATTCATCCGGCAGCCGATCAATCCGAATTATCGTCCGCCGGCTGTCCGGCGCACGATCGATTTCATGGTCGATGGATGCTTTCCCCCGGAAGACGGCGGCGCCGTCTGGTGCAAGGTCGCGGAAATCGACGAGATCAACAATTTCCGCGAAGCGACGTTCAAGGTGCGATAGGCGCCGGATAGAATTCAAATCAGCTCAATGACGGCCTCGCTGACGGCCGCCCGTTGAATTTTTCGGTCCCGGGTCAACAACGGCGCGTCGAGCAGTTCCGCAAGCGCGACATACGCCGCATCATAGGCCGTGAGACTATCCCGAAGCTCCCAGATTCGCGGCAGCAGGACGCCATGTCGATGCCGATGGATCGGAAAATCCGCGAGATCGTCGAGCGCGGCTCGACCGCGTTCGCGCGTAAATTCGCCTGCGACGGCGAAACGCCGAAGCACCTGTGCGACTTCAAGGTCGATAAGATGCGGCGCGTGCAGCTGCGCGCGGCGCGCTTCCAGCCGCTCGGCGACGAGGGTTCCCGTCGGCGAACCAGTCAGGAGTTCGAGCAGCACCGAAGCGTCGAGAACGATCAACGGCTGTCCCGCTCCGCGCGGACGGCATCCTCCGCAGACATCGGCAGTCGCACCTCGGACCGCGATTTTATCCGCGCCATCATTTCTGCGAGGGTAGGCCGCTCCGCGACCTCGCGGACTTCCCTCAGCAGGTAATCCGAAAGGGACATGCCGGCGAGCGCGGCGCGCGCTTTCAGCTTGCGATGAAGCGCGTCCGGAACGTTCCTGATCTGGATCATCACTGACATGCGATCAACATATAAACATGCGCACCGCATGTCAAGCGCCGGAGCCGCGCCTGTTCTACGGCTTCGGCAGAAGGCACACCTGCCCGCGCCGCCACGGGGTCAGATAGGTCGGCGTCCCGATGCGCGCGATCGTCGGATGATATTCCTCACGCTGAGCATCGTGGATGATCATGAGCCCGCCGCGATCGAGAATCTCCCACCCCGTTTCGATGCAGAATTTGCGGGCGCGCCCATCGACGAAGATGCAATCGAACGTGATGCCGAGCGTTGTTGGAAGATCGACATAATCCTTAAAGACGCTGCGGTCGTTTTCGGCGCGCCTCCGCCAGGCCGAGCGCGCGCCGCGATAGAGGCCGAAAAACTGCCGGTCCGGCTCCGGGCTCGTCGCTTCCTTGAGGTGGTAAGAGAGCCGCGGATCTGTCGCGGCGGCTTTGACCTTTTCATACCAGAGCGGGTGGTGCTCGACCGAGACCATTTTCTCGATCGAGGAATAGCGCTTCAGGAAATCGATCGTCGAACCGCCCGATCCCCATTCAAGAAAGCGCTTGGGCTGCAGCGCGGTCAGCGCCGCTGCAATCTGCGAATATTCGACGCTGTCCATGTAAACGCGCATTGTCGGTCCTTCGGGCGGAGATGCGCGCCCTATACGATAAGTCCGCGTTCGAGCAAATGCGCGAGGCTAGTTCCCACCCAAATGCTCGGCGACGAAGGCGTCGAGCTCCCTGAGGGCCTGCAGCCGCGTTTCGCTGCTTGAGAGCCAGTGGTCCTCGCCCTTGAGCTTGACGAGTCGGACGTTTTTGCCGGCCTTTTTCAGCGCCGATTCCATCTTTGCGCTCTGAGAGAACGGCACGACGGTGTCGTCGTCGCCATGAAGAAGCAGCACCGGCGCCTTAAAATTCGCCCCCGCATTAACCGGCGAGATCGCATTGATCTTTTGCTTGTCCTCGCGCCTGTCGCCGATGAGCTTTGTCCAATAGGCGTAGGTGATGCTGTCCTTGCCGCTTTCTGTGCGCGCCTCGATCAACATGGCGCTGAGATCGCTGACGGGCGCGATCGCCGCCACGCATTTATAGAGATCCGGCGTAAAGGCGCCACCCGCGAGCGCCGCATAGCCGCCATAAGAGCCTCCGACGATGCACACGCGCGCGCCGTCCGCCCAGTTCCTGCGGACAAGCAGATTGACGCCGTCGGTCACGTCGTCCTGCATCTTGCCGCCCCATTCGCCATAGCCGGCTTCGAGATGATCGAGGCCGAAGCCCGCCGATCCCCGAAAATTCGGCTGAAAGACGAGATAGCCGCGGCTCGCAAAATACTGCGCGAGGTAATCGAAGCCGATCTGGTCATAAGCTTCCGGTCCGCCATGCGGCATGACGATCATCGGCAAAGTCTTTCCTAGCTCCGCACCCGGCGGCAGAGTGAGGACCGCCGGTATCTTGCGCCCGTCGCGCGCCTTGTATTCGATCGCCGTCGCAATCCCGACGTCATCATCCTCAATCGCGGGATAGCTGCTTGCGATGCGCGAAATCGTTCTCTTGTCCGTGTCGAGAATATAATAGCCGGGCGACCGCGGGCCGCCTTCGATAAAAACGAGCAGTTGCTTGAAATCATCAGTCCAGTCAGTGAGATGGACCGAGGCGTCCCCATACATTTCGGCGAGATCGGCCATTGTCGCGTTGAGCGCCGGTTCATTCATCTGGTATTTCGGGGTCATGCCCGAAAATTTGACGCCGAAGGCGACGCGGTTTTGCGTTGTGACGACATGCTCGACGTCGCGACCCTCCGTCTCATATAGCGGTGGCGACAGCCTGCCGTCGAAACCGAGCCGTGCAACGCGATCGAACTGCTCGCCTTCAGGCTTCGTCCCGACGATGAGCGCGCTTTTGTCCGACGCGACGGCGATCACCGCCAGCGACGGGATCGAAACGTTCGTCTCTTCATAGATTTTTTCGAGTGCGCCATTCTTTCGGGTGAATATCCGATAGAGTTGATCCTGCTCGCGAAAATCCTCGCGGGCGAGAATCGTTCCGTCTTCATCGACGAACCAGTCGCGTGTGGAGGGGTTTCCCTTCGCATGCGACTTCCCGCGCCCCGAATCAAGGTCGACGGCGAAGAGGTCCAATGAGGGGTCGGAATTTGCCGGGCCGGCGTAGGCCGGTATGAACACGTCGTTCGTTCCGTTGCGCAGGCCGACAATGCGGCCGAGCCCCGATTGCGCCGGAAAGAGACCCTCGGTTCCGTTAAGCAAGAGCTTCAGCTTCTTTGTTTCGAGATTGAAAGAGATCGCGCCCGAATTCTCCCATTCGCCGCGAAATCCGAACGAGCGAGTCGTTTCGGATGCTCGAAAGATCGCATGCTGATTGTCGGCGAATGACGTCCAGCGCGCCTTGAAGTCGCCCTTGCCTGCGCCGACGATGTCGCCGCCGATCGCTTTGACGACGAAATATTCTTCGTCGTTCTGCCGCCGGATGAAGGCGAAATGCGTTCCGTCCGGTGAGATGGCGACCGCCGATATTTCGGGAAGCTCTCCATACGCTTCAATCGGCGGCGCCGCAGAGGCGACGGCGGTAAGCGCCAGCGACATGCCGGCGGCAGCGATGTATTTCATGGAAGCCCCCAACGTGAATCCTCAACCGGGCGCGATCCTATTTGCCGGGTCGCATCCGAGCAAGCGCACAACCTTGTGGCGCATATTAAGCAAGGAATTCATTGATCGGACGCGACAATCGGGAAAGTTATCCCACACCCCGCGAGCGCCCTTATCCTTCTTGCCGTCAACTGAGCAAGACTGGGAATGGTAAGGATGAGTCCGATGGCGCGGCGCGCCGCCGAAAGAAAAAGCGCCCGGCGTGAACCGGGTGCTTTCCGCAATGGGTTGAAAGAAATCCTAGCGCTTCGAGAACTGGAACGAGCGGCGGGCTTTCTTGCGGCCGTATTTCTTGCGTTCGACCGCGCGGCTGTCGCGCGTCAGGAACCCGCCCGCCTTGAGAACAGAGCGAAGCGAGGGCTCATAATAGGTGAGCGCGCGCGCAATGCCGTGACGAACGGCGCCCGCCTGGCCCGAGGGGCCGGAACCCGCGACCGTGCAGAAGACGTCGTACTGGTCCTTGCGGTTCGCGGCGACGAGCGGCTGCTTGATGATCATCTGCAGCACCGGACGGCCGAAATAGTCCGCCTGATCCTTGCCGTTGACCGTGATCTTGCCTGCGCCCGGCTTGATCCACACGCGCGCGACCGCGGTCTTGCGCTTGCCGGTCGCATAAGAGCGGCCATGCTTGTCGATCTTCGGTTCGCGGACGATCTCTTCGGCCGCGGGAACGATGCCGGCTTCGGCGGCGACAGTCTTCAGATCTTCAAAGGAAGTTGTGCTCATGGA
Organism: Pseudomonadota bacterium; assembly: GCA_049324555.1. Taxonomy (GTDB): domain Bacteria; phylum Pseudomonadota; class Alphaproteobacteria; order Caulobacterales; family Parvularculaceae; genus Amphiplicatus. The sequence continues at coordinate 13,870 of JBMOOR010000108.1, read as the reverse complement.
TTAGGCGCTCTTCTTGACGAGTTTTGCGTTCTTCGCATTGAGGGCGGCGACATCGAGCTTTTCAGGGCTCTGCGCTTCGTGCGGGTGCTCAGCCCCGGCGTAGATTTTGAGGTTCGTCATCTGTCCGCGCGCGAGGGGCGAATCCTTCGGCATCATGCGGCGGACGGCGTTCTCAAGCACGCGCTCCGGGAAGCGGCCTTCGAGCAGCTCCTTGGCCGTGCGTTCCTTGATCCCGCCCGGAAAGCCGGTGTGCCAGTAGAATTTGTGCTGCGCGCGCTTGTCGCCGGTGAGGGCGACCTTGCCGGCGTTGACGACGATGACATTGTCGCCGCAATCGACATGGGGCGTGAACATGGGCTTGTGCTTGCCGCGCAGGCGGGTCGCGATGATCGAGGCGAGGCGGCCGACGACAAGCCCCTCCGCGTCGATCAGGACCCATTTCTTGTCCACGTCCGCGGCCTTGGCGGAATAGGTTTTCATGACGGTGTTCCTCAGTCAGGACTTCTGGCCAAACATGAGGCCGGACGTCTGGGGCGCGCCCCCGTTCGGCCAATTCGAAGGCGGCGGATAGCAGGCGAGATTTTTCCCGTCAACAGCAATTCGAGAAACTCCCGTAAAATCGGCATTTTTATT
>JBMOOR010000108.1:0-13227 GCA_049324555.1 Pseudomonadota bacterium | reverse complement strand
CTCATCCCTGTCGGCGACGGCTGCCGCGCCGGCGGGTTTCTGCTATCAGCGCGCGGTCCCCATTGGAGCCCTCGCATGCGTCTGACCGCCGTCCTCACCCTCCTCGCCCTCGCCGCCTGCGAACGCGCGCCGAAAGTGCAGCCGGCGGCGCCCGCCTCCCCCGCATTGGAGGCGCGCGAGGTCGCGGCGGCGGATGCTTATGGCGAGGCGGGCGAGACGGTGGGCGCCGTCGCCTTCTGGTCGCACCCTTCAATCAATTTCGAGAGCCTTTTGATCGCCGCAACCGACAAGGGCCTCAAGGCTTACAAGATCGAAACCGGAGAGACTGTCGCGAGCGCAGGAGAGACGCCGGTGAGCGATCTTGAAGTCTTTTATGACGGCGTAGGCGCGGCGGCTTCCGCCTACGCGGTCGCGCTCGCGAGCGGCCAATACGAGTTCTACGCAATTGCGAATGACTCCCCGGCGCTGACCATGCTCGATGCAACGAACGCGCACGCGGGCGCCTCAGCGTTCTGCGCCGGAAGAGGCGCCCTTTACGAAGCCGGAAACGGGCGCCTTGCCGCGCGCGACATCACAATTTCAGAAAACAGCGTCAGCCTCGGCGCGGCGCGCGAGATTGCGGGCGTTGAGAACATCGCCGCCTGCGCAGTCGACGATCGGTCGGGCGACATCGTTGCGGTCAGCAGCGACGGCGGCATGCGCCGCGTCGATCCGGAAACCGGCGAAGTCTTCGGCATCGCCTTCGCTGCGGGCGGAAAAGCGGACGCGTCGTCACTCTTTCTGATGACAACGCCGGAACCGGACAATGCGCAGGGCGGCGTCGTCGCCGTGCTCGACGGCGAGGCTGGCGCGATCAGCCTTTACGATCTCGTCGACGGCCACGCGCTCGGCACCGTGCGCGTCAAACCGACTTTCGACCTCGACGCGGTCGCCTCGGCGAAAACGATCGCTGCGGGTTACGGCAATTACGGCGGCGTCTACCGCGATGGCGCGCTCGCGGTCGTCACCGCGGGCGACGGCGCGCCGATCCGGCTCGTCCCGTGGAACGGCGTTCTCTCCGCGCTTCAACTGCCGCTTGGCGAGAATGTCGACCCGCGCGATCCGGCGCCCGTCGCCGAAGAAGAGAGCGTCATCGACATCGAGTTCATCGAGCCGTGAGCGAGAAAGAGCGCCGCCGCGAAGACGATGAGCCCGCCCGCCTGATGGGCGAGGCCGAGCGCGACCGGCGTCGCCGCAAGAACCGTCAAGACGCCGATCGCGACCTGCAGGACAATGGCGGCGAGAAGAATGCCCGCCCTGCCTTTCAGCTCCGTCCTGCGCGCGGCGACGAAAAACCAGACCGCGCCGGCGGCGACGAGATAGGCGCCGAGACGGTGGTTGAACTGCGCGGCGGCCGCCGTCTCGAAAAAATCGCCGAAAGCCGTCAGGAAAGAACTTGCCGTCCATCAGCGGAAAAGTGTTGAAGGTGCGCCCGGCGCGAAGCCCCGCAACGAAAGCGCCGAGGATCATCTGCAGATAGACTCCCGCGGCGAGCGCGAAGGCGTATGGCGCAAGCTTGAGGCGCACATCTCTGCGCAAGCTGACGAGATCGAGCGCGATCCAAAGCATCGCCGCAAGGAGCGCGATGGCGAGCGCAAGATGAGCCGCGAGGCGATACTGGCTGACATCGACACGTTCGGTAAGGCCGCTCGACACCATCCACCAGCCGAGCGCCCCTTGCGCGCCGCCAAGAACGAAGAGGCCCGCAAGCTTCAGCCCAAGAGCGCGATCGATGCGGCGCGTCGCGGCGAAAAAGATCAGTGGGAGAACGAAGGCGACGCCGATCAGGCGCCCGAGAAACCGGTGCCCCCATTCCCACCAGTAGATTTCCTTAAATGCGGCGAGCGACATTCCCCAATTGACTTCGCTGTATTCGGGGATCGCCTTGTATTTCTCGAACTCGGCGAGCCAGTCCGCTTCGCTCATAGGCGGCATGGCGCCGGTGACGGGACGCCATTCGACAATCGAAAGCCCGGAATCGGTCAGACGCGTCGCGCCGCCGACGATCACCATCAGCGCGACGAGAGCGCACATCGCGAAAAGCCAGACGGCGACGAGGCGGTTACGGCTGGTCGGCATATTTTGCGCGTAGACAGAATCCGCGCCCTTGAAAAGGGCGGGAAACGCAGGCTTGAGGACGCAGCGTCATGACCCCGCGCATCAAGAAGCTGATCGGGCTTTTCATCCTGCTGCCGGGGCTCCTCCTCTATGTCGGCGCCGTCGTGACGCTCGCCGACTTCGCGCCGGCGTTCTGGCTGGCGAAGCTCGTCTTTTTCATCGCGAGCGGGCTTGCCTGGGCGCTGCCCGTCATTCCGCTGATGACATGGATGAACCGCGAGCCGCGGCGAAAAAACGAAAGGGCGCCCAATGACAGCGCCCCTCGATGAAATCGCCTGTTTCAGCCCTCGCCTAGTTCGGCGGGCCGCCCTGCCCGCCCTGGCCGCCAAGGCCGCCGGCGGGAAGCTGGCCGACGTTGCCAAGAAGCTGTTCCCAGAAACCAAGCTCCTTGCCGCGCGTCGGCGTCTCGCGCGAGGCGACTTTGACGTCGACGGAATCGGCAAGTTGAATCGTGTCGACCTTCTGAACGAGGCCCGCATCGTCGAAATGGAAGGCGACGACCGTCCGCGCCGTCACTTCAGGGCGGAAAAACGCGCGCGAGGCGTCGAGCGCCGACACATAATACCAAGCGTTGCGGTCGAATGTTCCGATCAGCGAAGGCTCGCCATATTTCGCGAGAACGCTGTCCTTGCTGTCGACGCCGACAAGGGCGTTAAGCTCGGTCTCGCCCCGTTCGAGCACATAACCGTGCTGGGTCCTGTAGGAAATGCAGCCCGAAAGGCTCGCAAGAACAACGCCGAACGCCAAAACCCGTACAAAGTTCATTTCTTGATCCTTAGCCGCCGAGGGCCTAGGTCATCGCTGCCGCCAGTCGGAACGCCCGGAGGCTTGCGATGATCGCCTCGATATTTAGAAAGGATCGGGCTCAAAGCCAAGCTGAAACTCTCTATGCCGCCCTCGCCGGGCAGGCGCGCGCGCCGGAGTTTTACGCGATTGCCGGGGCGCCCGATACGCCGGAGGGGCGTTTCGACATGCTGGCGCTTCATATGTTTCTCGCCATTGACCGGCTGCGGCGCGAAGGCGCCGAAGAGGGCCGTCTCATTCGCCGCCTGCAGGAGATCTTCTTTGAGAGCCTCGATGGGGCGCTCCGGGAAATGGGCGTCGGAGATCTTTCCGTCGGCCGGAAGATCCGCGGCCTCGCCGAAGCCTTTTACGGCCGGTTCTCCGCCTATGAACGCGCGATCGGCGAGGCGGAGGAGGCGCTGGAGGCGGCGCTTTCGCGCAATGTGATCGGGACGGAAGACGCCTCGGCTGGACGCATGCTCGCCCGCTACGTGCGCGGGGCGCGCGCCGCGCTCGAAGAGACGCCGGCGGACGACCTCGCATCGGCATTTGCGCGGCTTTCGGCGATTTCATCAGAACTCGTGGCGCGCGCGCGATGACGGCGGAGAGCAAAGACGCGACATTCTCGCACGTCATTGATGTCGTTTCTCTCGACGCGGCGGGGCTCCATGTTGTTCTTGAGCCGGGCGAAAGCGAGCGGAAGGCGATTGCGGATCGGCTTGAAATTCCCTCGCTCAATCGGCTGAAGGGAGATTTCGCCGTGACGCCGTTCGCGGGCGGCGTTGAAGTTCGGCTCATTCTCGACGCAGAGGCTGAGCGTCAATGCGTCGTCAGCCTTGAGCCGATGACTGAGACGATTTGTGAAGAGACGACGATGCGATTTGAGAAGTCGTTCGAAGAGGATGCGAACGAGGACGAGGACGGCTCAATTTTGCGTGAGCCGCTCGAGGGCGACGTCATCGATCTCGGAGAGATCCTCGTGCAGACTTTGTCGCTGGCGCTTGATCCCTACCCGCGCAAGGACAGCGCCGACGCCCATCTTGAGAAATACCGCGATGCGGCGCCCGCTTCGCCTTTTGACGCCTTGAAAGGGCTCTTCGGCCGTGACAGATGACGCCGCCGACAGGGAATCAGCGAAAGTGCGCTTTCTTTGCTGCGGACGGGCGATTGGCTATCCTTCCGGCCTTGAGGAGTGCGACCCATCTTGACCGAGAGCCCAGATAGATCCGGCGCGATCGTGATCGGCGTCGACGCCATGGGAACGGATGCGGGGCCCGACGCGCTTGTCGCCGGCGCGGCGCTCGCATTGAAGTCCGGGACCAGGGCCGACATCGTTCTCTTCGGCGACGAGGCGGTCCTGCGCCCGCTCGTTGCAGCGCGCTCCGAACTTTCGCGCGCCAGGATCGAACATTGCCCGGGCGCAGTCGCGATGACCGCCAAGCCGATGCACGTCCTTCGGCGCGGCCGCGACACCTCGATGTGGAAATCGATCGAGGCGCAGAAACAAGGGCGCGTGCAGGCGGTCGTTTCGGGCGGCAACACCGGCGCCTTGATGGCTGTCTCACGCATGCAACTCGGTATGATCAACGGCGTCGATCGCCCCGCCGTCACCGCTCTCTGGCCGACGCCGCGCGGGCGCGTCGTCGTGCTCGATGTCGGCGCCAATGTCGAAGCGACCGAGCACGAACTCGTCAGCTTCGCGATCATGGGCGAGGCTTTCTTCCGTGCGCTGACGGGCAAGAAAAAACCGACGGTCGGTCTCTTGAACGTCGGCGCCGAGGAATTGAAAGGGCACGAATTGATCCGCACCGCCGCGCGCGTGCTGCGCGAGGCTGACCCCGACATGGCGTTCACGGGCTTCGTCGAAGGAAACGACATTTCGCAGGGCGCAGTCGACGTCGTCGTCACCGACGGCTTCACCGGAAACATTGCGCTCAAATCCGCTGAAGGCGCGGCGCGCCTCGTCGGCGGCTGGATCAAGGAGGCCATGACGGGCTCCCTCCTCGCTAAGATCGGAGCGCTCTTCATGATCGGGGAACTGAAGAAATTGAAGGCGCGCATCGACCCCTCCTCCGTAAACGGCGGCGTCTTTCTCGGCGTCAACGGCGTCGTCGTCAAAAGCCATGGCGGCGCTGACGAGAAGGGCGTCGCCGCCGCGATATCGATGGCCGCCGGCCTCGTCGGCAAGGGCTTCCGCAAGGAGGTCGCCGAGACCGTCGCGCTTGTATTCGAACGCGCGGGAAAGGCGCTCGAGGCCGCCGAATGAATTTGAAAGCCGTTGTGACGGGCTGCGGGTCGTATCTGCCGCCCGACGTGATGACCAATCACGAACTCGCTGCGATTGTCGAAACCAGCGACGAATGGATTCGCGAGCGGACGGGAATCCGCGAGCGTCATATCGCTTCCGACGATCAGCGCACGTCCGATCTCGCCGTCGAGGCGGCGAAAGCCGCGCTCGCCGCCGCCGGGCGAAAGCCCGAAGACATCGACCTTATCATCGTTGCAACGACAACGCCCGATCTCACCTTTCCGGCGACGGCGGCGATCGTTCAGGCCAAGCTCGGTGCCCCCCCGGGCGCCGCTTTCGACATTCAGGCGGTGTGCACCGGCTTTGTCTACGGCGTATCGACCGCGGAGAAATTCCTCGTCTCGGGCCAGCACAAGCGCGCGCTCGTCATCGGCGCCGAAACCTTTTCGCGCATTCTCGACTGGAGCGACCGCACGACCTGCGTCCTCTTCGGCGACGGGGCCGGCGCCTTCGTCATCGAGGCGATGGATGAGGCGCAGGCGAACGGGCGCGGCGTTCTCGGCAGTTTCCTGCGGTGCGACGGACGCCTCGTCGATCTCCTTTACGTCGACGGGGGCGTTTCCTCGACGCAGACCTCGGGCCATGTTCGCATGCAGGGCAACAAGGTGTTCCGCGAGGCGGTCGAGCGCATTTCGGCCGCGATGGTCGCTGTCGCCGACCAGGCGAAAATCTCGCCGCGCGACATCGACTGGTTCGTGCCGCATCAAGCGAACGAGCGAATCATTCAGGGCGTGGTCAGGAAACTCGACTTAAGACCCGATCAGGTGATTTCAACGATCGCCCGCCACGGCAACACATCGGCCGCATCGATTCCGCTCGCTTATTGCGAGGGCGTCGCCGATGGACGAATCAAGGCGGGCGACCTCGTAATGCTCGAGGGAATGGGCGGGGGACTGACATGGGGGGCGGCGCTACTGCGCGCCTGAGCTGGCGCACGAGATTACGAACAAATCAGGAATATCAATCGGTTGTTGACCGTTGGCTAGAGGGCGGCCTAGAGTCCGCGGACTTGGGGATGGGGTGCGAGGCGGGATATGAACGAAGGAACATTGACGCGCGCAGATCTGACCGACGCCATCTATCGGTCGCTTGGAATTTCTCGCAACGAATCATCCGATTTTGTCGAGCGGATCCTTGAGGAGGTGTCGGCCTCGCTCGAACGCGGCGATACCGTGAAAATTTCCTCCTTCGGCACGTTTTCCGTCCGGCAGAAAAAGCTCCGTATGGGGCGCAACCCGAAGACGGGCGAGGAAGTGCCGATCACGCCGCGTCGCGTCGTTACATTTCGCGCTTCCCATGTGCTGAAGGATCAGATTAACAAGGCGCTTGCCGGCAGGAGTGCGGCGGCGGCGGAATAGGTCCAACGGCAGGTCATGGCGTCAGCGAAAGCGGCAGAAGCTTTTCGAACGATCAGCGAAGCCTCCAGCGAGCTCGATGTCCCGCAGCACGTGCTGCGCCACTGGGAAGACGTCTTCGGCCAGATAAGACCGATGCGGCGCGCGGGCGGGCGGCGCTATTACCGCCCCGTCGATCTCGATGTCTTACGCGGCGTGCGCGTCCTTCTCTACAATCAGCGCTATACGACCAAAGGCGTGCAGAAGATCTTCCGCGACAACGGCGTCAAATACGTCGCCGAGATCGGCCGCATGTCGGCGGCGGGCCAGCCGATTGAATTGCGGCCTCTCATCAACGAAGAAGCCGACGACCGCGAGGCGCCAAGCGTTGCGCTAAAGGCTGTCGCGACGCCGGCGCTCGACGCGCCGCCGGAACTGCGCGCGAGCCTTGAGAGCCTTCTGATGCGCCTCGAGCGCGCGCAGGCCGCGCTCGACGACGCTGTCGTCGCCATTGAAGCGATAGATATAGACTGAGCTTCAAACGGACCGATTTTCCGCGTTGCGATCAGAGAGGCGCCCCGCTATGGTCCGCGCCTCTTTTCCGGCTTCGCCGCCGGAAATGCGGGTCGGAGCGTGGCGCAGCCTGGTAGCGCACTTGACTGGGGGTCAAGGGGTCGCAGGTTCAAATCCTGTCGCTCCGACCATTTCACTTCCGGAAATGATCGAACCCGCCCGCTTCGACAGCGATGGGCTTCCCGTCTGCCCCGGTGAGCCTGACGCCCGCGCCTTTGACGACCGAGCCGATGCGGGCGACCGGCGTCTTCGTCAGCTGCGAGGCCATCTCGATCGAGCGGCGGCGCGAGGGCGGCGCTGTGAAGAGGATTTCGTAATCGTCGCCGAAGGAAGCGAGCCTCGCGATCGCGGCGTCCGCATCTTCCTCTTTCGAAAGCCAGATCTTCGCCGCCTCGGACAGGGGAATCTTCTCCGCCGCGATTTCGATCGCGACGGACGATTGGTCTGCAATGTGTCCGGCATCCGCGATGACGCCGTCGGAAACGTCGATTGCGGCGGAGGCGCACCCGCCAAGGGCGCCGCCGAGCGCAACGCGCGGGGACGGAATCTGGAAACGCTCCGTCAGGAACGCTTTGGCCGCCGGCGCGGGTTTCAACTCGCCATTAAGCGCCGCAAGCCCGAGGCAAGCGTCGCCAATCGTCCCTGAAACATAGACGTCATCGCCAGCGCGCGCGCCGGACCGGCGGATCATGCCGGCCGATCCTTGCGCGCCGATCATCGTCACTGAAATCGTCAGCGGCGCGCCCTTTGCTCTGTGTACGCTCGTATCGCCGCCGATGAGCGCGATCCTGAACGCATCCTGATCCTCGCGCAGCCCCGCGGCGAAGTCGGCGATCGCTTCTTCGCTGACGCCCGCCGGCCAGACGCAGCCGAGGAGATAAGCGACGGGGCGCGCGCCCTTGGCGGCGAGATCGGAAAGATTGACGCGGAGCGCCTTGCGCGCAACCAGGCGCAACGGATCTTTCGCCCGGAAATGCACGCCTTCAACAAGAAGGTCCTTGGTGATGACGCTGTCGCCGCCGCCATAAGCCGCCGCATCGTCGCCGAGCGCGAAAGCGCCAGCAAAATCCGCCGTGAGCGGGGCGAAATAGCGCGCGATGATGTCGAACTCGCCGATCAAGTCCGCTTCGCCCTGGCGCGCGGCCGCTTCGCCCCGTCCTCATCGCGGCGCTCGCGCCAGAGCGCGTCGAGGACGGCGTTGACGAATTTGCGCTCGTCTTCGTCGAAGAACGCATTGGCGATTTCGAGATATTCGTCGATGATCGCGCGCGGCGACAGCTCCCGACGATGAAACAGTTCATAGGCCGCCGACCGCAGGATCGCCCGGACGGTGGCGTCGAGGCGCGCCAGCGTCCATTTGTCCGCGAGATTGCGCTGGATGAGCGGATCTATTTTCGTTTGCATGCGGACGACGCCGCGCACCAGATCGGCGAAGAATTCATCGTCCGCCTCGTGCAGCAGGCGTCCTTCAATGTCGCCGCCGAGCCGGTGCGCGCGGAACTCGACAATGACGCTTTCAACGCCGGCGCCGGCCGCTTCCATCTGGTAAAGCGCCTGCACGGCGGCGAGGCGCGCATTCGTACGGGCCTGCATGGGATCGACGCTCGCCATTGACATCGGAACAGCGGCTAGGCGCCGCCCTCTCCTTCCTGATCTTCGAGCTCGCCGATAAAGTCGCCGAAATCGCGCGCCTCGCGGAAATCCTTGTAGACCGAGGCGTAACGGACATAGGCGACGTCGTCGAGGCCGGCGAGACCTTCCATGACAAGCTCGCCGATCACTTTCGACTCGATCTCTGTCTCGCCCGTGGCTTCAAGGCGGCGGATGACGCCCGTCACCATCTGCTCGACCCGCTCCGGGTCGACATTGCGCTTTCGAAGCGAGATTTGCACCGATCGCATCAGCTTGTCGCGGTCGAACGTCTCGCGCCTGCCCGAACTCTTGATGACGACGAGTTCGCGAAGCTGAACGCGTTCAAAGGTCGTGAACCGCCCGCTGCACGCCGTGCATTGCCGGCGCCGGCGGATCGACGAGCCGTCTTCCGCCGACCGCGAATCCTTCACTTGCGTATCTTCGCATCCGCAGAAAGGGCAGCGCATGGGTTTTCCGCCAGATCGGCCGTCAGCCGTAAATTGGGAAGCGCGCGGTGAGCGTCTTCACTTTCGCCTTGACGCTCTTTTCCGAGGCCGCAATGTCGCCGCCCGCGGCCAGCGTATCGAGCACTTCGGCCATTAAATGACCGACTTCGCGGAATTCCGCCGCTCCAAATCCGCGCGTCGTCGAGGCCGGCGATCCGACGCGCACGCCCGACGTGATTGTCGGCTTTTCCGGATCGAACGGCACGCCGTTCTTGTTGCAGGTCATGCCGGCCGCTTCAAGGCTCTGCTCGGCGGCGTTCCCTTTGACGCCCTTCGGCCTGAGATCGATGAGCGCAAGATGCGTGTCGGTGCCGCCCGAAACGACGGCGTAGCCCGCTTCGACGAGCGTTGCGGCGAGCGCCTTGGCGTTGACGACGACCTGGCGCGCGTAGTCCTTGAATTCCGGCTGCAGCGCTTCGCCAAAGGCGACCGCCTTCGCCGCAATGACATGCATCAAAGGACCGCCCTGAATTCCGGGGAACAGGGCGGACCGAAGTTTCTTGGCGAGGTCTTCGTCGTTCGTCAGCACCATGCCGCCGCGCGGACCGCGGAGCGTCTTGTGCGTCGTCGTCGTCACGACATCGGCGACGCCGATCGGCGTGGGATAGACGCCGGCGGCGACGAGGCCCGCAAAATGCGCCATGTCGACCATCAGTTTGGCGCCGACGCTGTCTGCGATCGCCTTGAACTTCCCGAAGTCGATGAAGCGCGAATAGGCGCTGCCGCCGGCGATGATGACTTTCGGCCGGTGCTGTTCGGCCATTTTCACAACCTGGTCAAAGTCGATGAGACAGTCGTCGGAACGGACGCCGTAATGCACCGCCCTGAACCATTTGCCGGATTGGTTCGCCTTGCCGCCATGCGTCAGATGTCCGCCCGCTGACAAATCCATGCCGAGGAAGCAATCTCCAGGCTGCATCAGCGCCATAAAGACGCACTGATTCGCCTGGCTGCCAGAATGCGGTTGAACAATTGCTTCAGAACAACCAAAGAGTTTCTTTGCGCGGGCGATCGCGAGATCTTCAGCCTGATCCACGAACTCGCAGCCGCCATAATAACGCTTGCCCGGGTATCCTTCCGCGTATTTGTTGGTCAGCACCGATCCTTGCGCTTCGAGCACGGCGCGGCTGACGATATTCTCGGAAGCGATGAGTTCGATCTGATTCTGCTGGCGTTCGAGTTCGCGTCCGATGACAGCGTAAAGATCAGGATCGCGCTCATTAAGCGTCGCCCGGAAAAAATCGTTTGAATTCAAGGCCTCAGCGCGACGCATTGGGGGTCCTTCTCAGCGAGGGGGAAACAGGGGCGGCTCCCATATAGCCGCGAGGGCGCCGACCGGCAACGCCGCCGACCGGGGCGAAGCGAGCGGAACGCCTGTCCGGGCCGCAAGACAAGAATCGGTGAGCCGCGCGCCGGCGAAAGCAAAGCGCGCGATATCTTCCCAAAAAGACATTCGAAATATCTCGACTGCACTTGAACGGCCAAGGAGTCAGGTCTAATCGGAAAGAATCCTAGCGGGTTTTGGGCGACTAGGAATTCGCGGGCGATCGCTGCGCGCCTCACGACCAGTTTGGATGCAGCGTCCCCTCAAGCATAACAAAGGACGGGCCTCATGGCGGATAATGATAACGGACTAAACCCAGGCGAAACGCTGCAACTCGCGACGGATATCGTTGCGGCTTTCGTCAGCAACAATTCGGTGACGGCGGACAAGCTGCCGGCGCTGCTGCAGGAAGTGCACGACGCGGTTCGCGCTCTCGCCTCCGGCGGCACGGCGAGCGCGGGCAATCAGCAACCGGCGGTGCCGATCAAGAAATCGGTTACGGCCGATTACGTCATCTGCCTTGAAGACGGCAAGAAGCTGAAAATGCTGAAGCGCTATCTCAGGACGCAATACGGCCTGTCGCCGGAAGATTACCGCCGCAAATGGGGCTTGCCCGCGGATTATCCGATGGTCGCGCCGAACTACGCCAAGCGCCGGTCGGAATTCGCCAAGGAAATCGGCCTCGGTCGCGCCGGAGGCCATGCCTCGCCGCGCCGGTCGGGCGCAAAGAAGGCCGCCGCCAAGGGCCGCGGGCGTCCGCGCAAGGCGGCTTGAGGCGTCGCGCTAAGACGCGAGAAAAACAGAAGGCCCTGCAGGCGCGCCCGCAGGGTCTTTTCGATTCCGGCGATACGCGACTTAAGCGGCGCGGCGTAGCTGCAACGCTTCCCAAGCTTCATTGAGCGCATCAAGGAGCGCACTCATATCGGCGTCCGAGTGCAACGGCGTCGGCGTCAACCGCAACCGTTCCGCGCCCTTCGGAACCGTCGGATAGTTGATGGGCTGAACATAGATGGAGCAGCGTTCCAGGAGGTAGTCCGAGACCGCCTTACACTGCACGGGATCGCCGACCCAAAGCGGCACGATATGGCTGACCGACGGCATGACAGGAAGGCCCGCTTCTTCAAGCCTTGCCTTAAGCGTCGCCGCGCGTTCCTGATGGCGAACGCGCAAGTCGTTGGAGGCGCGAAGGATTTTCACGCTTTCGAGTGCGCCGGCGACAAGCACGGGCGAAAGCGCTGTCGTGAAAATGAATCCGGAAGCGTAAGAGCGAATGGCGTCGACAACTGCGGCGCTCGCGGCGATGTATCCGCCCATAACGCCAAACGCCTTGCCGAGCGTTCCTTCAATCAGATCAATCCGCGCCTCAGCGCCATCGCGCTGCGCAACGCCGCCGCCTTCGAGGCCGTAAAGGCCGACGGCATGCACCTCATCGAGATAGGTGAAGGCGCTGTACTTCGCGGCGAGATCGCAGATTTCATTGATCGGCGAAATGTCGCCGTCCATCGAATAGACGGACTCAAAAGCGATGATCTTCGGCCGCGAAGCGGGAATCTCTTTCAACAAGGATTCAAGATGACGCACATCATTATGGCGCCAGACGAGCTTTGATGACCGCCCGCCCCTGATCCCTTCGATCATGGAGGCGTGGTTGAGCTCATCCGACAGGATTACGCATTCGGGAAGGATCTTTGACAAGGTCGCCAGCGTCGCCTCATTCGAGACATAGCCGGAGGTGAAGAGAAGCGCCGCTTCCTTGCGGTGGAGCGAGGCGAGTTCGCGCTCAAGGAGCACATGATAATGCGTCGTCCCGGCGATATTGCGGGTGCCGCCGGCCCCGGCTCCGACCTTGTCGGCCGCGTCCTTCATGGCGGCTACGACGTCGGGGTGCTGGCCCATGCCCAGATAATCGTTGGAGCACCAAACGGTGATCTCCCTGGGGGTCGCTCCGCCATGATAGATCGCCCGCGGAAACCGCCCGCAAATTCGCTCGATATCTGCGAAAACCCGGTAGCGCCCTTCCGCGCGCACGGCGCTAACGGCGGTCGCAAACGCTTGTTGGTAATTGAACGTCACAGCCTCAGCGCCATCTGAACCCTTTAGGGTAGATAAGGGTCATGTGCGCGGATTGGCTAGTCAATTCATCGGGAAATAGCGGACGGATCGCCGCATTTGCCATTGATATTTAAGAATGGTTCTTAGAAAAACACCCATTACAGGCGATAGCGGACCTGATCGGCCCAGAACCGCTCCAGCCGCTGCAGCGACTTGTTGGTCTGATCCATAAGGGCGATGTCGACGCCCCCGACCTGCTCGACGGAGCCGAGCTGGCGCTCGAAGAGTTCCGCAAGGCGGTCGCGAACGTTGATCCCTGATGGGGTGAGCGACACGCGCTTCGACCGGCGGTCGACGTCCGAGCGCTGGTCGCGAATATACCCTTTGTCGACGAGCTGCTTCAGATTGTAAGAGACGTTCGAGCCGAGATAATGCCCGCGCGAGCGCAATTCCCCCGGCGTCAACTCCGCATCGCCGATATTATAGAGGAGAAGGGCCTGCACCGAATTGATGTCGGTCTGGCCGAGGCGCTCAAGCTCATCCTTTATCACGTCGAGG
>JBMOOR010000107.1:0-19541 GCA_049324555.1 Pseudomonadota bacterium | reverse complement strand
CGGGCGGCGCATGGAGGCGGCGTTCGGCGCGGCGCCGGCGGGCCCGACCATCATCATCGGCGCCGACACGCCGGGCTTGAGGGCGCGCTACATCAGGCGGGCGTTCGACGCGCTCGCCGGCCATGACGCTGTCTTTGGCCCCTCCGACGACGGCGGCTACTGGCTGATCGGCCTTGCCCGCCGGCGCGCAGCGCCCGGGCTTTTCCGTGATGTGCGGTGGTCGAGCGCGCACGCGCTTGAAGACACGATCGCGAGCTTGCCGCGCGCATTTAGCGTCAGCCGCATCGAGCGCTTCCGCGATCTCGACGACGCCGAGGACCTCAAGGCTCTTGGGTTCCGGTCGTTCCTGCGCTCGACGGCTCAGACTTAATTCCGAATTGACTGTTCAGGAGCTCGCGCCGCAGGCGCCCGCTCTAATTGCTCCTCTTTCGCCGATTTCGTATTGTCCCGGCCGCCGCCGCCAGGCCGCCGTTCAGCGCCGGGGCGAGAGCGGCCAATTCGGGAGAAAAAGGAACTCCAATGGCGATTTTCACGCATATGGTCGTCGGCACGAACGACCTTGAACGATCGAAGAAATTCTACAACGCGACGCTCGGCGCGCTCGGCCTCAAGGGCGTCGGGCCGATGGGCGAGAACGGCTTCATGTGGGGCAAGGACGGCCCGGAATTCATCGTGACGAAACCGGCGAACGGCCTTCCCGCGACATACGCCAATGGCGGCACGATCGGATTCGCCGCGCCTAACCGCAAGGCGGTGCACGCGTTCCACGAAGCCGGGCTCAAGGCGGGCGGCGCATGCGAGGGAAAACCGGGACCGCGCTCGTTCACGCCGACAGCATACGCCGCTTATCTTCGCGACCCTGACGGCAACAAGATCTGCACCTATTGCTTTGCGGCCGAATAGGACGGACGCGCGGCCTGCGTGCAATTTGAATTCAGCCGGGCGCGGCCCGTCGCGGGCCGCGCTCTTTATCATCTGAGGGGCGGCGGGCTTCATGCTGAGAGTTATGGGGATCATTCTGGCGGCGTCGGCCGTTATCGGCGCCGCAATCTTTTTTCTTATCGTCCCGAAACGCGTCGATCGATCGCTCAACCAGATTATTCCGCATGCGCCCTATCAGATCAGCGATGAAGCGCGCGCGCTTCACGCAGGCTTGCGGCTCGCCGATCTCCATGACGACGCGCTGCTTTGGGATCGCGACTTCCTGAAGCGACAGGCGCGCGGACACACCGACGCGCCGCGCCTTATCCAAGGCGGATATCGCCTGCAGGTTCTGGCGGCGGTGACGAAGACGCCGAAAAATCTCAACTACGACAGGAACACGGGCGATACGGACAATATTACGCCGCTTGTCATCGCAGAGCGCTGGCCCGTGAAAACGTGGTCGAGCCTCGCAGGGCGAGCGATCCACATCGCACACATGCTTCAGCGCTATGAGGAACGATCGGGCGGCGAAGTGAGGCTGGTTCGGACCGGCGCTGACCTTGCGCGCCGCATCGAGGAGCCGGGCCTCAACGTCATTCTGGCGACCGAAGGCGCGCACCCGCTTGAAGGCGATCTCGCCAACATCGATCGTCTTTACGACGCGGGGTTCAGAATTCTCGGCCTGCAACACTTCTTCGACAATGAGCTCGGCGCGTCGCTGCACGGCGTCTCGGGCGGCGGCCTCACCGAGTTCGGCCGCGCCGCCGTTCACGCTGCGGAGGAAAAGGGCATGATCATCGACGTCGCACATTCCTCGGAAGCGGCGGTGCGCGACGTTCTTTCAATGACCAAGGATCCGCTGATCGTCTCGCATACGGGCCTCAGGGGCCATTGCGACAGCCCGCGCAATCTTCCCGACGATCTGATGAAGGAGATCGCTTCGCGCGGCGGCCTCATCGGCGTCGGTTTCTGGGGCGGCGCAGTGTGCGAGGCGACGGTCGCATCGATCGCCGGCGCCATCGCTTATGCGATCGATCTCGTCGGCGCCGAGCATGTGGCCCTCGGCTCGGATTTCGACGGCGCGACGACGGTTCCGTTCGACGCCTCGGAAGCGGCGGCGCTGACGGACGGGCTCATGAGCGCGGGCGTCGATGATGCGGCGATCAGAGCGGTGATGGGTGAAAACGCCATCCGATTCTTTGCGGAAAATCTGCCGCGCTAAGGCGTGATGCGAAAAAACGGGCCGGTTCTTCGCTCGCCCATCCGGCGAATCGCTGCAGCGAAATACAAGCAAATCGCTGCTTGAAGCCTCGGCGCCGATCCCCATCTTGGGGTCTCTTTTGGCGTGCGCCCGACCGGCGCGCGCCGGCTCTTTGACAAGTCGGTTTTATTTTCAGCCGCGGGAGCGATTTGCTTCCGCGCGCTTCGATACGCCTGTCGCGGGATTTTTTCGCAAAAAGTCCCTGTGCGGAGAATACGGACAAATCCGCTGCAAGCCGCATGGGGACTGGAGTCATGCCCATCGCGCGGGCGCGGAAAGATCGGAAAGTGCGGACAATTCCGCACGCGGCGCGCGAAAAATTCGCCCGCCTGAAGCGATTACGACGCCTGCGCCGTTTTCGGCGCGGCGACGCCGGCGTCCTCAACGACGCCGATTTCCGCAAGTTTCGCTTCGATCGACTGGCGATCGAAGGGCTTGAGGAGATAGTGCGCGGCGCCCGCGGCCTTTGCGAGCGTGAACTGCTGGGGATCGTTTTCCGTCGCGCAGAGAACGATCACCGGGCGCTGCTCAAGCGGCAATTGCGCAACGCCGCGCAGGAAGTCGAGCGCGCCGAGGGAGGGAAGGTCCCAGTCAAGGAGGACGACGTCAGGCTTTGTCTGACGGCAATAGTCGAGCGCCGCGACGGCCGTTTCGCTTTCCCTCGCAGCGACCTTGAGGTCCGACAGAATGCGCAGCGCGATTTCGCGGATGACGCTTGAATCTTCGACAATGAGACAGGTCTTCATGGCTGGCGGCGCCCCTTTGGGTGACGCCGCCACTGTCTGATTTTTCGGTTAGCCCGCCGTTAACGCCGCCGGAGCGGATTGCGCGGATTCGGCGATAAACCGGATCTTGAACGAAAGGCCGCCCTCGTCCTGGGCGGTCGTGATCGAGCCCCCGACGGCGCGCGCGGCGAGCCCCGACAGATAATGAGGCGTAAATTTCGGCTTCAACTCCGTGATGTCGCCTGCAAGCGCGCGCAGCATGTCGTCCTGCACGATGACGCGCTGGCCGGCGACGCGAATGTCATAGGCGCCGCGAGCGCCTTCGATGACGACGTTTCCCCCGCGGGGCACGCAGTCGGCGGCGGCTGCGCCGAGAACGAGAACCGCCTTCACCTCATCTTTCGGCGCATGGCCCGGCGCGATCCGCCAATCGAGCGTCGCTTTCGTCCAGGCGAGAAGCGCCTCAAGGACGTGCCTTGCCTCGTCATAGGGAAGCTCCGCCCCAAGCCCGCCCGATGCGCCATAGGCGAGGCGCGCATATTTGAGGAGCGCGACCGACTTTTGCGCGCTCGACTTGATGAGATCGACCGCCGCTTCCTTCATCGAAGAATCCATCCCCGGATCGCCGAGCACTTCAAGCCCCGAGGCGAGCGCTCCAATCGGGTTCACAAGATCGTGGCAGAGCCGCGAGGACATCAGCGCCGAAAGGCTGACGGAGTCGAGTTCTTCCTTGTTCGCTGGCGACATGGAAACGGGGTCCTCTTTATGAAAGGGACCCCGTTATGGATGATTCGCGGCGACGTGTCGGTTATCAGGGCTGCTTGGCCCAGGCTCCATCAGGCATCTGGACGCATTGGCCGGAAGGCGCCCCCTCGACAAGGCGCTTGCCGGTGAGCGCCGCGGCGTCCTCAATCGTGACGCCGTTGCGGGCGGCGAGATCGGCGAAGGCGGCCTTGCGTTGCTGGTTGATCGAGCGGACTTCGCGCTTGACCGCTTCGCTGGCGGCCGCGCTGTCGACAATCCCAAGATAACCGTCGGACTGTTCGCCGACGACGCATTTCGATTTTGCGTCCTCAATAAGGGGCGACGCGGCGTCTGCGCCCGTCGAAACGACGGCGAGCGCCAGCGCGGCGATGACGGAGCGAATGAACGGTCTCTTCATGGTCGCTGAGCCTTTCCCAAAACCTTTAGAAAATGTCCGGATTGTTGGCGATCAAGTCCTGGATTTCCTTATCCATCTTGATCAGAACTTCCTGCTTGATGTTGACGTTGAGATTGATCTCGATCGGCTTGTCCGGCGCCTCCACCTTAACGGTCGCGCAGGCCGCCGCTGTGACGAACAGCACTGCCGATTGCGCTATTGCGGAGCCGCGTCGTTCAAAAATCGCTCCAAGCATCCCCAGCCTCGCTTTCAAGAGAATCACTACGTTCCTCACGCTAACATAGGCCGGGGTCGTGTCGAAATAGGGGCGTAACCCGTTCTTTGCGGCCGTAATTATTCCTCATTCGGTCGTTTCCTCGGCGGCTTGTTCTTTTTTGGCGCGTTCAATCTGCAGCTTGAAGTTTGTCGAAAGCGCCGCCTGCTCGATGAGGCTGAGGAGCGGCGCGCTCACCGTAACGCGATATTTGACGGGACTGTCGACCCGCTGGGTCTTGCCGCCGGTCTGCACTGGGATGTCGCTCCGACCTTCGAACAGGATGTTGAAATTGAGCGTGCCGTCGAGCGGGCCGTCGATAACGGCCGAAAGTTTTTCAAAGCGCAACTCCCGCAGGATCTCGAAAGCGAGCGCGCTTTGTTCATTCGACTGCGCGGCGGCGCTTCCGGCTTTCCCCTGATATCTGACGACGCCGCTTCCCTTGGACGAAAGAACGCCCTTGTTGACGCGCGCCTTTCCGCCTTCAAAGACGATCGGCAAGACGCCCTCAACAGTTCCAACGCCGGACAATCCTTCCACGTTGATAAAGCCGAGAAGCTCCGAGAGATCGACATTGTCGATCTGAAGCGTCGTTTCGGCTTTGGCGCTCGCGATCGACATCTGCGAATTGTAGGCGCCGATTGTTCCGCCGAACCAGGGGAACTCGGCCTCAATGACATTGAGCGTCCCGTCGCCCGGCATCGAAAAACGCATTCCGCCGTTTTCGATCTTGAGAGCGTCCATGTCGATCTTCCGTATCGAGAGCGTCTGCTCGCCGTCAGTTGCGACGGGCGCGAGATTCGAGAGGGCGATCGTTCCGGCGACGCCCTCCGTGCGCGTCACGGCGACGCCCGGTCCTGCGAACGACACATCGCCGAGATGGACCGTCGCCGAGGACGAGATATCGCCCGGCGTCCAGGCGAAACGGGCCTCGCCCTCCGCGGTTCCCGACGCATTCGAAATAACGCCCTTCAGCGCCGGGATGAGGCGATCTGGCTGAAGGCCGGAGGCGAAGGTCAAAACGCCGGAATCAAAGGTCGCTTCGCCGCGGCCTGTCTTCACGGCGTGACTGCCCTCGCCTTTCCCGAGCAGCGCCCCCCTCGGGGTCATGACCGCGAAATCGAAGCGCGCCACATCTTCGGCGAGCGAGGCGTCGCCCTCAACCTTCACCGGCGCGACCATTTCCGTCTCGGCGTTCTGCGCGATCTTCATCGCGACAAGGACCGCCCGCGCCGACATCGCGGTTCCGACAATGCTGCCGCCGAAGGTTCCATCCGCCTCCGAGAGGATGAACGCCTTGTTGAGGATGACGCGCCCGCCCTTGATTTCGCCCGCGACGCGCGTCGTCTGCGCGGCCGGCTCGTAGTCGAGCGCAAATTCAACGCGAGGCGGCGCGCCTTCAAATTCCGTCCTGCCGACGCGATAGCGCGCCGACGCCGCATCAAGCGCACCCTCGATCCGCGTCTTGGCCTCATCGCCCCATCCGACGACGATAAGCGGCGCCGCAGTCGGGCAGAGGCGCACCTCGACCGCGCGGGCGTCCGTGTCCTGCTCGGCGATTTGCAACGTCGCGCGATCAAAGTCGAGACACGCTTCCCCCGAAGGCGTTGCGGTCAATGTCCGGGCGTCAGCATCGACGGCGAGCGCAAAGCGGCCGGCCGCGGGCATGTCGTTGATCCTTAGGCGTCCTATTTCCGCTTTCCGGACAAGCGTGGAGATCTCCGCCTCGCCGTCGAGGCGATCGCTCGCGAAATCGCCCTCGAACGATCCCGAGAAACTTCCGATCGAGAGGCCCGCGAGCGTCTGCTCGCCGAGCGCGGCGGCCGCCTTGACGCGCCACGGCCCGCCGCCATGCGATGAGCCCTCAAGGCTCGCCTCGCCCTTCGCGGCTGGGCCCTCAAGCGCCGCCTTGAAGGCGAAGCGGCGCGCGCCGCGACGGTCTTCAAAGAGTGGCCCTTCGGTCGCCCCTATCGTCAAAAGGTCGCCGCGATCGGCGGCGATGGTCAACGGGCTCCCCGTCAGCGTGACCGCGACGCCGTCGCCGGCGAACGTCGCTTTCAGCGTGCCGGATAAGGTCAGCGTCCTGATCGGCGTTGCGCCGCCCGCGGCGATCGCCGCAAGCTGGGGCGTCGCCGATGCGTCGACAGTCGATGATTTGAGCGCGACTGTCGCTTCGCCTTCAAGCGCGCCGGGGCCTTCGCCGAAAATCCCGCGCCAGGAAGAAAGGGCCGCCTCGAGGTCAACGTCGACGCCTTGCGCAACGCCCATCGGCGTCGATATCGCGCCGCTTGCCGAACCCTTCGCCCGGATCGATCCGTCCCGGCCAAGGTCAAGAGCCGTCCGGCCGGCCGCGTCTGCAATCGAGACGGCTTCAAACCCCGCGTTGTCCGCCCTCATGACAATGTCGAACTGTCCGCCATCGGAGTAATCGAAGGCGCCCGCGATGTCGAACGCAGCATCGCCCTTCGGCGTTCGCGCGATGAGAGCGAGCTTGTCGACGCGAAGCGTCTTGAACGGCGGGGGCGCGCGTTTCGCGTTCGGGTCCGGCGACCAGCCGGCGATGTCGATCAGGCCCTCTTCAGTCATTGCGGCGATGGCGGCGCCGCCGGCGATACGGACGGATTTCGTCCTGGCGCGGAAGATAAGGTCGCGCCATTCATAATCGAGCGCGACGCCTTCGAGGGCGAGATCGGGCGCTGCGCAGTCAGCGCCCGCGGCGACGCGTTCGAGCGACAGTCTCGACAGCGAGACATCGGCAAGGGCGGCGTCCGGGTTTTCAAGGCCCATTCTCGCCATGACGCGCTCAACCGCCGCCTCAACGATCGGCTTTCGCATCAGGTAGAGCCCCGCGCCCGCAAGAATGAGCACGACGGCGACGCCAATCACGAAGCGGGCGATGATCCGCATCCGCCGAACTCCCGCACGTTGCTTCAATTCCCCTTGGCCGGCGCTTTCCTCGGTTTTATCGCCGCGCCGTCCGCGCCTTAGAAAAGCCCTGCCAGCATGGCGAAAATTGTAGCGAAAAGCGAGGGCGAGGCTTAGGCGGAAATGCTTGATAATCGCTAACGGCGGGCGTCCGCATTGACTTGGACGCCAGCGCAAAGAAGAGATACGCGGCTTTACGGGCAGGAGCCTCAGGACGAAAGCATGACGGAACCCGGCGACCCGACGGGCGGCGAAGCCCTGCAGCGAGCCCCGCTCGCGATTGCAGCCTCGCTCGCGGTTCTCGCGGGCGGCGCGATGTTCCTTGTCTTTGCGATGAGCCGGCCGACTGTCCCTGCGTCTGTCGCCCCGGAAAGCGCTGTCTCCCTCGCCCCGCAAGTTACGAGCCTTCCGGCGAAGGCGCCGCCCGCCCGGCGTGCCGCGGCCGCTCCCTTGCTTCCCGCCGCGCCGCCGCCGGCTGAAACGATCGCTGCAGCCTTCTCCCCGCCGCCCGCGATCGACGACGGGATCGCCGCCGCCTTCGGCGGTCCGTTGCGCGTCAACCCGGCGCGCATCGCCGCCCCTTCGGCATTGGCGCGGCTCCCGAAACCGGATGCGTCAAACGGCGCCGGAGGGATTGGCGAAACCGTCCTCTCGCTCGCAACGCAATGGGTCGCACAGGAATCCGATCGTCCGCCTCCCTTCTTTTTTGAAAGCGACCTTGCAGCCGCGATGGCCGCAGCGCCGTCCGCGCGCAGCACGGACGGCGACATCGTCGAGGGGCCGCGCGACCTGCTCATCACATTAGCGAAGGGCGAGACCTTCGTCGACGCGATGCGTCGCGCGGGTGTTCGCGCCGATGATCGCAATGAAGCGGCCTACGCGTTCGGCAAGCTTTTCAACATGCGTCGGCTTCGCCCCGGCCAGGAATTCCGCCTGACGGTCGCGGAGCCTTACCGCACGCTCTATCAGGACATATCCGCAAAGGAGCGCCCGCCGACCTATCTCCTGTCGCTAGATTTCCGCGCCGACGCCGAGAACCGGATTGCGCTGACGCGCTCGCCCGACGGGCGTTTCGCCGCAAAGGAATTCCCAACGCCGCTGACGACGCGGATCGCAGCGATCAGCGGACGGATCGACGGGAGCCTCTACGTGTCGGCGAAGCGTCAGGGGGCGCCTGACGAAGTGATCGCGGGACTTGCGCAGATGTTCGCCTATGATGTCGACTTCCAGCGCGAAATGTTCGGCGGCGACGAATTCGAAGCGCTTTTCGAGGTGCGTTTCGACGACTCCGGACGCATGGTCGCAGGCGGCGACATCCTTTTCGGACGCCTCAAATGGCGCGGCCGACAGAAGGAAAAGGGCTATTATCGGTTTGAAATCATTGACGGCGGCAGGGGCGATTATTTCGACGCGTCCGGCGAAAGCGCGCGCCGCCTCCTGATGAAGACGCCGATCGACGGGGCGCGCCTTTCATCGGGTTTCGGCACAAGAAAGCACCCGATCCTCGGCTATCAGAAAGCGCACAAGGGCGTTGATTTCGCCGCTTCTCGCGGAACGCCCATCATGGCGGCGGGCGACGGCGTCATCGAGCGCGCGGGGCCTTACGGCTCCTTCGGCAATTATGTCCGCATCCGGCACGCGCAGGGTTACAAGACGGCCTACGCGCATATGAATTCGATCAGGAAGGGAATAAGGACGGGCGTGCGCGTGCGTCAGGGCGACATCATCGGCACGGTCGGATCGACAGGCCGGTCAACCGGCCCCCATCTTCATTACGAAGTCCATCTGAAGGACACGCCCGTCAATCCGCAGAGCCTCAAGATCGCCACCGGCTATGAACTCGGCGGCAAGGAACTCGCGCGCTTCCGGGAAATCCGTGACCGGATCGATGCGATGCGCGCGCCGCAGCCGGAAGAAGCAAATCTTATCGCCGGCGCCAACGCCAGAGACAAGGCGCTCTGAAAAGCCCTACTTCCTCTTCGCCCGCGCCTTCACCGCTTCCCTGATATAGGCGTCGACATCAAGATCGCCGGTCGCCTGACCCTTGATCCGCTCCTTCACCTTGTGCGGGATCTCGTCGGGCGCGATGGCGCCGGCGCTCGCGACCGTCTCGCGAATGAGCGCCTTCAGCGCTTCCTCTCTTGTCTTGTCGTCGATCGCCTTCTTCGCCATTGCCCTCTTCCCTAATTCAGCAGCGCTCCCGCGGGAGGCTGGTCGCCGGCGTCGAACCGTCTCGCACGCCCGTTCGCCGTTTCGCCGTTGACGGTGAGGCCTGCGGGCACCGCCGACACGGACAGGGTTTCACCATCCTTGACCTTGCCTGACAGAATGAGATCGGCGAGCGTGTCCTGCAACTGTTTCTGAATGACGCGCTTCAACGGGCGCGCGCCATAGACGGGATCATAGCCCGCATCGCCAAGCCAGCGGCGCGCCTTCTCGTCGAGCTCGATCGCGATCTTGCGATCGGCGAGAAGCTTTTGCAGCCGGACGATCTGGATGTCGACGATCCTGTCCATGTTCGCGCGCGTCAGCCGATGGAACAGGATGATCTCATCGAGCCGGTTCAGGAATTCCGGGCGGAACCGTGCGCGGACCGCTTCCATCACTTGCGGACGAACCGCGTCGGAATCCTGGCCTTCCGGCTGGCTCGCCAGATATTCGGCGCCAAGATTCGAGGTGAGAACGATCAGCGCATTCTTGAAATCGACCGTACGGCCCTGACCATCGGTCAGACGCCCGTCGTCAAGAACCTGAAGGAGCACGTTGAAAACGTCCGGATGCGCCTTTTCGACCTCGTCGAAGAGGATGACCTGATAGGGGCGTCTGCGGACGGTCTCGGTGAGTACGCCGCCTTCTTCATAGCCGACATAGCCCGGCGGCGCGCCGATGAGCCGCGCGACCGAATGTTTCTCCATGAACTCCGACATGTCGATGCGCGCAATCGCCGTATCGTCGTCGAAGAGAAATTCCGCGAGCGCCTTCGTGAGCTCGGTCTTACCGACGCCGGTCGGCCCGAGGAACAGGAACGAGCCGATCGGGCGGTTCGGATCCTTAAGCCCTGCGCGCGCGCGACGGACGGCTGTCGAAACCGCTTCGACGGCTTCCCGCTGGCCGACGACGCGGGCGCCGATCGCCTCTTCCATGCGCAAGAGCTTGTCGCGCTCACCCTCAAGCATCTTATCGACCGGAACGCCCGTCCAGCGCGAGACGACGCCCGCGATGTTCTCCGCGTCGACGACTTCATGGACGAGCGCAGATCTGTCTTCGCGCTCCTCAGCCGCCGCGAGTTTTTTCTCAAGGTCGGGAATAACGCCGTATTTCAGCTCCGACGCGCGCGCGAGATCGCCGCGGCGCTCCGAATCCGCGAGCGCCTGGCGCGCTTGATCTAGCTCTTCCTTGATCTTTGTCGCATTGGCGAGGGTTTCCTTTTCCGCGCGCCATTGCGCGGTCAAAGCGCTCGAATCCTCCTCAAGCCCCGCAAGCTCGTCTTCGAGACGGTCGAGACGGTCGCGCGAGGCCGCATCGTCTTCCTTCTTCAGCGCTTCGCGCTCAATCTTCAGCTGGATGATGCGCCGGTCGAGTTCGTCGAGCTCTTCGGGCTTTGAGTCGACTTCCATCCGAAGGCGCGAAGCCGCCTCATCGACAAGGTCGATCGCCTTGTCGGGAAGAAAGCGGTCCGTAATGTAGCGATTGGAGAGAGTCGCGGCGGCGACGATCGCACTGTCGGAAATCCGGACGCCATGATGAAGCTCGTATTTCTCCTTGAGGCCGCGAAGAATTGAGACCGTATCCTCGACGGTCGGTTCTTCGACGAAAACGGCCTGGAAACGGCGGGCGAGCGCGGCGTCCTTCTCGACATGCTTCCTGTATTCATCGAGCGTTGTGGCCCCGATGCAGTGCAGCTCCCCGCGCGCAAGCGCCGGCTTTAAGAGGTTCGACGCATCCATCGCGCCTTCAGATTTGCCGGCGCCGACAAGCGTGTGCATTTCGTCGATGAAAAGAATGATCTCGCCTTGCGCCGACGTCACTTCGGAAAGGACGGCCTTGAGCCGTTCTTCAAATTCGCCGCGATATTTGGCGCCGGCGATCAAGGCGCCCATGTCGAGCGCGAGCAGCCGCTTATTCTTGAGGCTTTCCGGCACGTCGCCGTTGACGATCCGAAGAGCGAGGCCCTCGGCGATCGCGGTCTTGCCGACGCCCGGTTCGCCGATCAGCACCGGATTGTTCTTGGTGCGGCGCGAGAGAACCTGCATCGTGCGGCGGATCTCCTCGTCGCGGCCGATGACCGGATCGAGCTTGCCGGCGCGCGCCGCTTCCGTGAGGTCGCGCGAATATTTCTTCAACGCGTCGTAGCCCTGCTCGGCGGAGGCTGTATCGGCGGTCCGCCCCTTGCGGAGATCGTTGATCGCCGCGTTGATCGATTGCGGGCTCGCGCCAGCGTTCTTGAGGATTTTCGAGGCTTCCGCGTCCGGCGTGATCGCGAGGGCGACAAGGAGCCGCTCGGCGCTGACAAAGGCGTCGCCCGCCTTTTTCGACTGCTCCTCAGCGGACGCGAAGACGCGCGCAAGAGCCGGCGCAAGGTAAATCTGGCCCGAACCGCCCTGCACTTTCGGAAGCTTTTTGAGGGCGGTTTCCGTCTCAGCGAGCGCGACTTCCGGTCGCGCGCCGGCGGCGCGAAGAAGATTCGCCGCAAGGCCCTCCTGATCGTCGAGAAGGCCTTTGAGGAGATGCTCCGGGGCGAATTGCTGGTGGCCGTCGCGGAGCGCAATTCCCTGCGCCGCCTGGATAAGCCCGCGCGCGCGATCGGTGTAATTTTCAAATTGCATGGTCTGACCTTGCTTCAAGCGTCAAAGAACGAGGGCGCCCCCGCAGGCGACGCCCGACGCCCTTGAGATAGGCGCTGATCGGACGGTGACAACCCCCCAAAACGCAAAAGGCCCGGCGCGCGGCCGGGCCTGAACGCCGCAATTGGCGGGTCCTAATGGTGACTGTCCTTGTGCTCGGCGTCATCCGCCGCAGCGTGCTCTTTCATCATTTCCTCATGCTTGGCGTGATGATGAGCCTTCATTTCGTCGAACGTCGCGGCGGCGTCATCGCCCGCCATTGAAGCGAATTCCTTCTTCGCTTTCGCGGTTACGAAGTCGACGAGTTCGGTCTCAGTCACCTTGCCGTCGGCATTCGCGTCGACTTCCTTGAAATGCGTTTCAAGTTTGGCGTCCATCGCCTTGCCGTCCATGCACATTCCCTTATCGCCCATTTCGCCGGCGAAAGCGGCGGTCGCTGCAAGAGCCGCTGCGGCTGCGAATGCGAGTGCGTATTTCATTGATCTTCTCCCTTGCTGAACTCATTGACGGCGAGGCGCCCCGCCGAGCCGCACTTATACGCGGGTTGCGCCGCGCCTTCCATTAGACTTTGGTCATCGGGCGGCAAATTCGCTCTACAGCGCGCCAAGACTGATCATCGCGCCGCCGTCAATAATAAGTTGCTGGCCGGTCATCCACCGGCCAGCAGCCGAGGCGAGGTAAACCGCAGCGCCGGCAATGTCGTCAGGTTCGCCGAAACGGCGGAGCGGCAACTGTCTTGAAATCATCGCCTCGACTTTCGGATCCTTCCACAGCGCTTCGGCGAAATGGGTCTTCACGATGCCGGGACAGATGCAGTTTGCGCGAATGTTGGATGGTCCGTATTCGACTGCAAGATTGCGGGCGAGCTGAATATCGGCGGCCTTCGAAATGTTGTAAGCCCCGATGGTCGCGCTGCCGACGAAGGCGCCGATCGACGACACGATGATGATCGATCCGTCCTTGCGCTCTTTCATCTGTGGTAGGACGAGTTGCGACAGCCAGTGCGATGCTTTCACATTCGCTGTCATGATCTTGTCGAACTGCTCGTCGGAAATGCCCTCGGCGGAACCGAAATAGGGATTGACCGCGGCGTTCGCGACAAGGATGTCGACCTTGCCGATTTCGCGATCGGCAAAAGCGATCAGGGCGGCCAACTCCTCCTTACGAGTGATATTGCATTGAACGGCGCGCGCGGCCTTGCGGCCGAGCGCGCCGTTGATCGATGCGGCGACGGCTTCGCAGGCGTCCATTTTCCGGCTTGAAACGACGACGTCGGCGCCGTGCTCGGCGAGACGGCGCGCGATCGCTTCGCCGATGCCGCGCGAGGCGCCGGTGATGACGGCGGATTTTCCTTCAAGAGCGAACAGCGCGCCAGTTCCGGCCATGGTCGATCCCTTTCAGCGACGATCGAACTATCGGCGCTGAAGCAAGGCCCGGCAATCTGTTCCGGCAGTTTGCGTCAACGCGGCGTGCGCAAAAGTGTGTGCGGTTTTGCGCCAAACGCCGCGCAAATCAAAGGCTGGATCTTCGCACCTTGATTCCGAATCAAGGCGCAAAGATCTAGTTTCCGCCGACAGGCTCCAGCGTCGTCTCTTCGCCGGCCTGGGCCTCGCCGTTGTCCTCGCGGTTCCGCCGCGGACGGCGCCGGCGTCGGCGGCCTTCAAAGTCGCCTCCGCCCCCCTGCTCGCGGTCACGGCTTTCCTGAGGGCGCGCCTCAACGGCGCCGTTCGGCACGGGCTCTTCCGGCTGATTGACGACTGCGGTTTCAGATTCAACCGTTTCAGATCCGAATTGGGGCGCAGGCTGACGCTGATCGCGAAACTCCCGCTCTCCGCGCGACTCGCCGATCGACGGCTGATCGCCTTCCATGTCGCTGTCCTGTGACTGGTCGAAGGGCGCAGCCTGCGGTCCCTGGATCGAACGAAGGACGCGAAAATAGTGCTCTGCGTGCTGAAGGTAGTTTTCCGCTTTCACGCGGTCGCCGCTCGACGTCGCATCGCGCGCCAGCGCGAGATATTTGTCGTAAATCTGTTGCGCTGTTCCCCTGATGCGGACATCAGGCCCGTTTGAATCGAGCGCCCGATTGGGATTGACGCCTTGGCGGCGACGCTGGTTGCGACCACGCTTGTTAAAATGACCGTTCATAATCCGTTACTGTTTCAGCCCATTCATTGGTTGAGGCGGCCCACGCCGCTTCGACCGAGGCGGCCTTTCCGCGTTTCAGATTCCACGTTCGCTGCGCACAATGAGGCGATCTGGAGCCCGTAGCCCCTCTACGCCGGAATTTGCGCTCTAGTTATACAGTTCGCACCCCGCAGCGCGTTTGCTGCTTATAGCCGATCGTCTCTTTAATCAGCCGTCTCTTTGGAATGATCGGGAGTCCCCGCGCCGCCTGATGCAATGGCGCCAAACTCCTCAACGCGCAGTCTACCGACTCGCATCGTCGTTTCAACATCTAATTCGCCGCGGGCCCAAGGTCAATGACAAAGGCCCGAGGAAGGCCCGCAAGATCCGCCTCAATGCTGATTTTGGCCTCCGGCAGCGCTTTTCTCGCCAATTCCTTAATGGCGTCTTCCTGGCCCGCTCCGAACTCGAACACCGCCAATCCGCCGTCCGCCAGCCGCTCGCGTAACCCCGCCATGATCCGCCGGTAGGCGTCGAGCCCGTGTTCGCCGGCAAAAAGCGCACGCGCGTCTTCATAGTCGCGGACTTCGCGCGGCAAGGTGTCGCGATCGATCGTGCGGATATAGGGCGGGTTCGACACGATGACGTCAAACCGCGCGTCAACGCCCGTGAACCAATCGCCCTGTTGGGCGCGCGCGCGGGACGCAAAGCCGAACCGTTCAAGATTTCGCGCGGTCAAGACGACCGCGTCGGGATTAAGGTCGACGCCAAGCCCCTCCGCGGCCGGAAAGGCGGAAAGAAGCGCACAGAGAAGCGCGCCCGAACCGCAGCCAAGATCGAGAATCATCAGCGACGCTGCCGCATCTCGGCGTTTGACGGCCGCCTCGATCAACGCCTCGCTGTCCGTGCGCGGAACAAGAATGCCGGGCTCGACTTCGATATCGAGCGACCAGAACTCGCGCCGGCCGATGATGTGTGCGACGGGCTCTCCCCTCGCGCGGCGCGTCATCATCGCATCGAGGGCTTTCGTCATTTCCGTCGAGAGAGGCTCAGCGCCCTTCGCAAGAAGCGCCGCGTCATCGAGCGCGAGCGCGTGCTTGGCGAGCACGCGAACATCAAGATGAGGCGTCGGCGACTGAGAAAGCTGCGCCGCCGCCAAGCGAAGGTATCGTTCAAGCGTCATAGGCGCGGAAATTGAAAATCGCGCATCGCAAGTCATCGCGACGGCGCCGTCAGGTTTCGACGCATCAGCAGTCCGGGACCGAAGCGGGTCGCGACAGTTTCGATCGTCTGAAATCCGAGGGATTCATAAAAGCCCGCCGCATGCGGGTTCCCGACGACATGCAGGTGGCCAGCGCCCGCCTGCGCCGCAATAGCCGCGGCGTGCTCGACAAGCGCCCGTCCGATGCCTGACCGCCAAAGGCCCGGCTCGACGAACAAGCCGTCGAGATCGAAATCGCCGTCGTCGCGATGCAGAATCGCTGAAAGCCCGGCTGGCCGGCCGCCCCATTCGGCGACGAACACCCTGCCGGCGGCGATCTGGCCGCTCGGCAGTTCGATTGCGTCCGGATGGGCCAAAATCGCCTCGCGATCGCCCGGATTGGCGAGCGAGGCGCGTCGCTGGAGGCTCTCAAGCGCCTCCTTCTCCGATGCTTTGGCGAGGCGGATCGAAATATTCCTGGTCACTTAAGTCTTCCTCTCAACGCGCGCCGCATCCCGCGCCGGGCGGCGATTCAAGCGTCGGCCTGCAGCGCGGCGAGGCGATCGGCCTGATCCTGCGTGATCAGGGCGCTGACGATCTGGTCGAGCTCGTCGCCGCGGATGATGTCGTCGAGATTGTAAAGCGTCAGGTTGATGCGGTGGTCGGTGACGCGGCTTTGCGGAAAATTATAAGTGCGAATGCGTTCGGACCGATCGCCTGAGCCGACCATGCCCTTTCGCTGCGCGGCGCGAGCGGCCTCCGCCTTCTCGCGCTCGGCTTCGTAAAGACGCGCACGGAGGATTTTCAGCGCCTTCGCCTTATTCTTGTGCTGGGATTTTTCGTCCTGCTGGCTGACGACGACGCCGGTCGGCAGGTGCGTGATGCGGACCGCGGAGTCGGTCGTGTTGACGGACTGGCCGCCGGGGCCCGAGGCGCGGAAAACATCGATCCGAAGATCGCTTTCCTTGACTTCGATGTCGACGTCTTCGGGTTCAGGAAGAACGGCGACCGTCGCCGCCGACGTGTGAATGCGCCCCTGCGCTTCCGTTTCCGGCACGCGCTGCACGCGATGAACGCCCGCCTCGAATTTCATGCGCGCATAGACGCCCTCGCCCGATATGTTCGCCTGAATCTCCTTGTAGCCGCCTTTTTCCGCTTCCGACGCCGAGAGCACTTCGACGCGCCAGCCCCGAAGCGATGCGT
Source organism: Pseudomonadota bacterium (assembly GCA_049324555.1). Classification (GTDB taxonomy): domain Bacteria; phylum Pseudomonadota; class Alphaproteobacteria; order Caulobacterales; family Parvularculaceae; genus Amphiplicatus. Next base: position 2,919 of record JBMOOR010000107.1, on the reverse strand, counting down.
AGCGCTGGTACATTCTGAAGAGATCGCCGGCGAAGAGCGCCGCTTCCTCGCCGCCCGTTCCCGCGCGCACTTCAAGAATGACGGAAGAATCGTCCGCCTTGTCTTTCGGCAGCAGCATGAGCTGTAATTCATGTTCGACCGCCGGCGCTTTTCCCTTGAGCTCCTGCAGTTCCTCATGCGCCATCGACGCCATGTCCTTGTCGGCGCCCTTCGAGAGCTCTTCAAGCTCGACGAGCTGGCGGCGGATCGAGGCAAGCTCGCGCGCCTTGTCGGCGACCGGCTTCAACTCGCCATGCTCTTTCGAAAGCCTGACGATTTCATCGCCCTTCATCGCCGACGACATCGCCGCTTCGACTTTCTCGAATTTGGCGATGAGGGCGTCGATCTTGGATTGGGGGATTTGAGACATTCTTTTGAAGATTCGGGTTCAAGGCGACTCGACGGGAACGGCGGATCGATTCTTCGCAATTTTCGCAAGCTTGCGGTCAAAGCTCAAAAAAGCCGCGCAACTTTGAGACCTCGCCAGATGCAGGGCGTCGGCGAAATCCATCCCTTCGCGCGTCCAGTCAAGGGCCGCGGCGAGCGCGGCCGCCTCCTCGACCGAAACGCCCGGAAGGCCCGCGAGGCCGATGAGGCCCGCCGCTATTTGTTCCGCGGTGAAGCCGTAGCCGCTCCTGAGCACCCATTCGCTCTCAAGCAGGACTGTGACCGGAATGAAAATGTCTCCGGCCTCGATTGCGGCCCGCGCGATCCGCGCCTCCCGCTTGTCGTCCGCCGTCAGGAACCGGACGACGATGTTCGTGTCAATCGCGCGCACGGCGTCTTGCTTCCCGCGCGACGGCTTCTTTCATCTCTTCAATCGACAAGGCCCGCTCCGCGCGCATCGAGCCGAACACCGCATCGACGCTCGTCTCGGGGAAGATCTGACTTGCCTTGAGCAACACGCCCTCGGGCGTGTCTTCCACCGTCAGCTGCGTCCCCGCGGACCACCGCCGTTGTTCGCGGATCGCCTTGGGCAGGATGACCTGGCCCTTGGTCGAAATGGTGGTGGTCAGTCGCTGAGACGCGGTCATGGCGGGTTCCGATAGGTAAGACGGTGGTAAGATAGGGCGTGGAGGAATCGCGGTCAAGGCGACCTCGGCGGCGGGTATCGCTTCGCTCAACCAGTCCTACTCGCTGAAAATCGCTAAAAGAGGCGTGAAAAGGGGGAGCGTCTCTGAAACCAAGGCGCAACTTGATGACAAGTATCTTTTGTCACTCGACTTACAGGAGGAGTCAGTGATGTCAATCATAACACGCCTGCCGAAATGCTTATTGCTTCGTAATACATTTAGAGGGCCCGGGAAATTGATCCAGCAAGACGGGTATCGATGTCAGGTTGAAGAATACGACCCAAATACAGGCGAGACGAAAACGCGGGACATCTGCGACTGCTCATCAATAGGAGGGCGCGTAGCTTCAACGATTGGCGGAAGGCGATGGTCCACGGGGAACTAGCAGGCTGTTGAAAAACGGTTGCCTCGCCCTTCGTGACGCCGCTTCGCGGCTCCTCAGGGTAAAGCAACCTATTGAAATTCTTCATCCTGAGGAGCGATGCGAAGCATCGCGTCACGAAGGATGCACCGCTTACGGATGTTTTTCAACAGCCTGCTAGGGCGGGTATCGCTGCGAGCACAAGCCACCTACTCCGCCGCGACGCTTTCCTTTTCTTCCCGCGCCTTGATCTCGGCGGCCTTCTTCTCGACGAGTTCGACGAGGTGATCGACGATCTTGTCGTTGTCGAGCCGGTGATCGGGCTCGCCGTCGAGATAAACCTGTCCGAAATCCTTGCCGGCGCCGCCGCCGGTGAAGCCGATATCGGTCTCGCGCGCTTCGCCGGGTCCGTTGACGACGCAGCCGATGACGGAAAGCGAGAGCGGCGTCGTCACATGCGCAAGGCGCTTTTCGAGCTTCTCGACCGTGTCGATGACGTTAAAGCCCTGCCGTGCGCAGGAGGGGCACGAGACGACATTGACGCCGCGATGGCGGAGGCCGAGCGACTTCAAAATGTCGAATCCGACCTTGATTTCTTCAACCGGGTCAGCCGACAGCGACACGCGGATCGTGTCGCCGATCCCCGCCCAGAGGAGCGAGCCCAAACCGATCGCGGACTTGACGGAGCCGATCCTGAGGCCCCCCGCTTCGGTGACGCCCAAGTGCAGCGGGCAGTCGATCGCCTCGGCGAGCGCATGATATGCCGCGACGGTGAGGAATACGTCCGACGCCTTCACTGAAATCTTGAACTCGTGAAAGTCGTTGTCCTGCAGGATGCGCGCGTGATCGAGCGCGCTTTCGACCATCGCCTCGGGACAAGGCTCGCCGTATTTCTCGAGAAGGTCTTTTTCGAGCGATCCGCCGTTAACGCCGATGCGCATCGAACAGCCGTGGTCCTTCGCCGCCTTGATGACTTCCCGGACGCGCTCTTCCGAGCCGATATTGCCGGGATTGATCCGGAGGCACGCAGCGCCGGCGACGGCGGCTTCGATGCCGCGCTTGTAGTGGAAATGAATGTCAGCGACGATCGGAACCGGCACATTCTTGACGATCGTCTTTAGCGCCGCCGTCGATTCAACGTCGGGGCACGAAACCCGCACAATGTCGGCGCCCGCTTCCGCGATCTCGTTGACCTGACGGATCGTCGCCTCTGCGTCCGAAGTCAGCGTGTTGGTCATCGACTGGACAGCGATCGGAGCGTCGCCGCCGACCGGCACCTTGCCGACCATTATCTGTCTTGACTTGCGGCGCGCGATATCGCGCCATGGACGCACGGACATGATGACAATCCTTAAGAGCCCGCCCGAACTCGCCCGGCGGCCAGTCCGCTTTTGGGCAAGAATCGCCTGAAAATCAATGCAGCGGGATATGGCGGTTGTGTGACCG
>JBMOOR010000106.1:0-19685 GCA_049324555.1 Pseudomonadota bacterium | reverse complement strand
CCGCTTTGGTTTCGGGCGTCCGCGCGGCGGCGGTCTCGCGCTTCGGCGCTTCGATGTGGGGCGCCGCTTCGTCTTCCTTCTTGCCGCCGACGACGCGCCGCTTTTTGGTTTCGACGACGACAGTCTTTGAGCGGCCGTGGCTGAAGCTCTGCTTCACGGCGCCCATCTCCGACCGGCGCAGCGACAGGGGTCTGCGTTCGGCCTTTGCGCCGGCGTCCGCTTTTGTTTCGACGTCGTCAGTCATCCAATCTCCGTTCCCGCCGCGTTCCCTTGCTGCGGACTTTCAATTCAGGGCGGCCTTTCGCCGCCCTCCTGAAAGCGGCCTTGGACATAACGCCCAAACCCGCCCCGGTCCACCAAGAACTGAGGACCGTTCGATCGCCGTCAATCGGCGACAGCGATCGCTTCCGTCTCCATCCGAAATCCGCTGAGGCGCTTCAGCTCCCGCCGAAACCGGTCTGCGGACGCCCCTTTCAGCAATGCGGCGTGCTTGACGCCTTCCTTGCCGAAGGCCGCCGACAGCGCAGCGCTCGAAAAGGCGCAGCACCGAAAAATGTCCTTCCCGAGCCTTGAAAGCTTGTCGCGCCCGTCATCGGCGGCGTCTGACGCCGATATAAGCACTGAGGCCTTCTTTTCCATCAGCGCCTTGCGCGCTTGGTCAAATCCGAGCGCCGCGTCGCCGACCCGTCGCGCAAGACCGAGAGCGTCAAGCGCGCGCCGCTCAAGTCCCGCCTCGACAGATTGAACAAGGTCGGCCGGCGCCATCGCCGCCGACTTGAACGCGCGCGCAAAGAGGTTCCGCGAAACCGCGCGTTCGAGCGATGCGCGATCGGCGCTGACCCAGGCGCCGCGCCCGCCGAGCTTTTCTGCAAGATCGGGCGTGACGACGCCGTCAGGGCTCAGCGCAAAGCGGATGAGTCCTTGGGGCGGCGAGGCGCCGCCTCCAGCGATGCAGGTCCGCGTCCGGCCTTCGGGCGCTTTTTCGACCTCATCATGCTCACGCGGGTTGCCCAGCGGCGGCCTCCTCTGCCGCGGCCGCTTCGGCCGCGGCTTTCGCGAGATCTTCCTCCGTCACCCAGCCCGCCGCGAGACGCGCGCGCATGATGAGGCCCTCGGCGTCCTCGGGCTTCAGCTTGAAGGGTTCGAGGATGCCGTCGTAATGCTTCTTCTCGCCGTCGACGCGTTCGGTCCAGCCGATGAGATCGTCGGTCACGCAGCCGGCGAAATCTTCGACCGTCTTGATGCCGTTTTCGCCGAGCGCGACGATCATCTTGAGATCAAGGCCTTCCATTTCCGCGAGCGCGTCTTCAACGCCGAGTTCGCGCCGCCGGGCGTCGAGCTTCTTCCTCTCTTCTTCGAGCCAGTCCTTGGCCCGCGCCTGGAGTTCGGCGGCGGTGTCCTCGTCCATGCCCTCGATTTCGGTCAGTTCCTCGAGTTCGACGAAGGCGAGCTCCTCGATCTTGGCGAAGCCTTCCGAAACAAGGAGTCCCGCCATCATGTCGTCGACATCGAGCGCCTGCATGAAAAGCTCCGAACGCTGACGGAATTCCTCCTGGCGCTTGGCGCTTTCTTCTTCTTCCGTCATGATGTCGATTTCAAAGCCGGTGAGCTGCGAGGCGAGGCGGACGTTTTGCCCGCGCCGGCCAATCGCAAGCGAGAGTTGTTCGTCCGGCACGACGACTTCGATGCGATCGAGCTCCTCGTCGAGAACGACCTTGGCGACTTCCGCCGGGGCGAGCGCGTTGACGACGAAGGTTGCTGGGTCTGGCGACCACGGAACGATGTCGATCTTTTCTCCGCCGAGTTCGTTGACGACCGCCTGCACGCGAGAGCCCCTCATGCCGACGCAGGCGCCGACGGGATCGATCGAGGAATCGTTCGACATGACGCCGATCTTGGCGCGGCTCCCCGGATCGCGAGCGACCGCCTTGATCTCGATGACGCCGTCGTAAACCTCCGGCACTTCCTGTTCGAAGAGCTTGGCCATGAACCGGGGATGCGCGCGCGAAAGGAAAATCTGCGGGCCCCGCGCCTCGCGGCGAACGTCCATGATGTAAGCGCGAAGGCGATCGCCGTTCCGGTAATTTTCGCGCGGCAATTGCTGGTCGCGGCGGACGACGGCTTCCGCGCGGCCCAAATCGACGATCACATGGCCGTATTCGACGCGCTTGATGATGCCGTTGACGATCTCGCCGATGCGGTCCTTGTAGTCTGCATACTGACGGTCGCGCTCGGCGTCGCGCACCTTCTGGGTGATGACCTGTTTTGCAGACATCGCTGCGACGCGGCCGAACTCGATCGGCGGCAAGGGCTCGGATATGAAGGCGCCGACTTCAGCTTCCGGGTTCTTGTGCTGCGCGTCTTTGAGGGCGATCTGCGTTGAATCGTTCTCGACCGTCTCGACGACTTCAAGAAGGCGCCACAGGCGCGTTTCGCCGGTCGCCGGGTTGATCTCCGCCTTGACGAGCGTTTCATGCCCGTAGCGCGAGCGAGCGGCCCTTGCGAGCGCATCCTCCATCGCATCGATGACGAGCGCCTTGTCGATCGATTTCTCGCGCGCGACAGCGTCCGCGATCTGGATGAGCTCGAGCTTGTTCGCGCTAATGGCGTTCATTGCATGTCTCCACGATCTTGATGTTCCGGGTCTTCATGTTTGGTCTCCTTGAGCGCTTCTTTCGCGGCCCTCAAACTTTCACGGATGAGATCGTCGGTGAGAGAGAGCTTGGCTGAATGAATCCAGGCGAAAGGGATGAGCGCCGTTTCTTTCTCGTCTTCGATGTCGATGCAGATATTGTCGCCGTCGACGCCGGCGAGGACGCCCTTGAACTTCTTTCGTCCCTCGATCATGCGGTCGATCTCGATCTTCGCCTCATAGCCCTGCCAGTCATGATAGTCCTTAAGCTTGACGAGCGGGCGGTCGATGCCGGGCGAGGAGATCTCGAGTCTGTAGGAGCCGGAAATCGGATCGGCTTCTTCAAGGATCGGCGAGAGCGCGCGAGAGAGCCGCGCGCAGTCTTCAGCCGACATCGTGTGATCGGAACGCTCGGCCATGATCTGGAGCGTCTTCGTCTCCTTGCCGGTCATCCGGATGCGCACGAGTTCAAACCCCGCCGCTTCGATGGCGGGGGCGACCAGCTTTTCGATGCGCTCCTCAAGGACGGACAAGACGGGGTCCCGCAGCAACAAAAAAGCGGGCCCGTCGGGCCCGCTTTCGATAAAATCGATAGCGTTTGGAGGGCTATATAGGCCCTTAAGCGTTTTCCGATCAAGTGGGTTCCGGTTGATCGCAGAAAATGCGGCCAAAAATACCGGCGCCCCTGGAAACCGAGAGCGCCAGTCGCGGGTTTGTCACGCCCGCTCTGTAAAAAGCCGCGCCGGACTGGATTTTCAGCCCCTTCTGGGCAAAGGTCCGGTCAATCGGGTCGAGGGAGGTCCGCGGGGGCGGACAGTTCAAGGGGTAGCAGCAATGTTCGGACGTCTTTTGGCGCTGATCGCGGGCGCGGCTCTCGCCGTCGCCGCGTCACAGGGGCCGGCCTTCACGGATCAGTATATTCAAAACCTCACCGGCCGGATCGACGAGCTTCGCCCGATCGTTGAGGAGTTCGACGCCAAGGTCGCCGAATACGACTACACGCGGGCCTCGGCTATGGCCGAATGTTCGATCGCGACCGGTTTGCTGGATGCGCTTTGTTCCACATACGAAACAGTTGTGGCGCGCTACGAGATGTTGGTCGCGCATATGGCCGAGCTCAACGCCGCCTCGATCTGGACGCGCCCGCTTGTCCTTGCCCGGACCTACAAGAAAGACATCGCCGAGAGCGCCTATTCGGTCTTCAAGCCGGCGGTCCCCGCGACGCCCGAAGGCTTCGCCTATGGCGGCGGCGGGTTCCTCGCCGGGTTTCTCGCGCTGTCGATCGTCTTCGGCATTTTTGGCGGGCTCGCCGGCGGAAGGCGATACGCGTAAGAGCGCGCCTGTAGAACGGATGCAATCCGCCGGCGCTCTCGCAGGTAGGGAAATGGCGGATTGCATCCGCCCTACAAAGCGCGACGAAATTTCTCGCAGGTCACCGGAGTCTGAAGCATCGCGAGATCGCGGTCGAAGATTTCAGTCAGCGCCGCAATTCTTTCCGCTGACAATTGCGGCCGCTCACGCATCTGCAAATTCGACTTCACACGATCACGTACGGAGCGCGGCACGAGCGTTCGGCGCAAGGCCGTCGCGACGGGATTATCGACGATCAGCTCATAGAACGGAAATTTTCGGATGCGCTCGGAAGAAACATTCTGCGCTTCAAGGCCATCGCGCCATCTGACCTCGCCCTCGGCGCTGAGAAACGCTGCGATGCGTTTCAGTTCCGCTTCCGGCGTCGCGGTCATCTGCTCGAACATTACCGGCAGGATGCGTTCGCGTCCAAACCGCGCAAGCCAAGGCTCCAGCTGATAGGCATAGCGCGAATAGTCGATAAGCTCCGGATGTTTTCCGATCGCCTCGTCGATCGGACAGGTGATGACGCCTTGGGTCCACTCATGGATGTAATGCGAGACGAGCCGGTCGATCGGATGGCGCATCACATAGATGAATTTCGCATCCGGCATTAGCGCGGCGAGGCGGTCGATCGTCTTCGGGTATGTCGGCAGCTTCGTGTAATGCGTCGAGGATTCGCCCTTGATCGCGCCCTGAGGCGCTGCAGCGAAGAGCGAACGATACCAGTCCTCGCCCTTGGCGTAGATCTCGTCATTTGAGAAGAAATTCGGCTCCTTCGGCTCCGACATGAAGAACTGCGGCTGCGCGGCGAGCTGCGCATGCAGCGTCGAGGTGCCGCACTTCATCGCGCCGATGATGACGAAATCGGGGAGGGTCACGACGCCCTTCCTTCTCCCCTCTCCCGCGTGCGGGAGAGGGGTTGGGGGTGGGGGGCTGTCAAAGAGAGGGCTGCGCGTGTTGACGCGCCCCCACCCTGCCCTCTCCCTGTGCGCGAAGGCGCACGAAAAAAGATTTGCGCCCTTCGGCGCGGAGCGGGAGAGGGCGCTGGACCGGTGATGCGCCGCAGAGCCATCATCCCGGCGCCCTCCTGTCTCCCAAAGGCGCGCGCCAGTTCGTCCATTGATCAGCTCCCTGATGTTCGCAGAGAAGCGGCGCCGGCTTGCCGAAGAGCGACCTCGCCCTCGCGACGCCGCGGCCCGCGAGCCACATCAGGTTCGCCGCGTAGAGGCCGAGCGGTCCATACCATTTGCGGAAATAGCGCGTCCTCGCCGCGTAATAATAGGCAGGCGGACGTTTTTTCGCTTTCATTGAGGATTTGACGGGCGAGGAGCCTCCGCGCAAGTGAACGACGCGCGCTGAAGGCTCGCAGACGATGCGCCACCCCTTCTTCTTTAGCGTGCGGCAGTAGTCCGCGTCCTCGAAATACATGAAATAGCCGTCGTCCATCGCGCCGGCGTCGCTCAGCGCTTCGCGCTTCAGGAGAACGCAGGCGAAGCTGACCCAGTCGCACGTCATGAGGTTATCGGACGCCGGCATCGGCACGACGGCGAATTTGAAAAGCCGATCGAGCGGCGCCGTTTCGGCGGCGCCCAAAAATTCCGACAGCGGAGAATGAAAACGAAAGCACGAAATCTGCGGCGTTCCGTCCTCGTCTTCGAGGCGCGGCGCGACGATTCCCGCGTCTTTCTTGCGCGCGGAGGCTTCGATCAGCGTCTTCAACGCGCCGGGACGCACCAGCGCATCGGAATTGAGGAGGAGATAGTGCGCGGCGTCGAACGCCCTGATGCCGATATTGTTGCCGCCGGAAAATCCTGTGTTTTGCGGCGAGCGGATGAGCATGGCGCGGCTTTTCCAAAGCTCGCCGGTCGTCAGCCACTCGGCGATTTTTTCCACCGACCCGTCATTTGAAAAGTTGTCGACGACCGCGACGCGCGCGTCATTTGCTTCAAGTTCGGGCCCGAGCGCGGAAAGGCAGTTCTTCACAAGGTCGGGCGTCCTGAAGTTGATGACGACGATGGCGACCGCGCATTTGACGCGGGCGCATTTATCGACGGCGGATTTCTCTACAATCGTCATCCCAGAAAACCGCACAGCGGTTTATCCGGGACCTCGTGCGTCATGTCCGCCCCCGCCGCGGGAGATCCAGGCTCCGCGCGATGCTCCGCATCGCTCCGGCCGGGATGACCCATCTGAGGGAGGAGGGCGGCGAAATCAAAAAGCCCGGCATCCGCAAGCTGCGTCTTTTTGACGTTTTGCAGCGCCTTCCACATGCTGGCGCGCCGCCCCGGCGCTTTCGCTTCCCATTCATCGAGCATTCGTTTCATCGCTGCGCGTTGAAGCCCGTCCTGCGACCCGCAGAGATCGCAAGGGATGATCGGAAATTTCATGGCTTCGGCGAACTTCGCGAGGTCTTCCTCCGCGCAATGGATAAGTGGGCGCAGGACGAGAAGGTCGCCTTCTTCGTTGAGGAGCTTCGGCGGCATGGCGCCAAGCGTTCCGCCGTAAAAAAGATTGAGGAGAAACGTCTCGAGCGCATCGTCGCGATGATGGCCGAGGACGATGGCGCTGCAGCCCTCCTCCCGCGCAACGCGGTAGAGATGCCCGCGGCGAAGGCGCGAGCAAAGCGAGCAATAGGTCTTTCCCTCGGGGATCTTTCTGGTGACGATCGAATAGGTGTCCTTCGTCTCGATGCGGAACGGAACGCCGAGCCGCGCCAGAAAGTCGGGCAACACATGCTTCGGAAATCCCGGCTGTCCCTGATCGAGATTGCAGGCGAGAAGGTCGACAGGAAGCGCGCCCTGCCAATGAAGATCGAGGAGCGCGGCGAGAAGCGAATAGGAATCCTTGCCGCCCGACAGGCAAACGAGCCAGCGCGGACGCCGTCCCTTGTCGATCATCGAATAGGCGCCGATCGCTTCCTGCGCCTGCCTGAGGATGCGCTTCCTCAGTTTACGGAAAGAAACCGACTGCGGCGCCGCCGCGTAAAGCGCCTTGAGCGCCCTATCGCTCGTCTCCGGCAGTAACGATCCCTCCGCCACGCGTCTCATCCTTCGGCGCAAAATGCGCATCGAGAAACTCAAGGAACGCCGGCCAGTCCTCCTTGACGACGCCATGCGTGCCGGGACGGATCCAGAAGGCGATCTCAGCGGACGGGTGGTAGGATTTAAGGCTCGACTGATCAAGGCCGCTACGCCCGTAAAGCTCATAGACCGGATCGGCGCCCATAGCGGCGCGGAAGGCGCCGTTGGGATCCGACCAGACATCGCGGCGGGCGTTGCCGAGAAGGATCGGGCGCGGCGCGATCAGCGCTAGGAGCATATGCTGGTCATAGCCGGCAAGATTGTCTTCGCGGAAATTCTTCGCAAACCAGTGCGGGTAGCTGGAGGTTATGCGCTTTACCCCTTCGCCCTTCTTCTCAAAGTTGAGCGAGGCGCCGCCGGTTCCGGACTGATGCGCGATGACGCCGTCGATCCTCGGATCGAACGCGGCGGCGACAAGCGCTGATTTCGCATAGCGCGAATGGCCCCAGACGACCATCCCGTTCCGGTCAAAGCGCGGGTCCTGTTCGAGAATGTCGATCATGCGCGAATAGGCCCAGCCCCAGGCGGCGATGGCGCCGAGCCGCGTATCGTCGTCCGCGTGGCCGGCGGTCAGCCGCGCGAGCGCGGCGAGCCCTTCTTCGCTGCTATCGGGAATGAACTCGCTCGGAAAGATGGTTGCGATGGCGTACCCGGCGTTGAGGATCGCCTCGATCGGCGGCGTGCAGATATAGCGGCCGAAGAGATAGGTCTCGAGACTGAATCCGGCCGTCGCCTTTGTTTTCACCGGCGCGCCGGCGACCCTGGCGTCGGGAAGCGTCGTCCAGCGCGGGCAGAAGGTCTCCATGAGGATGACGGGGAAAGGGCCCTCGCCTTTCGGGCTGACGACGTCCATGATGAAGCCCTCGCCGCCGTCGCGCGACCTCGTCTCGACTTCGCGATCACCGTATGCCGCGCTTGCGCCGATACGGTATTCTTCAAGGAGCCCCGCGCCGCCGAAGGCGGCCTCGCTGAGCGCATTCCGGTCGATGATCCGGGCGGATGAGCGCTCCGGCATCACTCCGTATTCGGATTTTTGCAAGGCCTCGCGCGCGACCGGCCCGCCGTTCGTTTCCCAATCTTCAACGCTGGCGAATGAAAGCGCGGGCGCCGCCGCCGGCCCGTCGGGTTCGAGATTGGTCCAGGCGATCGTCGCCTCGACGCAGCCGGAAAGCGCGAACGCGGCGAGAGCGGCTGGAATTCGACGCAACATCATCGTCTCCGGAATTGAAGATAGGCGGGCGCGCGGCCTTCCCTGATAGCCTTCGCTTCATAGCGCGTCTCGCTCCAGTCGGCGGGACGTTCTTTCCAGTCGGCGGCCCGTTCGGCGGTCCATTCGAAATCAGGCGCCCCTTGCGCGTGCATCAGGGTCCATCGCACGTAATCAGGTATGTCGGAGGCGACGCGAAGGATGCCGTCCGGCCTCAAAAGCCTCGACGCTTCGGTGAAAAACCATGGCGAAATCATGCGTCTCTTGTAATGCCGTTTTTTCGGCCATGGATCGGGATGAAGGACAAATATGCGTGAAAATCGCCCTGCGGGCAGCGCTTCGATCAGGGGGCGGGCGTCGCCGTGATGAACACGGATGTTTTGAAGAGTCTCCGTCTCAATCCGTTGCAGCAGCTTGGCGACGCCGTTGAGGAAAGGTTCGGCGCCGATGAAGCCCGCCTTCGGATTGCGCGCCGCCTGAAAGGCGAGGTGCTCGCCTCCGCCGAATCCGACCTCCAGCGCGAAGTCATCCGTCTGCGGAAAAAGTGCGGCGAGATCGATCGGCCCCGCTTCGGGGGCGGGCGCCGCGACCATCGGCAGCATATCCGCCATCAGGCGCTGATGGTTCGACCGCAGGGCGTGGCCTTTCGACCGCCCGTAAAGTTGCGGGATATAGGCGTCGGCGTTCATCAGATCGCAAGCGCTTCCTTGAGGAACGCGATTGTCCGGCCCCAGGCGAGGTCGGCGGCTTCCCTGTTGTAGCGCGCGGCGTTCGCGTCATTGTTGAATGCGTGCTGCGCGCCCTCATACATGAAGAGCCGATAATCGACGCCGGCGGCTTTGAGCGCCGCCTCATAGGCGGGGATGCCTTCATTGATGCGCGCGTCCTCGCCGGCGTAATGCAGCATCAGCCTCGCGCGAATTTGCGCGGCGTTTTCGGCGGAGACCTGCGGCCCGTAATAGGAAACGCCGGCGGTAAGCGCGTCCCCCGCTGCGGCGGCGAGGCGATTGACCATGCCGCCGCCCCAGCAAAAACCGATCGCGCCGACCTTGCGTCGATGGGTTTTGACAAGCGCGAGGCTCTCGGCGATTTTTGCGAGCTTCGCCGCCGTCTTGTCGGCGTTGAGCTTGCCGATCATCTCGCGCGCCTTGTCTTCGTCTTCGGGCGTTCCGCCATAGGGCGAGAGCATGTCAACGGCGAAAGCGTGAAACCCTTCAAGCGCGATGCGCCGGGCGACATCCTTGATATGCGGGTTGAGCCCGCGATTTTCGTGAATGACGATGATCGCCGGAGCGATTGAGGCGTCCTTCGGCCGCGCGTGATAGGCGGTGACGAAGGGGAGGTGTTTCGTCGGGATGACGCCCGCATTCGGCGCGTCGTCCGCCGTCAGGCGTTCGGGTTCGATGAGATCGATGACCGCGCCGGCGTCGAATTTCGCAGTCGAGATTTCGAGCCGGCGATCGTCCTCCCTGGTCAACGCCGCGCGGGCGTAGTCGTTGGCGAGGATCGGCATAAGAGCGCTCGCCGCCGCCGTTCCGCCCGCGAGCCGGGCGAGACGATCAAGAAAGGAGCGCCGGTCGATCGCGCCATGGGTGAAGGCGTCATAAAGATTGATGATCGGCTGGGAAATTTTCGCTGTCATGGCGTTCCTATAGCGCGGCGCGGGCGCTCAAGGCAGCATTTTCCGCCCGCCCTCGCGCCCAGTTGATTGGATTCCTCCCGCCAGACTAAAGGAAGGGGCGTCCCGCTGAAATCAATGCCGCCCGATGATCCGCGTTCAGGAATTAAGATTGCCGCTCGAGCATGAAGAGCCCGCCCTGAAGGCGGCGCTCTTGAAACGCCTTGGGCTGAAGCCGGCGGACCTTCTCTCCTTCACGGTCTTCAAGCGCGCGGCCGATTCGCGCCGGAAATCGTCGATCGAGCTCGTTTACATCATCGATGTCGAAGTGAAGGACGAAGCGGCGGTCCTGAAGCGCCTTGCGCGCGACCGCCATGTCGGCAAGACGCCCGACATGACCTTTCGCCTCCCGGCGAGGGCCCCCGCCGGCGCGATGCGCCCTGTCGTCGTCGGCTTTGGCCCATGCGGGATTTTCGCCGGGCTCATTCTCGCCGAAATGGGGTTCAAGCCCATTATCCTTGAGCGCGGCAAGATCGTCCGTGAGCGAACGGTCGACACGTTCAAATTCTGGCGCCAGCGCATCCTCAACCCCGCCTCCAACGTCCAGTTCGGCGAAGGCGGCGCAGGCACGTTTTCGGACGGCAAGCTCTACAGCCAGATCCGCGATCCCGAGCATTTCGGGAGGAAGGTGCTCGCCGAATTCGTCGCGGCGGGCGCGCCTGAAGAAATCCTCTACGTCGCGCGCCCGCATATCGGAACCTTTCGCCTCGTCTCGATGGTTGAAAACATCCGCGCGAAGATCAAAGCGCTCGGCGGGGAAATCCGCTTTCAATCGCAGGTGACGGACATTGTCTTGGGCGAGCGTCACGGGAAGAAACGGATCGAGGGGGTCGTTCTCGCCTCGGGCGAGACGATCGAAGCGCGGCGCGTCGTCATGGCGCTCGGCCATTCGGCGCGCGACACTTTCGAAATGCTGCATGCGCGCGGCGTCTTCTTCGAGCCGAAGCCCTTGTCGATCGGCGTCCGCATCGAGCATCCGCAATCGGTGATCGACCGCGCGCGCTACGGCAAATTCGCCGGAAACAAAATTCTCGGCGCCGCGGACTATCGCCTCTCTCATCACGCCTCAAACGGACGGACTGTCTATTCCTTTTGCATGTGCCCAGGGGGAACAGTCGTCGCCGCGGCGTCCGAGGAGGGCCGGCTCGTCACCAACGGGATGAGCCAATACTCGCGCAAGGAAAGGAACGCCAATTCTGGGCTCGTCGTCAGCCTGACGCCCGATGATTTCCCGGGACGCGTGAAAGACAATCCCCTCGCCGGGATCGAATTTCAGCGCCGTTGGGAAGAGCGCGCCTTTGTTGCGGGCGGCTCGAGCTGGCGCGCGCCGGCGCAGCTTGTCGGCGACTTCCTTGCGGGCCGTCCGTCAACGGAGCTTCGGACTGCAGAGCCTTCCTATCGCCCAGGCGTTGCGCCGACGGATATTTCGCTCTGCCTTCCCGATTTCGCCATCGATGCGATCCGCGAGGCGATCCCCGTTTTCGGGCGGCAGATCGCCGGCTTCGACATGGACGAGGCGGTGATGACCGGCGTTGAAACGCGAACGTCGAGCCCGGTGCGCATGACGCGCGGGGCGGATCATCAAAGCGTCAACGTCGAGGGACTGTTCCCGGCGGGCGAAGGCGCCGGTTATGCGGGCGGCATCTATTCGGCGGCGATCGACGGCGTTAGGACGGCTGAGGCGCTTGGCCGGAGCGTCGTTGAGAGAAACGCCGCCTGATCTTCAGGACGGGTTCGTTTTCACCCGCACCAAGGATCGGCGGCGCCCTCCGCAACGGCAAGGCCTTTATCGATGAGGGCCGCCCCAATGTCGCCGCCGTTCGCTGTTTCGACTCGCGCGTCGACGCGCCCGCCATATTTGTCATTCGAGATATCGAGAAGCGCGATCACGCCATCGGCGAGCGCCGCTTCGAGGAAGGCCTTGGCTTCCAGCGCCCGTCCGCGCTCAGCTTCGCATTGCGGCCGGATGAGTTCTGGCGCATCGACGCCTTTGATGCGGACCGAAACGGTCACGAATTGATCGATCCAGATTTGCGCCGACACCTTCATCGTGTCGCCGTCGATGACGCGCTCGATCCTTGCTGCGACAGGCCCAGGAACAGGCGCTTCCGCCTGTGCGCCCTGCGGAAGAAGGGCGAAAGCCACAGCAGGTAGTACTGTTCTATTGAATACAACCATAACGTGTATTCATACACGTTCATGCTCTGTTCGGCAAGAGGGCGGTCGGAGATCTTAAAGGTCAGAAATCGACAGCCCGTCCATTGCGCTCCCAGTCGCCATAACGGGTCGGCTCTGGTCCGGCGGGGCCGCCCTTTTCCGCCGCGCGGGCGGGCTCCGTCTTGCGGCGCGCCGCCGCTTCCTCGAGCGCGCGCCTTGCGGCAGGCGGCAGGACAGCGTCGGGGGCGGCGCCAAGGGAGTCATCGGGCGTCTCAGCGGGCTTGTCGTCGGTCATATTGAAGGCCTCACTTCGCTTTCACATATAGGCAGGCGCCAGCGGGGAAATAAATACAGGGAAAGCATGAGCCATCTTCGCACTTACATCCTTCTTGCGGCCCTGACAGCGCTCTTCGGCGTCGTCGGCTATGCGCTCGGCGGATCGGGCGGCATGATCCTCGCTCTCCTCTTTGCGGCGGGATCGAACCTCTTCGCATACTGGAACGCCGACAAGATCGTTCTCAAGATGTATCGCGCCGCGCCAGTCGACCGCTCGCACCCGTCGGGCGCGGTCCGCCGTTATGTCGAGATCGTCGAGCGGCTCGCCGCGAATGCGGGCTTGCCGCGTCCTGCAATCACGATCATCGAATCCGATCAGCCGAACGCCTTCGCAACGGGCCGCAATCCGGAAAACGCCGCGGTCGCGACGACGACGGGGCTCCTCCGCATGCTGACGGAAGAGGAAATCGCCGGCGTTATGGCGCACGAGCTCGCCCATGTCAGGAACCGCGACACGCTGACCATGACGGTGACGGCGACAATCGCCGGCGCGATCACGACGCTTGCGAATTTTGCTATGTTCTTCGGCGGCAACCGGGATAGCAACGGCGGCGGCAATATCGTTGCGACGCTCGCCATGATGTTCCTCGCCCCGCTCGCCGCCGGCATCGTGCAGATGGCGATCAGCCGCGGCCGCGAATATGAAGCCGACCGCATCGGCGCGGAAATCTCGGGTCGGCCCGAAGCGCTCGCATCAGCGCTGGCAAAGATTTCGCAAGGCGCGGCGCGCATACCGAACATGACGGCGGAAATGCATCCCGAGACCGGGCAGCTGATGATCGTCAACCCGCTGTCCGGCCGCGGCGCGGACAATCTCTTTTCAACGCATCCCTCGCCGCAGAACCGCATCGACCGGCTGCTCGCGATGGCGGGACGGGGGCGAAATCCGCGCCTCGGCGGGGAAACCTCGCCGTTTGAAATCGCGAAAAAGGGCCCTTGGGGCTGAGGCGCTGCGGGCTCCATAAACGGATCATTAACGGCCTTTGCCTTTCTTCCGCAATTTTAGACGAGACTTAAGGGCGGTCTTTACACGGCGTCGACTAAGTTGCCGGCGCAGTGAGGAACGGCTCGTTCATGCGCATGGACTTCGCCACCGTCGGCGGCATCGTCGCCGGTCTTTTCGTCGTCGGGCTCGCGATTGCGATGTCGGGGGCGGTCGCGGTCTTTTTCAACCTGCCGAGTTTCTTCATTGTCGTCGGCGGCGCGGCGGCGGCGACGGTCTTGCGTTTTCCAGTCGATGATGTCGCCAGCGCCGTCGTCACCGGCGCACGCACGGCGTTTCTCGATCATCAGAAATCGCCCGGCGATCTTCTTGAAGAATTGCGCGGCCTTGCGCAGATCGCGCGCCGCCAAGGCCCGATGGGCCTTGAGAGGACGCCCGTTTCGGATCCCTTTCTTGCCCGCGGCAAGCAGATGATCGCGGATGGTCTCGCGACAGATCACTTGCGCGCGCAGCTCTCGCGAGAGCGAGAACTTGAGATCAAGCGCCTTGTCGACGGCGAGAAAATCTTCCGCGCGATCGGCGAGGCGGCGCCCGCTTTCGGCATGATCGGCACGGTCGTCGGCCTCGTCAAAATGCTCTCGACAATGGACGATCCCTCGACAATCGGCCCGGCGATGGCGATCGCGCTGCTGACGACGCTTTACGGCGCTCTCATCGCCTATGTCATTGCATTGCCGATCGCCGACAAGCTCGCCTCCAAGCTTGAGGCGCAGGAGACAAATCTCTCTCTCATCATCGACGGCCTCTGCCAAGTCGCGGAACGCCGTTCGCCCGACGCCATAACGGACATGCTGATCGTTTACCTTCCCGAAAAGGCGCGCGGCCAGTTTGCGAGCGCGCCTGCATGACAAGCGTCGCGGCGGGGCGGGACAAACGGCGGCGCCAGGCGACATGGCTCATCACCTTCGCCGATCTGATGACCCTGCTTGTCACATTCTTTGTGATGATCGTTTCCTTCTCCATTCAGGATGACGCAAAGATGCAGGTCGTCGCGGGCTCGATCCGCGAGGCGTTCGGCCTCGCCGCCGAGCGGCGCTTTGCGGGGACCGTTGCGCTCGACGGCGTTCCGGAAACGCGCCAGCCCGGATCGATCGTCCCGGCCGACGCGCCTTCTGCGCATGGGCTGACGCCAACGCTCGCCGCGCGCCCCGCCGCCGGCCTCGACGGAAGCCGAGGCGCCTTTGATGACGCCGCCGCCGACCGGCGCCGCTTTGAAGCCGTGAAGGAAAAGCTTCAGCACGCGATCCTGATGACGCCGATCGCAAAGGACGCCAATGACGCAATCACGATCAATCTCACGGAGGAAGGGCTCCAGATCTTGATCGTCGATACCGATGGTCGCGCGATGTTCGAGACGGGCGCCGCCGAGCCGACAGCGGCGGCGACCGCGCTGATCGAGGAAACCGCGCGCGCGCTGCATCCTCTCGCCAACCGGATATTCATCGACGCCCACGCCGACGCGACGGGCGCCGGAACCTATTCGCCGTTCGACCTGACGGCTGCGCGCGCGAACGCCGCGCGGCGGATCATGGAGCGGGCGGGATTTCCCGCCGACCGCATCGCTGGCGTTTCAGGGCGCGGCGACGCCTTTCCTCTCTATCCGGAGGATCCTTACGCCGCCGGCAACCGCCGCATAGAGATCACGCTCGAGCCGGCGGCGCCGCTTCTTCCCGAGCAAAGGCCGCTTTAACGAAGCGGAAACGGCGGACGCGCCGGGCTCGGCGCTTCACCCCGGTCCTCGCCGCCCGCGGTCTCGTCATCTGCATAGAGATCGCCGTTCGGAGGGCCAATGTCGCTATTGGCGGCCGGTTGCATCAGGCGTTTCAGGCTGCGCTCGATCGCGTCTTCAGCGGCGCTTTCTCCGCGCGGCGCTGTAGGCGCGGCGACATCTGCGCGAGAGGGCGATTGCTGCTTGCCGGCGGCGGCTTCAAGCGCGGCGATGCGCTCACTGAGGCGTTCCACCTCTTGCAGCGCGCGGGCGGCGTCGCTCTCCGATGCGGCGCGCGAGGCGCTGTCGCGCATGATCCCGCCGAGCGTGTGCAAGGTCGCCATCAGCGTCGTTGGAGAAACGATCCACACGCGCGCGCGCCAGGCGTCCTGAACGACATCCGGAAACCGGGAATGGAGTTCGGCGATCATGCTTTCAGAAGGAATGAACATCATCGCGGAATCGGCGGTGACGCCGGGCGCGATCAGCCGTTCGGCGATATCGACGATGTGCCGCAGCGCGATGCGGCGGAATTCGCTCTCGCCGTTCTCGCGCGCCTCGCGCATGGCGTCGAACGCCTCGACCGGGAAACGGGCGTCGATGGCGATCGGCCCCGGCGGCCGGGCAAGGCGGATGAGGCAGTCTGCGCGCCGGCCGTTCGGCAGCACGGCGTTGAACTCATACGCGTTCGGAGCCAGCGCATTGCGCACGACGTCGGCAAGCTGGACCGCGGGCGCGCTCGGCGCGCGAGCCGGTCCGAGCGCGCGGTGAAGCTTCGACAATTCTTCGCGGAGGCCCGCAACGCCGGCGGTCTGGGCGCCGATGGCGTCGATCCTTCTTGAAAGAGCGGCGATCGACTGCGCAGCCTCTCGTTGATGCTCATCGAGGCGGCGCGACATGAAGTCTGCGACGGCGGACATGTCGGCTGTGCGCTCCGCGGCCGCGGACGGCGCATCGGCGCGCCGCGCGAGGGAATGATTTTCGACGGAGGCGGCGAGCGCGTCGAGCCGGTCGCTGAACCGGCGCGCGAATGAATCAAGGAGGCTGCGCGTCTCGGCCAGGATCGCTTCGCGCTGCGCATGGAGCGCCTCTTCGACCTCCGACAACGTGCGCACGATCTCGTCATGCGCGGCGCCTCTGCCGGCGTCGCTTGCGTGCATCGCCATCGGCGTCATGCTTGTGTGTTCCATCGCCTCGATGCGCGCGGCGGCCTCGCGTTCGGCGCGGCGGCGATCCTCGTCGGCGAGGCGAATGCGATTTTCTTCTTCGAGAAAACGCCGCCGGCGTTCGGCCGCTTCATCTTCTTCACGCTGGCGCGCGGCGAAGGCGGCGCGTTCGGCTTCACTCTCGGCGCGCTGGCGTTCGGCGCGTTCAATCGCCGCCCAGTCGCTGACGCCCGCCGGCTCCGCATCGCTTTTCCGGTCGCGCTCGACGCCGAAGACGCTGCGCGCCGGGCGCTCGATGCTGACGGCGGCAAGATCCTGATCGTCAGCGCCAAGATCAATCACTTCCGGAACCGCTTCTTCTTCAATCGCTTGCTGCTTTTCGCGCTTGCTGAAAAGGCCGCCGAAAGGGCCGCGTTTCTTCTTCGGTTCGGGAGGAAGAGGATCTTCGCCGCCCATGGGCGACGACGCGAACTCGATCGGCGTTTCAACCGCAGGCGAATGCGCGTCGTCGAAGGTGATTTCCGCGCCTTCGCCCGCAGGCTGGAAAAATTCAGTGTCGCCCGCCGAGCGATTGCGACGACCGGTCCGCCAGCGGCCAAGCAGCCAGAAGACGAGCGTGAAGATGACGACAACCGCGACGGCGCCGGTCCACAGGAATTCCGGCGCGCCGGAAATCAGCGCCGCCGGCGGCGCGGTCTCGATGACGCCGCTTGGCTGCGCCTCATCGGCCGGAAACGGCGAGGCCTGCATGGAAACTCCCGGAAAACTCAACAACACCCGATAATTAGCTTAAGGGAACTCCGGCCCGAAGGCGAGCGTTGGTACGCCTTCCCTTACGCCTTGACGAGGCGCGGGCGCCGCCATACGTGACCGCTCATGGCCATTCGCGAAATCTTGACCGCGCCTGATCCGCGCCTGCGGCAAGTGTCCGCGCCCGTCGAAGTTGTCGATGACAGCATCCGCGCGCTGATGGATGACATGCTGGAGACGATGTACGAGGCGGAGGGGATCGGCCTCGCCGCGATCCAGGTGAACGTCGCCAGGCGCATCATCGTCATGGATCTCGCGACAGAGGAAGAAGAGCCGAAGCCGCTTTACTTCGTCAATCCGGAAATCCTCGATCCTTCCGAAGAAACAAGCCTTTATCAGGAAGGATGCCTGTCGGTCCCCGAATTCTATGAAGAAGTCGAGCGGCCCTCGCGCTGCCGCGTCCGCTTTCTCGACTATCATGGACGGACGCAGACGATCGAGGCCGAAGGGCTCTTTGCGACCTGCATCCAGCATGAAATGGATCACTTGAACGGCGTCCTCTTCATCGATCACATCTCGCGGCTCAAGCGCGACCGAATCATCCGGAAGCTGAAAAAAGAGCTGCGCCTCGCGGCGACGGCCTGAGCGCATTTTAACGAAACCCTGCTGCGCGGACGACACGCCGGAATTGGAGAATTCTCGTCATGCGACTCGCGTTTATGGGGACCCCGGCGTTTGCGGCGGCGAGCCTCGTTGAACTGATCGCCGCGGGTCACGAGATCGTCGCGGTCTACACGCGCGGGGCCAAGCCCGCAGGGCGCGGCCGCAGACTGACGCCTTCTCCCGTTGAGGCGGTCGCCGCCGCACACGGAATTGAAGTCAGAACGCCGAAGGGCTTCAAAAAGCAGGAGGCGCGGGATGCATTCGCCGCGCTCGATGTCGACGCCGCGATCGTCGTCGCCTACGGCGTCATCCTGCCGAAAGATGTGCTCGCGGCGCCGCGGCTCGGCTGCTTCAATCTGCACGCGTCCTTGCTGCCGCGCTGGCGCGGCGCGGCGCCGATCCAGCGCGCGATCATGGCTGGCGACAGGACGACGGGCGTTCAGGTGATGCGCATGGAGGAAGGGCTCGACACAGGGCCGATCCTCCTTTCGGAAACCGTTGAAATTCGCGCCGACGACACAGCCGCGACATTGCATGATCGGCTCGCCCTTGTCGGCGCGCAATTGCTGCCGCGATTTCTCTCGGCGCTCGCGCGCGGCGCCCTCGTCGAGACGCCGCAAGGCGCGGGCGGCGTCACCTACGCCGACAAAATTTCACCCGCTGAGGCGAAGATCGACTGGCGGCGGGCCGCGGAGGAAATCGACCGCCATATTCGCGCCCTCTCGCCCTTTCCGGGCGCCTGGTTTGAGGCGAAGGGCGAGCGCGTCAAAGCGCTGATGTCGCGGCCGGCGTCTGGAGCGGGCGAGGCGGGCGAAATTCTCGATACGGACGATCGGCTCGTCATCGCCTGCGGCTCGGGCGCCGTTGAACTTTTGAAGGTCCAGCGCTCCGGCCGGGGCGCCCAGGATGCGGCCTCGTTTCTGCGCGGCTTTGCGCTTGCGCCCGGCGAGCGGCTTTGATGCCGCGCTACAAGCTCATTCTCGAATTTGACGGCGGGCCTTTCGTCGGCTGGCAGCGCCAGGAAAACGGCGTATCCGTGCAAGGCGCGCTGGAAGAAGCGGCGTTCCGGTTTTGCGGCGAGCGCGTGACGGCGTTTTCTGCGGGAAGGACCGACGCCGGCGTCCACGCGCTTTGCATGCCGGCGCATTTCGATCTCCAGAAGGTCGTCAACCCTGAAACGTTGCGCGACGCGATGAACTATCATCTAAAGCCTGCGCCGATCGCCATCCTCGCCGCCGAATGCGTCAGTGAGGAATTCCATACGCGGTTTTCCGCAACGCGGCGGCATTACCGTTACCGCCTCATCAATCGCCGCGCGCCATTGACGCTTGATGCGGGGCGCGCCTGGCGCCTTGCGCCGCCGCTTGACGCCGCCGCGATGCATGAAGCGGCGCAAGTCCTGATCGGCAAGCACGATTTCACGACCTTTCGCGCCTCGACCTGCCAGTCGGACTCGCCGGTCAAAACACTTTCGACGATCGCGGTCGGGCGCTCGGGCGAAGAGATCCGCATCGAGACATCCGCGCGATCGTTCCTCCATCATCAGGTGCGCTCGATGGTCGGCAGTCTCGTCGAGGTTGGGCTCGGCCGATGGAGCGCTGCTGATTTTGCGGATGCGTTCCATGCGCGCGACCGGCGCCGCTGCGGTCAGGTCGCGCCTGCCGAAGGCCTCTATTTCTTGCGCGCGGACTACGACTGACCGACGAAAAGGGCCTTCATCGCCGCGATGGAAAGAAGGTCGATGACCGCGCCGACAAGAACGAGCAAGACGACGACCGCAGCCGACGGCCCGATCTGAGCGCCGAGGCCGCGCCTTACGACGCCCCAAATGAGGGTGAGGATGATCGCCAGCGCCGGGAGGCCGACCAGCCCGCCGAGCGTTCGGCTTGCCGTCGCCGCCATCAGCGCGACCGCCGGCAATTGAAGCGCGACGACGATCGGCTGAATCCTTG
>JBMOOR010000105.1:0-2214 GCA_049324555.1 Pseudomonadota bacterium | reverse complement strand
CCGCCGCGCTCGAACGGCATGGCGTTCGCAAGATCGATCCCAAAGGCGAAAAATTCGACCCGAACCTCCATCAGGCGGTCGCCCAGGCGCCGGCGCTCGGCGTTCCTGCGGGCTTCGTCGCCGAAACCGCACAGCCCGGGTTTGTCATCGGCGATCGCGTCCTGCGCGCGGCGATGGTGATCGTCTCGACCGGCGATGCGGCGCCGGCCGGCGCCGGCGCGCATATCGACACCAGCGCCTGAACGACGATACGCGAGACGCCCTGAGATTCAATTCGCATAAGGAAATACTTCCGGCCGCGAATTAAGCGGCGGCGCAGTTGCGCTGCCCTCCTACGCCCTCAATGCGCCGGACTTGAGATCGACGCCCGCTTCTTCGAGCGCGCGGCGCAAGGGGTCGAGGCGCGCGCCGTAGAGCGCCGCGCGGTCTCCTTTCAGGCTCACCTCGTCGCGGACCTGCAAGGCGCTGATGGTCGGCGCGATCGCCCGCGCTTTCTGGAATTCTGCGCAGGACTCTTCCCATTGCAGCCGACAGAGCGCGATCAGATTCTTCGCCTCTGCGTCGAAGCCGGTGACGAAGTCTTCATACTGGATGGTGTGGAAACGTCCCGGCAACGCCCGTTCGAAATGATCGACGAGTTTCGCATAAAGCCCGTAGCGCCGCGCAACGTCTTCAAAGCTTGTCGCATACGCCCAGAACTTCATCATGTCCTGACGCCATATCGCGAAAGCGTTTTCAACGGGATTTCTGCGCACATTGACGATGACGGCCTGCGGGAACGCCTGCGCGATCAGGCCGGCCGCTTCAATGTTCAGAAGATTCTTGTCCGTGAACCGATCTTTTTCAAACCGCGCCGGCGCGCCGCGCATATAGGCGGCGGCGATCCGTTCGCGTTCGTCGCGGAGAAGCCTTGCTTCCCCCGCGCGATAATTGCCCTGAAGCCAGCGGTTGAAAATGTTCGGCATCATCGGCAACTCGCCGCCCGCCTGAACCGCGGAATGAGCGGCGATGACGCTTTCAACGAGCGTTGAGCCGCATCGCGGCAGGCCGACGACGAAGATCGGCTGCGGTCCCTCATGGTGGGACTGCGCCCCGGTTTCAGCGGCGCTGGCGAACACATTGATGATGGCGTCGGTCCATGCCGAATGGCCGGCGAAATCATAGAAGATCTGCTCATTGCGGTTGCGCTCTGCCGCGAGCGCATTGGCGCGCTCATATTCGCGGAATGCGGCGTCGGCGTCGCCGCGCGCGTCGCGATTATGCGCAACGACGAAAGCGGCGCTCGCGCGCGAGCCTGGCGCGATGTCGGCCCGCTCGGAATAGGCGCGAATGTGAAACTCTTCCTCGTCCGACAACCAGCCGTTCCTGAGAAGGCTGAGCTGCGGATAGACGCCTGAAAAAGTCGGATCGGCCTCCATGCATCGCCGGCAATAGGCTTCGGCTTCCTCCTTGCGGCCCTGATAGGTGAGAAGCAGCGCCTTGGTCGACAGCATGCGCGCGTCGCCGGGCGAGGCGGCTTCCGCTTCCGCAAGAGCCGCGTCCGCCTTCTCGAAGTCGAGCGCATTAATCGCAATCGAGGCGAGCTGGCTGAGATTCTCCGCGCTTCGCGGCATGAGCGCCATCGCGCGCTCGAATGCGCGCAGCGCATCTTCAAAACGGCCGCCCTCGTAAAAGGCCGCGGCGAGATCGCGCCAGCCGGTCGGGTCGTCCGGAGCGACTTTCGTCAGACGCTGCGCCAGCGCTTCAAGCGCCGGGAAATCGCGGCGCGTGCGCGCGATTTCAAGCCGCAGCTTCAACGCTTCAACATCGTCGGGTCGGATTTTTTCCATGTGATCAAGCACATGATAGGCTGCGCCAAAGTTGCCAGCCGAAGCAAGCGCGCGCGCCAGAATAAGCGCGGTCGCCTGGTCTTGCGGATCGAGCTGCAGCGCCGCGTCGAACGCTTCCGCCGCAGATTGCAGATCTTGACGCGCGACCATCGCATGACCGAGCCGCACGAACGCCTGCGCAAATTTCGGATGCTCAGCTGTTGTGCGCCTCAGCGTTTCAATCGCCTGTTCTTCTTCGCCGACCCGGAAATAGAGTTCCGCGAGGTTGAGGCGGAGACCAGGCCGGTCCGGCGCACGTTCTATCGCTCGCTTCAGCGGCGGTTCCGCCTCGGAGGGACGCCCGGCCTCGATAAGCGCCAATCCATAGGCGCCAAGCGCATCCGGA
>JBMOOR010000104.1:0-2217 GCA_049324555.1 Pseudomonadota bacterium | reverse complement strand
ACGAACGCCGATCGCTATCCGCTGATCGATCCCTCGTTCATCACCGTCAGCGCCTCGCCCGATGACGAATTCGGCGGCCAGTTTGTCGTCACGATCTCATACGATGCGAGCCATTTGCCGATCTGGAATATGGCCCCGTTCGTGCCGATGCCCGGCAAAGTGATCATCGGCTCGTTTACGATCCGCAGCGGAGAATTTTGATGCTGGGACGGGGGGAGAGGACAGCGCGCCGCTTTCGGGAAGACCTGAGCGGCAGCGTATCGATCATGTTCGCCGGCTACGTCTTTGTCGGCGTCTTGTGCCTTGCGCTCGCTATCGATCTGCAGATGCTCTACACGCAGCGGCGCGCGGCGCAGGGCGCCGCCGATCTCGCAGCCATCGTCGCCGCGAACAATATCGGCGATGAAGAGGAGGCCGCAGAATCCATTCTGGCGGGCAACGGCTACGACTTCGGCGCATCGGTTGAGACGGGTTTGCTCAAGGAAGCGGAGGCGCAATCCAAGGACAGCGACTGGTTTACGGCGATCGCCGGCCGGTATGTGGCGGACGATTCAATTCCGCGCGAAAATCGCTTCACGCCGGGAGGAACGCCTGAAAATGCGGTCGCCGTGACCCTCGGCGGCCCTGGCAGGCTGTTCTTTGCGGACAATTTCGTCGACGCGCCGCAAATCACGGTCGATGCGATCGCCGCGCGCCGCGCGCTCGCGGGCTTCTCGGTCGGTTCGCGCCTCGTGTCCGTCAACGGCGGCGTCCTCAACGCCCTTCTTTCATCCTTGCTCGGAGCGGAAGTGAACCTCTCCGTGCTCGACTATAACAATCTGCTGAATTCAAAGGTCGAGGTCTTTTCATTCCTCGACGCGCTGGCGACAGAACTCAACATCGTTTCGGGCGATTATCAGTCGGTGCTGGACAGCGAACCGACGCTGTCGCAAGTCATTTCCGCAGCAGCGACCGCAAGCAGCGACCGCACCGTCGGCAACGCGCTCTTTGCACTCGAGAATGCGGCGGGGTCGCTGACCGACAAGATCGACCTTGCCGGCGTCATCGACCTTGGCGCCATGGGCGATATCGTTCTCGGCGCCGCTGAAGAACAGGGCTTTCCGCTCGAAGCGTCGATGATGCAGATGCTCCTTGCAAACGCCGTTGCGGCGAACGGCGAGAATCTTCTCAATCTCGATCTCGGGACAACGATACCCGGGGTCGCCAGCCTGACCGCGCAATTGCGGCTCGGCGAGATGCTGCAGACCTCGCCGTGGTTTCGAGTGGGCGAGGGCGGCGAGATTGTCGCGAACACGCAGATCCAGCTTGCAGTCGAAGCGTCTGTCGGCGGGACCGGCGTTCTGTCGGGCGTCAACGTCCGCCTGCCGACCTATTTCGAAGTTGCGAGAGCGCAGGCGCAGCTCGAAAGCGTCAGCTGTCCGAGCGGAAACGAAGATGACGCGACGGTGATGCTCGCTGCGCGTTCAGCCGCGCTTGACGCCTATATCGGCGATGTCGATCTCTCGAAGCGTTCGCTTTCGGGCTACAAAGTCAAAAAAGCGAAGATCGTCGCTGCGCCGGGACTTGTCGCATTTGCGGAAGCCGAAGCCGCGATCGCGCAGTCGAACGACGAAATCCTCGAGTTTACGCATGATGATATCGTCAACGGGACGGTGAAGACCGCCGGCGTCACGTCGCCTGTCGAAAGCATCGTCGGTTCGCTGGTCGAAGACGTCGCAATCGAGGCGCGCGTGCTTGGCCTTGGGCTGTCGACGGAGGGTCTCGCCAACGCGGCTCTCCTCAGCGCTCTCGGCAGTCTCGCAGGACCGGTCGACACCGTTGTGACTTCGCTTCTTGAAGCGCTTGGCGTCGGCGTCGGCGAGGGCGATTATCAGGTGAACGGCGTCGAGTGCAGGCGCGCTGTGCTGGTGGAATAATGCACGGATTCAACATTTTGAAATTCGACCGAAACATTGTAACGTAACGCATTGAAATAAAGATGGTTCTTCGCTTCCATTTCATGTTGATCGTGATACCGTAAATTTACACCGAGATTTGGTCATGGGCGATGCGCCGTGCCGGAAGTTCGGGGGCTGCGCGCCGATTGGAAAATGAATTCGACCGGAGTTGGTGTGGACCCGGAGGACGAGA
This sequence comes from Pseudomonadota bacterium, assembly GCA_049324555.1. Classification (GTDB taxonomy): domain Bacteria; phylum Pseudomonadota; class Alphaproteobacteria; order Caulobacterales; family Parvularculaceae; genus Amphiplicatus. Next base: position 87 of record JBMOOR010000104.1, on the reverse strand, counting down.
GCGTCGGCATCAAGTCGCTCGGGATCGCATTCGCGATCGTCGATGCGATTGCGCGCGCGGACGGCCCCTTGCCGTTGAAATCGATCG
>JBMOOR010000103.1:0-20206 GCA_049324555.1 Pseudomonadota bacterium | reverse complement strand
ACGACGGTCAGCCACGCCTGCCACGCGATCGAGGATCGGCGCGAGCGTCCGATCTTCGATCGCCAGATCGAACATCTCGAGCGGGAACTGCGCCGTCAGATCCGCGCGATGATCGAGGAAGCCTTATCCGCGCCGCCTGATCGCGAGACGAAATCCTTCCGCCTCGCCGGCTGATCGCCGGATCACCCTTTCTCGGCCTTGCGTCTGTAGAGCCCGGTGAACCAGTCGGTCCATTCGCCCTTGGCGTCGTCATATTGCTGGAAATATTGCGAGACCGTGCCGTCGGCGTTCGGCGTCCATGTTCCGCGGAACTTCGCCCCGTTGCCGGCCTGGCCCGCCGGATAGCCGATCCTTCCTTCAAGGACCATCGCGCCCTTGTCGTTGAGCCCGCCCGAATAATCGATCGTTGCGCCCGCCGAGACCCAGACCTGGCGCCATTTGCCGGTTGCAAGGTCGACGAAATTGTAACTCTGGCCGGTTTGGCCGCCCGTATTCACCCAGCGCTCGACGAGGAGGCAGCCGTATTCCTCTTTCCTGATCGAGTTTGTTCCGGCGAGCTTTCCTTGTGGTCCGTAAACCTCCCATTCGCCGATCCAGAAATCGAAATCGTCGAAAACAGGATCGCTGCAAGGCGGCGTCGGCGCTTGGGCGGCGGCGCTCGATTGCGCACAGGCGGCGGGCGCGCCGGCGCAGGCGGCGGCGATAAGCGCGGCGAGACTGCTGATGATCCGCATGGGTCGAATTCTCCCTCTCTTCGTCCGACATCAGCAGATAAGACAAGCGGGCGGAAATCAACCTCAATCGGAAGAGGAGGGAGGATTGGAGCCCCGCGTCAGGGACGGCAGGGCGGCGCTTCGTAGAGGGCGACGGGCCCGGCGGCTCTAAAGAGTTTCTTGAGGTGCGGCGGCAGCGAGCCGCCAGGGCTGAGGGCCGTCACGACGCCGACTGTCCATCGTTTCCGGCGAACCTCCGCCGTCCAGATTTCGCGCCAGTCCGGCGTCGGCGCAATCGCGCGCGTCGCGCCCCTCGGCGTTGCGACATAGACAAGGCCGCATGGCGGATGGTCGAGACCGAGGGTTGAGACGATCCGCGTTGCGGCTTCTTGAGGGGCGAGGCCGGCCATCCTGAGATACAATCGCGCGCGCAGGGCGGTCGTGTGATCGGTCGTCGCCGTTTCGCCCGACGAAAGCGCAAAACGCGCAAGATGGCGAGGCTCGGAAAGTTCGTCGTAGGCCCGAAGATCTGACGCCGTCCAGTTCAGCGCAATGACGCTCGCGAAAATCGCCGCGCCAAGGCGCCGCCTTCCGGCGTCATAGACGCCCGCCGCGACCGCGCCGAGGGAAAGCAGGGCGGCGTAAGAGAGCAGCGGATAATAATCCGGCCATCTGAGATTTGCGCCGAATACGGAAAAGAGAAAGCTTGCGCCCGCCGCCGTCCCAAAAACGAGGGTCGCATCGCGCCAGCGGGGCGAGAGGGCGGCTCGCCGGAAGGCGGGGGCGAGCCAGAGAACGCCGCTGAGAAGGACGAAGGGCGTCACCGCCGGCGCCGTCAACAGAAATCTGAACGGCAGCGTCAGCCGGGCGACGATCTCGTTTTGCGGCGCGCCCGGCGGCAGGGCGTAGAATTTCCCGGCGCCGCGATGGCCGAAATCCGTTTTGAGACGATAGAGCGGGTCGCCCGCGACAATCGCGTAGGCGGCAAGTTCGGCGAGAATTATGAGACCGAATCCCGCGCCGAAAACGAGGAGCGGCTTTACGCTGAATGGCCGGCGGGCGAGCAGCAGGAGGCCGAGGGCGGCGGGGAGGGCGACGGCGGTCTCGCGGCAGAGCCAGGCTGCGCCGGCGCAAAGTCCCGAGGCCGCGAGGCGCCGCATGTCCATATTTGCGCGTGCGGCGTCGAGAAACAGCCAGCACGAGAGCGCCTCGAAGAAAATCTCCGGGCCGACGACGGAGAGTTCGGACTGCGCGACGACGAAGAAGGATGATGCGGCGATGACGCCGGCGCACCCGATCGCGCCTGCGTCGCCAAGACGCCTTCGCGAGAAATGGAACGTGACGGCGACGAGCCCGGCGGCGTAAAGGATATTCGGCAGTGTGCTGACGAATTCGCCAGGGCCGAACAGCGCGAAACTCGCGGCGATCGGCGCGACGATCGGCAGCCTCAGCGCCCAGTGATTGTCGCCGAGCGAGGGCCCCTTTTGCGTCCAGTCGAGCGCGGCGGCGATGTATCGCGACGCATCGATAGGGCCGATGCCGTTCCAGAAGACGGCGAGCGTCGCAAGGAACAAGAGCGCGACCGCGAACGCCGGGACGGCGAGGATCCGTTGCGGCGTCATCGGGACCAAATCCGTCATGGCGCGGGCCGCCTCGCCGGCCGCCGTCAAGCGGGGATGCGCGCGCCGGCGCGTTCCGTCGGCGCCGCCGCGAGCAGCGTCGCGGCGAGCCGTCCAAGGTCTTTGATGTTTCGCGCGTCGCGGACGGCAGGATTGTGCGCGCCGGGACCGGCGATCGCCATGAAGGCCTCGCCAGTGTGGTTTCCGCCGCGCCCTGTCGCGAGATGAGCCGATATTTCGCCGATCGCCGGCGACCGGATGGCGCCGACGGGCTCATCGGGCGCGAATTTGACGATGAGATCGGGGAGGAATTGCGCCCGCGGTCCCGGAAAGACGCCGTCGATGTCGAGCACTTCCTTCACGAAAGGCGCTCCCGTATCGGCGATGCGGATTTCGAGAAGGCGCTCCTCGAGCCAGCGGCGATAGTCGCCGAGCTCCCTGCGGTCGGCGTCGAAATAGCCGTCGCGCTCGCGCCCCTTGACGTTGAAGCGGATGAACGCTTCGCCGCCCGACGGCAGCCGGAAGGACGGCGTCGCCGGCCAGACGAGGCCGCCGGTGATGGTGCGGTCGACGACCCAGTCCTGCACATCTTCGCCGAGAATGTTGGCGAGGGAGTATTGAAGCCCGTAGGGAATGCGCGCGCGAAGGCGCGCAATCAGGTTTGGCGATTTTCTCGGCCGGGGCGGTGCGCCGCGGCTGACGCGCCAGGCGTCATTGAGCCGCGCGAGCATCTCATCGAGGAAATGATCCTGCGCCTTGTTCGGCGCCATGCCGTGCATCGAGAACAGGACGAATGTCGTTCGATCGTCCTGCGCCTTTGTCATCAGGCGGCCGAGTTCGCGGTCCTGCGCCTTGTAGACTTCGAGGAGCGCATCGGGATCGACTTCGGATCCGAAATCCCCGTCGACGGGAAGGAGATTGTGCCCGGCGCGGTGAACTTCATAAAAAGCGAGAATGAACAGCCGCCAGTCGTCGCGTTCCGCGAGCCATATCGCGGCGTCGGTCTTGCGCCGCAGCGCCTCGATGACATGGCTGCAGATTTTCCGGCTTTGCCCCAGCGCCTTCGGCACCGGCACTTCCTTGCCGATCGGCCGCCGGCCAAAGCGCCGGTTCAGCTCCTTTAAGATGGCCGGATCGCTGGCGCGGGAGCGGCCGGTGCCCTGATAGGACCAGTTCATGATCTCGAGGCATGGCGCGTTCGCCGGATCGATCGGCCCGCCCGGATCAAGGACGATCGTCTTCACGCCCCCGCGCGCCAGCTTGCGCCAAAATGGGTCATAGCCGACGCGACTTTCCACTTCGGGCGCATGCGTGCGGGCGAAGCGCATGTGCGCGGGGTCCCACTGGAATTGGAAATAAACGCCGTGGACGCCGGGATCCTCGCCGCTGGCGAACGTCGGCCAGATGCTATCGCTCGCATGAACCGCCGGCGAGGAGATGTCTGCAAAAGCGCCGCCTTCGATCAGGCCGCGCAAGACCGGAAGCTGATCGAGATGAGCGCGAGCAAAGTCGAGACTCATCGCATCGACGCATATCATGATTAACCGGCTGTCGCCGTTCGCGCTGTCGCCCAATCTCATGACTCTCCGCCGATCAACCGTCGCCTGTCCTGCAGCCGAAGAGCAAGCACGTCCCATACCAAGAAAGTGACCCGCGGGCGAGACATGGCGACGCCCATCGGGCGGTTCGAGAAACGCTGGCGGCGGCTCTGCCCCAAAATCGAGCGGGAACGAGCCGGCCAATTCGCGGCTCGTCCAAAGACCGCCAAACTATTCGCCGGCTGTAAGCCGCGGCGGCCCGCCATCGCCTTCAGAATGCGCGAGAAGCGCGTCTGACATCGCGCCTGACGCTGCGCCGTCGAGCCCCAGCTCCTTCATCAGCGCATCGAGCAATGGCGCTTGCGCGCGATAGCGGAGGGCGGCGTTGACCGCCTGATCCGCTATTCCGCCAGCGTTCGCTGTCGCGTGTCCGCCCGCCGAGCCGCCTGCGCCGTTGAGCCCTTCGACATGGAGGATCTTGATTCCCTCTATGCGCTCCATCGGCTTGACCTGTTGTTCAATGATCTTCGGCAATGCTGCGATCAGCGCCTGTTTGATCTGCATGGCGATCTGTTGCGGCGACAGCGTGTTCGCCGCTTCGTTCACGGCGCGCTTGCCTTCGGCCTCGACAGCGTAGATCGCTTGCAGCGCCTCGGCGCGCAGTTTTTCGGCGTTCGCTTCGCCTTCCGCGATGATGCGCTGTTTCTCAGCCGTCGCGGCGGCCTCGATGCGGACCGCCTCGGCGCGATCCGACGATGCGATTTTTTCAGATTCCGCCGCAACCTTGATTGCAATCGCCGCCTGCTCTGCGGCCTTTTTCGCTTCGATAAGCTCGATCGCCTTCAATCGTTCGGCGATTTCCGTCTCCCGGGTGGTGACGACCTGTTCGGCCGCGCGCGCCGCTATCGCCCGAGCCTCGTCCGCGGCGGCGTCGGCGACCGATTTCGCGCGCGATTTCTCGGCGACGGCGATGTCGCTTTCCTGCTGCGCAAGCGCGATCTGCTTCATCTTCTCGACGCGCGCGGCTTCAATCGCCTGCTCGCGCGCGATGTCGCGCTCGGCGACGATGCGATCGGCGGAGATGCCGGCCTCTTTCACCTGCTGCGCCGCGATGATTTTCGCCTGCTCCGCTTCCTGTTCGCGCGCCGCCTGCTGCTGGGCGATCAGCGCGATCTGCTCGGCCTTGCGAATTTCAACCTCGCGCTGCTGTTCGAGGCGCGCATATTCGACATCGCGCGCGATTTCGAGACGCTGTTTTTCGGCGTCGAGGTTCTTGCGTTCGATCTCGACGCGCGTTTCCTGTTCGATGTCGTTTCGCTTCTTGCGCCTCGCCTCGATTTCCTCGGTCAATTTTGTGAGGCCCTCAGCGTCGAAAGCGTTGTCGGGGTTGAAATACTCCTTTGAGGTCTGGTCGAGTCCCGTCAGCGACACGGATTCAAGCTCAAGCCCGTTCTTCAGGATGTCTTCCGAAACCGCCGCCTGCACCTTCTGCACGAAATCGACGCGCTGCTCGTGCAATTCCTCCATCGCCATTTCGGCGGCGACAGCGCGCAGGGCGTCGACAAATTTGCCCTCGACAAGTTCCTTAAGGTGCTGCGGCGTCATCGTCCGCCGGCCAAGCGTTTGCGCCGCATTGGCGATCGATTCGACGGTCGGTTTGACGCGCACATAGAATTCAGCCTGCACATCGACACGCATGCGGTCGCGCGTGATAAGCGCCTGCTCCTGGTGCCGGCCGACTTCGAGCCGCAGCGTGTTCATGTTGACGGGAATGGTTTCGTGGAGGATCGGGAAAACGAGCGCGCCGCCGTTCATGATGACGCGCTGGCCGCCGAACCCTGTGCGAACGAAAGAGACTTCCTTGGACGAGCGGCGATAGAGCCTCGCGAAGACGAGCCCCGCGATCAGCAGAAACGAGATGATCGTCACGGCGGTAAGGCCGACACTCATGACTTCCCCATCAGGCATGCTCATCTCCAATGTTGCTGGGTGACAGGACAGGCGCGTTATTGACGGCGCCGTGAAATACGGCGCCTTTCTTTTCAACAAGAAGGACTTCGGCGCCTTCGCGGAAGGATGCGCCGGCCTCATCCGGTTCGACGAGAATGTAGTGCGTGAGACCGTGCTCGTCGGCGACCTTGGCTTCCGCGGGCGTCCCTTGTGTCGCTTGGCCGCGGATAATGCGAGCGACGCGCCCAACGAGGGAGTCTGCAGAAACCGCGTCCGATTGTTCGCGCGGCAGAATGCGGGCGATGACGCCGGCGGCGAAGCGGGTCGCCGGAAGGCTTGCGAGAAAGGCGAGCGGCGTCGCAAGAAAAAGGGGCAGATGGACGCCGAGCGCGCCGTGCGTCGTGCTCTGCAGCGCTGCGCCGGAAAGCCCGAATCCCGCAAGGAACGCCGCAAAGACGATGAGAACGGGAACCTTCCCGACATAAAGCCACGCGAAAAGCCGGCCGATAGCGTCGCCGCTGTCAGCGTCAACGCCAGGGTCGAATTCCGCCTCGGCGCCGAGGTCGGGAAAGAGGCTGTCGATAAGTCCTGAAAAGGCGACGCCGAACAAAAGGCCGGCGATCTCCAATGCGGCGATGAGCGCCATGACCGTCAATGCGATCGCAAAGGGCGCATAGGCAGGGGTGACAAGTTCCGTCATCTACCGCTCCGCAGGCGTTTTAACTCTCGCAGCGTCAATCATCGCCTCAAGTTCGCGCAGCCTGGCGGCGACGCCGGGCGCGGATATCGTGACGTCGAGTGCGGCGAGTTCGGCTTCAAGCGCCTCCGCCTCCGCATCGAGGCGGCGCATGTCTTCCATGACGATTTTCGAGCGTTCGCCGAGCGCAAGTTTATGCTGTACGGCTGCGCGCGCGAGGTCGTCGCGTCCGGATTCAATCGCGAATTCCGCCCGGCGCGTCATCTGCTCGCCGTCGGCCGCGGATTGATCGCGCTCGAGCCGGCGACGCGCTGCGAGCGCTGCGCCGAGCCGCGCGCGCAGATCATCGAGCCGACCTTCGATCCGCGCCGCCGCGGGATTTTCGCTTCCTGCCGGAAGCTCGAGAAAATCGGCAAGGCGTCGCCGAATGACGGCAAGCAACCGTTCGAGTGATCTCCAAGTAATGTCCGAATGCCCGCCCATGTTTTTCTACATCGCTTCCGCCAAGTCAGATTTCAAGATTGACATCGCCGAATTCGGCGGGAAGCGCGCGCGTTGCGCATTGACCCGCGCCGCGGCGCCCCTATTGTGCGGCGCGCAATCGCATGAGGGCCGGAGGCGCTAATGGGCGATGTCGCCGTGATCGGCGTCCAATGGGGCGATGAAGGCAAAGGCAAGATCGTCGACTGGCTGTCGGCCAGAGCCGATGTTGTCGTGCGCTTTCAGGGCGGGCACAACGCCGGCCACACGCTCGTCATCGACGGCAAGGTCTACAAGCTCTCGCTGCTCCCCTCGGGCGTCGTGCGCGAAGGGCGTCTCGGCGTCATCGGTTCGGGCGTCGTCGTCGATCCTTTCGCGCTTCTCGCTGAGATCGCGCGCCTTGAAGAACAGGGCGTCCGCGTGAGCCCGGACAATCTCGCGATCGCCGAGAACGCGACGCTCATCCTTCCCGTCCATTCCGAGCTCGACGCCATGCGCGAGACGTCGAATGCGGGCGTCAGGATCGGCACCACAAAGCGCGGCATCGGCCCCGCTTATGAGGACCGCGCCGGGCGGCGCGCAATCCGCGCCGTCGATCTTCTTTATACGGAGAGTCTTCCGGCGAAGGTTGAAAACCTCCTTGTCCATCACAATGCGCTGCGTCGGGGTTTCGGCGCCGCTGAAGTCGACGCCGCCCTGCTGACCGCGAAGCTGAAAGACATCGCGCCGAAGATCGCGCCTTTCATTCGCCCGGCATGGAAGCTCCTCGATGAAGCAAGAAGGGCCGGCAAGCGCATTCTCTTCGAAGGCGCGCAGGGCGTCCTTCTCGATGTCGATCACGGCACTTATCCTTACGTCACGTCATCGAACACGGTCGCGGGGCAGGCGGCGACGGGGTCGGGCTTGGGCCCCCGCGCCGTCGGTTACGTCCTCGGCATCGTCAAGGCCTATACGACGCGCGTCGGCGAGGGGCCTTTCCCGACCGAACTCACCGACGCGATCGGCGAGCGGATCGGCGAGCGCGGGCGCGAATTCGGCACCGTGACGGGCAGGAAGCGCCGCTGCGGCTGGTTCGACGCCGCGCTCGTCCGCCAGGCGCTGAAAGTTGCGGGCGTCGACGGCGTCGCGCTGACGAAACTCGACGTGCTCGACGGGTTCGACGAACTCAAGGTTTGCGTCGGCTACGACATCGGAGCCAAGCGCTACGATTATCTTCCAGCCGGCCTCGACGCACAGATGAAGGTGAGACCCGTCTACGAAACGATGGACGGCTGGAAAGGCTCGACCGTCGGCGCGCGTTCGTGGGCGCAGTTGCCGGCGGAAGCCGTCAAATATGTCCGCCGCATCGAGGAGCTTATTGAAACGCCGATCGCGCTCGTCTCGACGAGCCCTGAACGCGACGACGTCATATTGATGAAGGACCCGTTCCAGAATTAGGGCCAGAATTAGGGCCAGAAATAAGGGACGGGCGCCCTTACCGCCTGCGACCGTCACGGGGCGCACTGCGAATTCATCCGCTTCAGGAGCGTTTTGTCGTCGGCGGGGGAATCGCTGTCCGGACGCGCAACCGGCGGGCGAAGAAATTCCCTATTAAAAACATCGACTTCGCCAAACCGGGCGAGATTATCCCACCACTTATCCCACCCCATCGCGGAGGGGTTAGAGTCCGATTGAACCGGCCGCGAGCACTGTTCGCCGTCGCTCCGGGCTCGACGCTTGCGCGCCGCCCCGGAGTGAGGGACCGCGAAGCAGGCGCAAAGAAAGGAGGATGCGTATGACGACACGGATTGAGGAAGCGGCGTTCGCGCAATTCTCCTCGCACGCGAATTTCAATTTGCGGATTATCCGTACAAAAACGCTGGAGCCCGCATGGAGCAAGGATTCGTGGGGGCGCCGGCGCGCCGCATCGCCTGCATTGTCCGCATGCTTATCGCCGAAATGCGCGAAAGTGCGCGAGCGGTCAGACGCGCTCGCGCGTTTTCAGGAATTTGACGAGCGGGTTCTTCTGCTCGGCGTAGCCCGCCTCCCATTGCGAGCGCGCGAGATAGACGGGGCTTCCATAGCGGTCATGCGCGATGGCGGCCTGATTGAGAGAAATGAAGGTCATCACCGCCGCCTCATCGCCCGAAAGCCATCTGACGGCGTCATAGCCGCAGGTCTCCATTGCGGCGGCGACGCCGTATTCGGCCTTCAACCGCTCCTCGATGACATCAAGCTGGAGCGCGCCGACGACGCCGACGTAGAAATCGGCGCCCAAGGTCGGGGTGAAAACCTGCGCCGCGCCTTCCTCGGCGAGGGCGGTCATCGCGCGCTTCATCTGTTTCGATTTCATCGGATCATCGAGACGGACGCGGCGGATGATTTCGGGCGCAAAGTCCGGAAGGCCCGAGAAGCGGACGCCGTCTCTTTCCGACAGCGTATCGCCGACGCCCAAGGCGCCGTGATTGGGAATGCCGATGATGTCGCCGGCGACAGCTTCCTCGGCGAGGTTTCGCTCCTGCGCGAGGAAGAAGATCGGATTGTTGACGGCGAGGAGCTTTTCCGTGCGCGAGACCTTGAGCTTCATCCCGCGCTTGAACTCGCCCGAAGAGAGGCGAACGAAGGCGACGCGATCGCGATGGTTGTGGTCCATGTTCGCCTGGACCTTGAAGACAAATCCGGAGACGGAGGGATCGCCGGGCGCGATCTCGCCGCCATTCGCCTTCTGTGCGCGGGGAGGAGGGGCGAAGGCGGCGATGTCGCGAAGAAGTTCGGCGACGGAGAATTCCTTGAGCGCCGAGCCGAAATAGATCGGCGTCAACGCGCCGTGGCGATATTGTTCGATGTCGAAGGCGGCGTAGCCCTCGCTCGCGAGCGCCATCGTTTCGCGCGCGGCGGCCGCTTCGTCGGCGCCGACGATCTCGTCGAAGCGCGCGTCATCGACGCCCGTAAGCTCGACCGTCCTGCCGAACTTGCCGCTGTCGCCGCCGCCTTCGAGGAGAAGGCGATGATGCGCCATGTCGCAACAGCCCTTGAACCGCCCGCCCGTTCCAACCGGCCACACGCGGGGAGAGACGTCGAGCGCGAGCTGATCGGCGATCTCGTCGATAAGGTCGAAGGGGTCGCGCCCCTCGCGGAATGTCGCGAAGGCGGCAGACCTCGAAGAGCTTGCGCGTCTGGCTTTCGATGCCTTTCGCCGCGTCGATCACCATGACGGCGCTGTCGACGGCGGTGAGCGTCCTGTAGGTGTCTTCGGAGAAATCCTCGTGGCCGGGCGTGTCGAGCAGGTTGAAGACGCAGCCCGCATGCTCGAACGTCATCGCCGACGTCGTCACCGAGATCCCGCGTTTTTGCTCGATCGCAAGCCAATCGGAACGCGCGCGCCGGCGCTCGCCGCGCGCCTTGACTTCGCCGGCAAGACGGATCGCGCCGGAGAAGTAGAGGAGCTTCTCGGTCAAAGTCGTCTTGCCGGCGTCCGGGTGCGAGATGATCGCGAAGGTGCGGCGGTTGAGGTAAGCCTTGGTCATCAGCCCTTGAACAGTCGAACGCGGACGGCGCCGCTGTGGCGGCGGCCCTTCGCACATTGCGGCGGAAATAGAAAGGGCGCGCCGTCAGCGGGCGGAGAGTTGCGCCTTCAAATGGTCCGCGAGGCGCATGGCGAGCGAGAGAAGGGTGAAAGTCGGGTTGACGAAGCTTGCGGTCGAAAAGACGGAACTCCCGGCGATATAAAGATTGTCGAGCGCATGGGCCTTGCAGTTGCGATCGACGACGCCCTCGCCCGGATCGTCCGACATTCGCGTCGTTCCCATATGGTGATGGCCGCCGACAATGTCATCGGACCAAACGAGATCGTCCGTTTCGAGCCAGGGATGGGGTTCGAGCCGGCCAAGACCGAGCCGGCGAAGCTCGCTGTCAACGGCGGCGGCGAGCGTTCGCATCGTCCGCTTGTCGAGCGGCGTCATCGCCCAATGGAGATGCGCGCGGGAAAGGCCGAAGGGGTCCTTATCCTTCGACAGCGTGATCCGGCTTTCGGGGTTCGGCGCCTGCTCGGTGCGGAGTTCGAGAACGACAGATTCCGCCTTGAAGCGCTTCGGCTTTCCCTGAACGTGGCGGAGAATATTGAGCGGTATGGAGAAGGGGTCGCGAAGGATCGCATCGACCCGCTCTTTCAGCCATTCGTTCTTGTACCATTGAAGGCTCAGCGGAATTTTCCGGTGCCGTGCGTTCCAGATGATTTCGCGCAAAGCTTGCGTCGCGTCTTCGCCGACGATCGGGCGAACGCGCGCGACGGCGTTCAGAATTTTCTTCTCTCGCTGGAAAGCGGGCGAAGGGGCAAGGCCAGTCTCGACGAAACGTCCATCGGCGAGGCCCGGCGAAAAGACGTCGCAGAGCGACTGCCAGTCGTCCGACTGGACGACGCCGGCGGTCAGCGTCGGATGCTCCATGAAGCAGCGCCCGACAAGCCCGCCTTCATTGCAGAGCCCTGCCGGCGAAATGTTCTTCCAGTTGAGCAGCATTCGCGGGTTGTCGACGCCGCCGCAGGCGAGCACGAAAATCCGCGCCTTCGCCGTGAAGCTCTTCCCGTCGAGCGTCTTCACCGACGCGCTGACAACCTGCTTTCGATCTTCGCTGAGGGCGACATCGGTCACATTGGCGTTGAGATAGATGTCGACATTCTGGGCGGCTTCGAGGTCCTTCGCGAAGGCGTCGCCGAAAACGAGGTTCTTGCCGAACTGGAACGCCGTGAACTCGACGAGGCGCCGGTCGAAGTCGGGCGCCTTGGCGCCAAGAAGAGAAAAGACGCCCGCGTCATAGGCGAAAGGACGCTTCAATCCGATAAGGTCGTGGACCGCCTCGAAATAGGGCTCGATTGCGTCAAGGCCGATCGGCCAGCCGCTCATTTCGACCCAGTCGCGCTGCTCAAAATCGATCGGCTTCATGGGCGCCGATCGCGCGCCCCAGCGATAAGTCGAGCCGCCGAGCATCCTGACGCGGCTGTCGGCAAGAGCGAAATAGGGAACGCCGCTCGTCTCGCCGGCGGAAAGCGCCGCCGTTTCGGGGGAAGGCGTCCGGCCGCCCGATTCAAGGATCACGATCTTCATCGGCGAGCCCGAAAGGCGGAGCGCCATCGCCGCCGCCGCGGCGCCGCCGCCGATGAGGCAAAGATCGCACTCGAAAATCTTGCCGTCCGGTTCCTTGCGGATGTCGTTAATCATGCCCTCTCGCCCCTCGACGCCGTCCTTCGCGCTGAAGAAACCCCTATTCGCAAAAGTTGCAAAATCCGGAAGCGGCGGGCGGGCGACGCCCGCTCCAAGGGAAGTGATGTCCGCCTCCCGGGCGTTGGGCTAAGGATCAGACAGGTTCAGGGAGGATCTTTGTGAAACCGCGCCTTTTCGTCGCCATCATCGCCGCTGTCGCGCTCGCGGCCGGCCTTGCATTCGTCAATCGCTCCGAGGCCGGAAGCGTTGAAGCCGCCTATGACGGCGAGCCCGAAATCATCGCGGCGACCTTCGCGTCGGCCTGGTGCCCGGCTTGCAAGGTGCTGGAGCCGAAACTTTCGAAGGTCATTCCCGGTTTCGCGAACGAGCCGGTCGCCTTCGTCAAGTTCGATTTCACCTTCGGTCCGCGCGATGAGCTGAAAGCCGAAGCCGAACGCTACGGCCTTGGCGTTCTTTATGAGCGCAACAAGGGCGCGGCGGGCTTTACTGTTCTTGTCGACCGCGACACCGGCGAGATCGTTGACACGCTGACGATGAATTTCTCGGAAGGCGCGATGCGCTCGGCGATCGCCCGCGCGATCGCTGTTGCTTCGCATACGGATGATGAGGCGAGCCCCATGCCGGAAGCGGGGGCGAAATGATGCTGCAAGGAGCGATCCGCCGCATCGGACTTGCGTCCGATTTTGCTTGTCTCGCGCGAATTTTTGATGCACGATCCCAATCGTTCCGAGGGGCGTCCCGCCTGTCGCCTTCCGACGACGGCTCGTGCGACGCGCAACCTCTCATGGTCCGCCTTTTTTCAAGCCGGACGAAGAGAGCGCTACGCGCCAGGGAGCAAGGGCGTAAAGGGACTGAGATGAACCCTTTGAACCTGATCCGGGTCATGCCGGCGCAAGGGACGGAACAGATCAGAGTCGCCTTCCTCGCCGCCAGGGCCCAATGCAATTGCGACGGTGAGGAAGACGGCGCTGACGCGATGCGGGTTGGTTCGGCGTTCAGTATTTTGCGGCGATCTCGATTTGCGGTGGGCGCGATAACATCGTTCGCCGCGCTGATGATTCACTCAACAGGCGTTGTTGCGGCTGACGAGTCGGCGGTTTCGCCGACGGTTGCGGAAGCGCCCGCAGATTCTGGCGAGATTGAGAAAACGACGACAGGCTGGGTTAAAGCGTTTGCGCTGGCGCCGGTTGCGCGAGGGGGCCCGTTCGAAGCGCCGGACTACGCCGGCAGCCTTCTCGAATCCTCCGGCCGCAAAGAGATGAAGCGGCGCCTTGCGGCGATGGGGTTTGTCGAGAGCGCTGCGGGCGCTGATCTCCTGACGTTCTCGATCAGGATCGAGGAGCCAAAGCCGAAAGCAAAAGGTTTGCCGCAATCGCCGGTTCGTCTTGAAGGCGTCGATGACGATCCGACAGACAATATTCATGACCCGGAGGTTCGGCCCTATATCGCGCTGCCGTCCGGAAAGAAGCCGTCCGCCGCTCCGGCCCCGTCGATTGAGGTCACGATCTATGCGCGGCGCGGGGGCGAGCGAGTATGGTCCGGTTACGCCGGCGCGCCGATGAACGGCGCAAGCCGCGCGGAAACTGCGCACGGGCTTGTTCGCGCGCTCATCGCCCATTTCGGCGAAACCGCCGACCTGCCGGAAATCTCGATCGAGCTCGCGCGTGACGCGTCGGAGGCGCCCGCTCTCGAACGATGAGTCTCGATCGCGACGCCGGCCCGGCGCGCTCTCAAAAATAGATCGTATACGAATCAAGACGAATTGCTCGGGGATTAAGCATTGGCGCTATGGCCAAACTCATGCGAAAATCGCGCGTGGAGAGGCGCTCCCGATGTCGGACATTTCGATCAATTTCGCCTGGTATGAGCTTCTCGCCGTCTCGCCGGCGCTCGGCTGGCCCGGGCTCCTCGCGGGCGGCGCGCTCGGGGCGGCTCTCTGGCGGCGTCGGCGCATTTGGGGCGGCGTTCTTGGCGCGATCGCCGGCGATCTCGCTGTTTTCGCGGCCCGGATCTTGTTGATGTAGTCCGTTCAACTTGCTACGAGAATGCCTTGATCCGAGGGGCGCGGGATGACCCGCTGAGATCGCGTTAGTTCACGCGAGCACCCTTTGAACCTGATCCGGGTAGGGCCGGCGTAGGGACGGGCGTTTTCGATATTTCCGTCAATGCGTCCGGCGTTTGAAACAAGGTCGCCGTGACGCATTTGTTGGCATGTCTCTTGGCTCTCGCCGCAGCATCAGGCGCTGCTGAAACGGCGTGCCGTGAAGAAGCGCGCGCAGAGGCGCGCTATGTCGTTTGCGAATTCGATCCGCAAAAGGACGATATTCGACTCTTCCTCAATGACGAAATGGGCTCGCCCTACGGCGATTTCGGCCCGCTTGCCGCGGCGCTTGCTGCGAAGGGCGAAAAGCTCGCCTTTGCGATGAATGCCGGCATGTACCTGAAGGATCGCTCGCCGGCTGGGCTCTATGTCGAGAACGGCGAAGAGCTGAAAAAGATTTCGATGCGGGACGGCCCCGGCAATTTTCACCTGAAGCCGAACGGCGTGTTCTGGATCCGGGCCGAGGACGGGCGTCGCGGCGCGCATGTGACGACAACTGAAATCTATCAGGAAGCGGCGCATGACGTCGTCGCCTACGCCACGCAGTCCGGTCCGATGCTCGTGATCGACGGCGAGATCCATCCGAAATTCCTCGTCGATGCGACGTCGCGCAAACGCCGCAACGGCGTCGGCGTGCGCGAGGACGGAAGCGTCGCCTTCGTTCTCAGCGACACGCCGGTGAGTTTCTACGAATTCGCGTCATTCTTCCGCGATGAACTGAAAACTCCGGATGCGCTCTATCTCGACGGAACGATCTCGCGTCTCTACGCGCCGGCGCTTTCACGCAATGATCCCGGCCTCGCCATGGGGCCGATCGTCGGCGTCGTCGGACGCCAATCCGAAGAAGGAAAAACGCCATGAACAGGCACATCCCGCAATCTGAATTCAAAACCCCGGAGGTGACGACGGGGCCCTTACCCGCTTCGCGCAAGGTTTATGTCGCGGGCGACATTCACCCAGACATTCGCGTGCCGGTGAGGGAGATTGACCTTCATCCGTCCGCCAATGAACCGGCGGTGCCGGTCTATGATCCGACCGGCCCCTACACGGATCCCGCGATCGCAATCGATGTTGAAAAAGGCCTCGCGCGCATGCGCACGGCGTGGATCGAAGCGCGTGGCGGCGTTGCGGACTACAAAAGTCGCGACGTGAAACCGGAGGATAATGGCGGCGCGAGCGGAAAGCGCCTTGCGAGGAGCTTTCCGGTGAAGAACCGCCCCTTGCGCGCGGTCAACGGCGCGCCCGTAACGCAGCTCGAATTTGCGCGAGCGGGAATCATCACCAAGGAAATGGAATACGTCGCGATCCGCGAAAACCTCGGGCGCAAGAAGATGCTCGATAAGGCGGAAGAGACTGTCGCGCTCGGCGAAAGTTTCGGCGCTGCAATTCCATCTTTCATCACGCCGGAATTCGTGCGCGATGAAATCGCCAAGGGGCGCGCGATCATTCCGGCGAACATCAATCACGCGGAACTCGAACCGATGATCATCGGCCGCAATTTCCTTGTGAAGATCAACGCCAATATCGGCAATTCGGCCGTCGCTTCTTCCGTTGAAGAAGAAGTCGACAAGATGGTGTGGGCGATCCGCTGGGGCGCCGACACGGTCATGGACCTTTCAACAGGCCGCAATATTCACAACACGCGCGAATGGATCATCCGCAACTCCCCCGTCCCGATCGGCACCGTGCCGATCTATCAGGCGCTCGAAAAAGTAGGCGGGGTCGCCGAAGACCTGTCATGGGAGGTCTATCGCGACACGCTTCTGGAGCAATGCGAACAGGGCGTTGATTATTTCACCGTGCATGCGGGCGTGCGCCTTCCCTATATCCACCTCACCGCGAACCGCGTAACCGGCATTGTCTCTCGTGGCGGATCGATCATGGCGAAGTGGTGTTTGGCGCATCACAAGGAAAGCTTCCTTTACACGCATTTCGAAGAGATCTGCGAAATCATGCGCGCCTATGACGTCTCGTTCAGTCTTGGCGACGGGTTGCGTCCGGGCTCGATTGCGGACGCCAACGATCGTGCGCAATTTGCTGAACTCGAAACACTCGGAGAATTGACGAAAATCGCGTGGCGCCGCGGCGTTCAGGTCATGATCGAAGGGCCGGGCCACGTCCCGATGCACAAGATCAAGATCAACATGGACAAGCAGTTGAGGGAATGCGGCGAGGCGCCGTTCTATACGCTGGGGCCGTTAACGACCGACATCGCGCCCGGCTATGATCATATCACGAGCGGCATCGGCGCCGCGATGATCGGCTGGTTCGGCACGGCGATGCTCTGCTATGTGACGCCGAAAGAGCATCTCGGGCTCCCCGATCGCAACGACGTCAAGGTCGGCGTCATCACCTACAAGCTCGCGGCGCATGCGGCGGACCTCGCGAAAGGCCATCCGGCGGCGCAATTGCGCGACGACGCGCTTTCAAGAGCGCGCTTCGAATTCCGCTGGGAGGATCAGTTCAATCTCTCCCTTGATCCCGAGACCGCGCGCGATTTCCACGATCAGACGCTGCCCAAGGAAGCGCACAAGCTTGCGCATTTCTGCTCAATGTGCGGCCCCAAATTCTGCTCGATGAAAATCACGCAGGACGTGCGCGACTACGCGGACGGGCTTTCGGATAATGAGAAGAAAGACCTTGAGCGTCTTTCAAAAGAAGGCATGACGCAGATGAGCGAGAAATATCGCAAGATGGGCTCGGAAATATATCTTGAGGCGGATGCGGTGAAAAAGGCGAATGCAACGCTGTGACGGCGCGGCGCCGATCCGCTGACGCCGCGCCTTTTAGTTTCCTGACGTGCGGGCGCGTCTATTCTATTCCGTAAATGATGGTGACGTCCGCCGTCACGGCGGACTCGCCGGGCATGATCGGGATGGCCTTTGCTTCGGCCATGTCCATGCGGGCGATGACTGGTATGGGCCCTGGTCCCGCAGAAAAACTGTCCGAAATCTGAATGACCGGGCCGAGCTTGACGCCCGCCGCGTCCGCATAAATTTCAGCGCGTTCGCGTGCGTCAGCGACAGCTTCCTTTCGCGCCTCGTTCATGATCGGTTTTGGATCCGCAAAGCCGAATGAGATGGAATCGAGGCGATTGGCGCCGACGCTGACCGCCTTGTCGATGACTGCGCCCGCCTTGTCGAGATTGCGCAGCTTGATGCTGACCGTGTTCGTCGCCTGATACCCGGTGATGCGCGGCGGCCGGTTATCTTGCGAGTAATCGTATTTCGCGCCGACATTGAGGTTCGACGTCTGGATGTCCTTCTTGTCAACGCCCGCCTCGCGCAGCGTCTTCAGCGTTGCATCCATCTGCGCCGAATTCTTGCGCAGCGCTTCCGATGCGGTCACGCCTTCAGCTTCAACGCCGAGCGTCAGATAAGCCATGTCAGGCGCATGCGACACTTCGCCGACGCCGGTGACGATGATTGTCCGATCGAGCGGGCGGGGCGCATCGGCTGCTGCGGGCGCAGCGGAAATGCCGGCCGCGGCGGCGGCGACAATGGTTGACGAAACAGCGCGCATGAGTTCCTCCTTGAGCGAGCGGGAACACGAAACTTCCGACCTGCGGCCAAATCAAGGCTCAAACACGACTGCTATCGGGCCGCGCGACAGAACGCCTTCAACGCCGGACGCAATGCTGTTATAGCCGACGCCTTGCCGGCGCATCCGCCGTCCGGCGGGGCCTGTAGCTCAATGGTCAGAGCTGGCGGCTCATAACCGCTAGGTTGGGGGTTCGAGTCCCTCCGGGCCCACCAATTGTTTAATAAAAACAATTGATTAGCCTGCGGCATTCTGACTGGGTCACCCTATTTCAGGCGTTTTAACCGTTTTGGGTCACCTTTTGGGTCACCTTGCAAACGCTAGGGACCCGGTTCGAATGGAGAACGCCGGCATATGAAAACAGTGCGGATGACGGACCGTTGGGTACGGACGATTTCGGTTGAACGCGGCCGAGAGGAATACAGCGACGCGCTTGTGCGCGGACTACGACTTCGCATTTCCCCCGCGTCGCGCAAATGGTCGGTGGTTACAAAGCGCGGCGGCAAGCAGGTGCGCAAACCGATCGGAGAGTTTCCGGATGTCTCGCTTGCGGATGCGCGCGAGCGTGCGAACAAGCTGTTGGAAGCGATGAGCACGAACGCGTCCGCGGGCATCGCCCCGCCGACGACTGACGACGTCTTCCCGCTCCTCGAAACGCTGTGCGGCGACTACGTCGAACAGATGAAAGCCAAAGGCCAAGGCGCCCATGACGCCTATGACCGCGCGCTCGTCAGAAGCGACACGAGCTTCTGCAAGTTCATGGAGCAGAAACTCGGCAGGCCGGCCCGTGCGGCGGATGTGAAACAGGAGCATGCGGTCGAATGGCTCCGCGAAGTTTTCCAGCGTTCGCCGGCGCATTCGCGCCATTGCCGCGCCTATCTTCACGCCGCGTTCGCCTGGGCGCTCAAGTCCAACCTCGACTTCACAAGTACGTCCGGAGGCAAGGATTATGGGATTTCCGTCAATCCTGTCGCCGGAACGCCCACGGGACCCAAGGCGACACCGCGACAGCGCGTTCTGTCGAAAAAGGAGCTGAAGGCGATTTGGGATACGCTGCCGGACGCCGCTGATCCGCGAACCGTCGCGGCCATTCGTCTTGTCATCGCCATGGGCGGGCTGCGCATCTCGGAAATATCGGGCTCCAAAAAGGAGTGGTACAAGGACGGCTGGCTGTGCCTGCCGACCACGAAAAACAAGCGCGAGCACCATGTTCCGCTCACCGAGCGCGCAAAAATCCAGTATCAGATTGCGCTCGCCTGTTCGAATTCAAAGAGCGAATACCTCTTCCCGAACGTCTATGATATTCGAAAGCCCGTTGAGTTGACCTCGCTCGGCAAAGTGGCCCGCCGGCTCATGAGCGATTTCGGCATCCCACCGTTTCAGCTGAAAGACCTTCGCCGCACCTTCAAAACCCACCTTCTCGATAGCGAGTATGTGGAGGAGCGCGAAATCGATATTTGGCATAATCACGGCCAGAACGCCGATGTCGCCCGGAAGCATTATACCTGGGCTGAATACAAAAGCGTCAAAACGCGCGTCGCAAGCAAGATCGATGAATTTCTAACCGACGTGCTCGATGCGCAAACCAAGCCGAGTCACGGCAGGCCGAAATCCGACGAATCTCTGCCCGTCCCCTAAGCAGACGCGCGCCGCATAAGTTTCCTCAGCCCCTCAACTGAAAAAATCGCTGCTGCTGCATAAACGCCGCTAGGCTTTCAGTCTAGCCCGATTTTTGCTGGAGAATCTCGGCGCGAGCGATTGTGACAAGCGCATTACTGGTGCAGGATTCCGACAAAGGGAGGCCGCGCGTGGCGGACAATGACCGAGGAGATCGCGCATAGCAGCACCGAGTCCGTAGCGGACCTGGACGCCGTCGTCGAACGGCTCGCCGCGCGCTATCGCCCGGCCCTCATCGCCTATTTTCGGCGCCGCGCGCCCGACAAGGCGGATGCGGAGGATTTAGCCCAGGAAGTCTTCGTCAGGGTATTGCGGCGGGGCGGCCTCGATAAGGTCGACAATCCGGAAGCCTTTCTCTTTCAGGCCGCCGCCAACCTCGTGCGCGACTCGGGCCGCAGAACGGTTATCCGGCGGCAGCACGCGGCGGAAGAATTCGCCACGGCGGAAAGAGCTGAGGTGCTTTCTCCCGAGCGCGTCTATCAGGGTAGAGAACAGCTGACGACGCTTCTCGCCGTATTGGAGGAGCTTACCGAAAAGACCCGCGACGTGTTTCTGCTTCATCGCCTTGACCTTGCCCCTTCAAACGCAGCCGAAATGGAAGCAACATTTTGGCTGGAAGAAGGAGGTTATGGATGGCGAGGAAGCGTTATTCGCCTGAGGAGATCATCGGCAAATTGCGGTCGGCTGAGGTCT
>JBMOOR010000102.1:0-20532 GCA_049324555.1 Pseudomonadota bacterium | reverse complement strand
TCAAGTACAACAAGCCCAGCGCATATTGAGCGGCGCTTACATTCGCTTTCTCAGCTGCCTCAATAAGAAGTTCAGTCGTTTGGCCTGCGGTCAGCATTCCGGTCGCCGCTGAATTCGCCTCTTCGGCTGTTAGACCCCGAATGGTCGCAAATTGGTATCGCCTGATCGCGTCACGCAGTTCGTCTGACATTCTGTCATCGGCGGGGCCGTCGTAAAACCCTAGCCCCTTCAACGCCAATTGCAGGATGACGACATCTACGTCGCGGACGCCTTCCAGCGCATTCAAATCCAAGAAAGTCCTGAATCGGTCGGCAACCTGCGAACGCATTTCGGCAGATAGCGGCGGCTGCCACCGGCGCAGCGCGGACTTATAATCGCTAATCTCATTCACCGTCATTAGCGATATGGTATCGTCGAGTGCGAGCGCAGCTTCTGCAAGCCCCCGATCGCGGGCAAGAGTATAGAAGAGAGCTGCTTTGCTATTGTCTTTTGTAACCAGAAAGCCTTGTCGATGAAATCCTCCAAGTTCGAATAGCGAACTGATGTTGCCGCTCGCATAAGTCTTCGAAAAGAGTGCTTCCGCCTCGCGTATCTGCGATGTCCCCATGCGATTTCGCAATTCATAGATTCTTGCGCGGGATTCCCGCAAAACATCGGAAAGAAGCTTGTTCTCGCGAATCCCGCCGCACGCGCAGTCGGCGCCGCTTGGCGCGACGGCGGAGAAATACCAGGCAAGGGCGCGCGGATAATCGATCAATGAGGACTTCCAGAATTCCAGATCGGCATCGGAATCATCAGCCGGAAGATAGCGAGCCAGTGAAGCGCCGGAGTAATAGTCACCAAGAATTTTCGAGGCGACTTGGTCGCCTGCAGTTGCGGAGACGATCCAATCTGAAATTGCAGCTTCGTAGTCTGCGCTCCGATAGGCTTCCACTCCATTCGAAATGGGCCGATATTCTGCGTAGGACGGCATTGTGAAAACTAACTGCCCGCCTCGCAGGTTGGAAAACTTCAATTCCCCAAAAGTGGGCGTATGAATTTCACTATCACCATACAGTTTTTTTTCTCGATCTGTGACGTCCCGTCTGATGAATTCCCCAAGCTCCCTGGAGGTCAGGTAGCCATCCGATGCGTAGTAGCCGACATTTCCATTTAGAGCGGAGACAAGGGATTCCCTAAAGATACCGTCGCCGCGGACCTTTTCGTCCTTCTGACCGGCGGTAATGAAAAACCGAACGGGCGCTGTGATGTTTGCTTCAAGGGCCGCTGGCTCAGATGAGCGCTCTATGGATCCGAAAATATCGCCCGAGAAGCAACTGTCGAATATGAATAGCATATGCAGCAGGTCGGCCTTGTTAGCCCATTCATTTATGTTCGTGGTCGAAATTGTTGATTTCCAAAAAGTACCTTTGTCTGCAGAGTAATCGGGCGTGTCAGCAGCGATCAAATATGGTTGGGAATTGTCATATTGATCCAAATAGTTTCCGCCGTGTCCTGAAAAATAGACTACGAGGCGCGTGCTACTAGCATCCGGCGCATCATTGTATTTATCAATGAATTTTTGGACTATGGACTTAACCTCCTCGCCGGTGAGGTTTTCGTGCGGCTCAACCACAAATCCGTGGGCACGCAGCGCATCGCTTATTTTTGACACATCTTCCTTAACGCTCGGCAGATCCTCCCATGGACCGCCACTTTCCTTGTCGTATTTATAGTCGCTGATGCCGATCACCAAAGCCGCGCTCGTCGTATAAGCGAGCACTTTATCACCTGCTTCATCCTGGATGTCTTCCGTATACGTCGGCGAGCCCTTTGTCTGGCCTTGATTGGTCTCAGCGTGGGCGACGCCGGAAAGCGACCCGAAGGATATCGCACTGCTCACGACCGTCAGACATAAGAGCAGCGAGACTAAACCTCGTGATTTGATCGCATGCTGCGAGCTAAATTTTAAAGCTGACATGGACATTGCCGCCATCTGAAAGGTTTGCCGCTTACCTCAAATTGTCGCATTGAGTTCCAGTTGGTTCAGCGCGTTGCGGATCAATGATGGAGTTGCAGAAGGCGCTGAGTCCCGGGCGCCCAAAAGGGGATTTCGCTTCCTCTGCGAATGCCTTGTAGCGCCACCATCCTACGAGTTTCAAACCCGGCCCTTCGATATGCGACCTGTTGAAGTATCCGACGTAGCCGTCGCCTGCTGCCGACACTCCAATAGACGAATCGCTATCGACCGCGGGATTGTCCCATCCCATCGCCCCCCAAAATATTCCTCGTTGCCGGTCAATCACCAATAGCGCGCGCATCCTGCGCGATTCCTCGTTTTCAAAGACCAGCAAGTCGCCCAGCTCGTAGCGCCCGCCACATGCCCCATGGTCTGATGCAAGGCAGTCGTAGAATTCTTCACTCAACAAGGATTCAGGGTCCACCATCTCAGGGGTGGGCAGGAATCCGTCAAGTTCCGGACTGACGCCGCTATTCTCACCTTTTGCACAAGCAGTAAGGCCAGGATCTGCCCCTTTCACGAAGCGATTATACGGTGTGGACGCACCAACGGAGTTCGCCTTTGCGGAGCGCGTGAACGCATACCAAATCGCTCGCGCGCTATCGATGCCCTGTGCGAGGTTTGCATCGTCGGCGCGCTCACACCAACGGTGCTGGCGATACCGATAAGCAACATCGCCATTGCTGGAGATCTGGTCGACAGCTTTGAGTACTCGGTGCAATGACGAATTTACATCGTCGGGCAAGTAGGGGAGTATGTTGAGTTTGGGATTCTGACCCATTGGGCGATCTGGTGCATACAAGTAGAAATTGGGGTCATAAGTGATTGGCAGGATAGAATATGTACCGAATTCGTCCCGCAACTTATATTTTTCCCCGCTCTTAAATTTCTCTGGCGCCTGCGAGGACAATTGCTGCCAGGGTATATCGAAGGTAATTGTCGACCCCCCTTCAATAGTGACAGGGTCCAGCGGGAATCCGAGCACAAGGATCTTGCTTTCCAGATGAGCGTTTCCGGAAATAGCATGTATGATCCCCAACGTTTCTGATCGGTTCGGATACAGCGTAACCGGCTTTCGCTCCCCGTTGTTGGAAGTCGGCAACGCGACCCGTGAGCCGTCAGGATCGATGAGCGAGCCGGCAATTTTCATCGGGAAGCAATTGTGCTCTTTATCGTAAGAGCGGCCACACCCATCACCGTTCAACTTGACCCGGATCTTATAAACAGCGCAAGCGGGAACATTCACACGTTCGTTGGGTCTATTTGACGGCGTGGGCCAATCCTGAATTTCTTCATACGCCTTTGGCTTGCAATACCTCTTATAAGATCCGCCTGGCTTGTACTTCTCCACCCATACTTCGATTTTCTCATTGGCGGGCATTGTGGCGCCCGATATTCGCCAGTCATTCATCAGTTGCCGGGAGCCTAGGTGATCTACAAGCGCTCGAGCGACACCGCTTGCGGTTCCTTCGACATTTCGGACAAATCCCTCGGCATCTGAAATTAAATATCGTCCTAAGCGGTCCTGCGAAATTTCGAAGTCGAATGCGCCCGCCGCGTCCGTCGAGAACTCAAACCAGCCGCTTTCAGTAGAGTCTGCTTCGACAATCTCATCGCCGCGATCGTTGGTTATTCCCTGCTTCAGAAGAGCGTTGTTGATTGCTGACGACAGCTCGGTGAAGAAACCTTCCTCGGTCCCTGACTCTGCCTGCCGGCGAATTCGCACGCGAAGCTTGCTCGCGTTTGGCGCAGGCTTACGAATTACGGCGAAGTCGCTCACATCAATGGCAGCCTTCGGGTTGATGACCAGCATGATCTCGGCCCGATACAGCGTCGGGCTTATTGCGGACGATACTCGAACCCTTGCCTTTGCGTGATACTCGTTGGGCTTGTCTGCAACGTCTTTCGCGCCTGGCACGATCAGCAATTCCGCGCCGGGTCCGATTCCCAGGACCGGCAGCCCCGACAACAGGACCGTTGCGCCTTTGACGTTTTTTGCGCCTTGTTCGACGTCCCATCCCTCTTCAGGAGGCAACGAAATGTCATTCGTAAAGACGATCTTATCTGCCGCGCCGCTCAATGATGGTCGCTGTGTTGTGTTTTGAGCGGCGAGCTCGTCTTCGATTTTTTTTGCCAGTTGCGAATAGGTTATTTTCTTGCCGCCAGATGCGCGGACGCTTTTAATAAGCGCCGTGGTGAACAACCCTTCGCCGCCGCGCTCATAGGCGCTTTCTTTGTCCTGCGCGGCGGAGAAAAAGACGACCTCCTCGAGGAATTCTGGAAACAAGCTGTCTGCGGAGCTATCGCCTTGGCCGTCGCCGCTGTTCGTCGCTGAAGATGTAGAGCCCGTTGTCTCCCCGGCGCGCATTTCGACCATGGACGTTTGAACGGCAGGCGTTCGGGCGACCAAGGCCCCCGCATCTGCGGCTTTAAAGACGGTGCCCGAATTGCAGCTGTCCAATATGACCACTATATTCTTCTTGATCGAGACCCCATACAGCTCGGAGAGCATCTCCGAGAATTCATCATCAATTAAATACGGCCAAGATCCCTTACTGTCATAATACAGGGCGTGGCTGTCATGTCCTGATGGAAGCGGCGCGTTGCTATCGTGTAGCACCAATGCCTCATCAAATTTGTCCGCCCCCTCGTCCTTGGCGCCTTTATCCGGCACTTGCCTGCCATGACCGGCGAAATAGAAGAGAATCGTGTCGGCGTCCCTCGCGCGATCTGTCAATGAAGCTCGAAATTTCTCTCTGAAATTCAGATATGTCGCGTCGCCGTCGCTCAAGAAACATATGTTCTCTTTGGGGAATCCGGCGTCGCCAGAAATCAAGTCATAAATCCGCTTAGCGTCATTGACTGCGCCCGTGAGATGCGGAAATTGGCCTTCGTAGGTGTTGATGCCGACGATCAGGGCGATCGCGACTTTTCCGTCGGCATTCGGCTTGGTTGTGCGCAGTTGGCATGAATACTTCACCTCGGCATTGGCCGAGGCAGCACCAGCGATAATTAAAAGAACGCAGAGTGCGGCCCAGGCGCGGCGGAGCACTCTTCGGAGCAACGGCCCGTAAAGGCGTCTGCTGTGAGCGTGATTGCAATTCAAATCGCGCCACCCCCCTGAGACCTTGCGATATTAGGGCTTACTCGTCGAAAAATATCAAGCCGCCTCGTCGGCGCCTGCGGCGCTATCCAACCTATCAGCGCCCTTCAACCTGTCAGTGTGCATAGGGGCCATATATTGTATTGATTATTAAAGAGAAAAGCCCTGTCCGCGACGCGCGGTTGCGCGCAGGCGTATTTCTGAACTACTGTCAAGTTGGGGGACTTTGAATACAACCAAATGAGATCGGCCAACTTACTTGCCGGTATTGGAGGGGGGATGGCGCTCTATCGAGTTGACAGAGTTCCGACGAAACGCCCAGCGGTGAGGCGTGCTCTGATGACGCTCGTCGCTTTCGCGCTCGGTCTTGAAGCCTTGAGCTCAACGGCGCTTGCACAGAGTTTCGTATCAAACAAGCTGTTCTTGAGACCGGTTTGTCCGATCGGAGAACAATACGCCGGTGGCGATGGTGCCGGGCGGGGCGCCATTGCGGCTGCGCTTGCCCGTGTTTTCGCGCCCCGCGTTGTCCAACGCGCGCTGAAGGGAGCAGCCGACGGATTGCGCAAGCTCGCGGGCGAAACCGATAAACAAGTCACGGCCGAGGCCGCCGAATTGTACGGATTCTATCAGATCTCCTACGATAACGACCGCGGCGAACTGACGACATTTTTAAACGAGAAGATGAGCTGCCTTGTCTTCGTAAGGGGCGAGTTTTCAGACAATGAAGCCAAGCCGACCACGGAGGATGCGCGCGCCTTCCAACCCTTGGCGGATCTCTCCAAAACGTTGGGTCATGCTTCGGGGGCGCTCAACGCCGCGGTTGTCGAGGATGAGCCGACTCCCGAAATGAACATTACGGAACCTGGGCGGGTGTGGCAGAAGAAGATATTTGTTTATGATGGTGTTCCCGAAGATCGAAAAAGCGATCCAGCTTGGTCTCACGCATATTTCTTCCGACGAGAATTTGGCTTGGCGGGGGAGCCGGACTTCTATTTTGAAGCTTCATTGAGCGACGCCGGCGAAGGCTATTTCAGGCTTTCGCCCCGCGTACTCTGGTATCTTTCAAAGATTGGAAACCGTCGCGACGACACGCGAGATCTGGTGATTGCAGTGCAATTCGATGATGTACATAAGGCGACAGCGAGTTCGCCAGGCACCTTTGCGAATGCACAGCTTTCTCTGAAGGATCTGAAGATCGGTTCTTTGCTTGGTCCTGCCAAACTCGCTGGTTTCTCGAGTCCAAGGCTCAAATTGCGCGATGCACCGCTGGATGTCACATCGGAAAGCAAGTGGGCGAAGAATTTGCTTGCCGCTAAGCTTAAGCGTGACAACGCAAAGACGGCAATCGCTCGCGGCGACAAGTCCCTCACAATCCTAAATGGGAATTTTAGCGAGAAGCCGAACACGTGCGATGGTTTGGACGTTGACGAATTTAGCGAAATTGCGAGCTTGGGAAGCGACCCGGCCGGTGATGAACCCGATAGCCGGATTGAATGTCTGGAAGCATTGCAGGCGACAAAGGATGCAAAGATCGAGTGGATTTCCGCAGAGAGCGACGAAACGATTTTACCAGATTGTGACGGTCAGGTAGACAGCGCGAAGAAAAGTTGTGAGCTGATCCGCGAAAAGTACAATCTGCAAAGGGTTCAGGAATTACAGGCCGGCGCCATAGCAAGGCTGCAGGAGAAACGACTACAAACGGCGTTTGACGAGGCGCGTCGCCAAAACGGTGGGTCGGATTCTGTTGGATTGACGATGCTAAAGGTCTCGATCACGGAGACACGCGACTCTAATGCGTTTTTGAGCGCGCTCGCGGACATTATTTCGCCAGCGGATGACCTGCAGGGCCTAAACTCCGGCGACATCCAGACAATACAAACGGCGATATTGCCGTTGTCGCCAACGGCATCCGAACAAGCCCAGTCCGCTACGGCGCAACAAGAGGCAAATCGGGATTACCAGCTTGCTCAATTGATGATCGAACAAAAGCAAAGAGAATTGAAGGCGCTCAAAGATGGAGGACGCCCGCAGTCCGAATGGGTGCCCGTAGAAGCGGAAATCGTTCGTCAAAAGCTGCAAACGAACATCGCCGCGTCAAAACTTGGCATCTCACCGCCGTATACCGACGTTCTTGCGCCTGGAGTGCGTTGAACGACAAGCGTCAGTCAGACAAATGGTCACGAGCGCGCAAGCCTGTACGTTGGCTGCTGGGACAATCCGAAGTCCGGTCGGTGCGGAAACGGACGAACGTCGGTAGTCTGCCGTTATCCGCTTTTGCCCCAATTCGGAAATCGGCCTTGCCGCCGACAATCTCTTGCTTTGGACAAATGCGGAGACGAGGCGGCGAACGGGTCAAATCGCAAACTGTCCCTGAGCGGACTTGGACACCCGCCCGCCAATGATTCGAATTCTGATTAATCCGGATTCTCGCTCGCCGCCAGCTTGGTAGGAGGTCGCGAAGCTTCTCGGCTATATGACCGGCCATATGCTCGGCTATATGGCCGACTATATGCGGGCGATATGCTCAGATATTGCGCATTGGAGGCTAGCCACGGCGCTGTGATGATCATCTACAGCCGCCCCGACACAGTGCCCGGGAGGTGTCGTCAAACAGTCTTGACGCCAGTCGTTGTTCCCTGCCTGTCCTGTCAAGAATGGGTATCCGAGGGGGTGTGATGCGGCAGACTGTCCGGCTTGGGATGGTCGGGCGGAAGGCGCGGACCGCAGCGCCGAAGGCCGATCATGTTGACACGCTGCGATTTAAGTTGGCATATTACGCATGTAATTAACCTGTCGACCGACCATGTATCTCGACCCCGCCATAGCGAAGAGCCGCGTCGGCGTCAGGCGCAAGGCGCTGGCGCGGGGATCGGGCGGCGGCGTCAGGGTCTATGCGGAATTGAAAGAGACGCCGTTTGTGCGGCTCGCCCCGGGCGATCTTCTCGACAGCGCCGACATCGCGCGCCTCTACGGCGTTTCGACGCGGACGGTCTATCGCTGGATCGCGGAAGCGAACCTTCGCCCGAAGGGGAAAGCCGGCCGCGATTATTACTTCGCCAAGGCTGAAATCCTGCGCTGGGACGATAACGACAAGCCGGCGATGGGCCGGCCCTGGCGATGAGCTTTGTGGAGCAACCAATGGCTGACGATCGTCGACTGAGACGGGGATCGCCGCCTCCAAACCTTTGGAGAGCGCGATATGACCCGCCGACTGGGAACGCCGACGAATGACGACCGGCCGCCCGGCGGGCGGCTGGTCCATAATGAATTGTCGGCGGATACGCCGATCGCCGAGGCGGAGTTCGCCTTGGTCGAGAACTGTTTTGCGGAGATAATCGATAGGCTGCTGGCGTCCCTCGCCAATGGTGAGAAGGGGCCGGCCGATCGGGAGGCGGAGCCATGAAACGAGCGGCGGTCTATGCGCGGGTCTCGACCGGCAGGCAGGCGGCCGGAGAGTTGTCGCTGCCCGATCAAAAGCGGCAATGCGAGAAATTCGCAGAAGCCAAGGGATACGAAATCGCAGGCGACTTCGTCGACGCAGGGGTGAGCGCGCGAACCGATAAACGCCCGGAATTCCAGCGCATGATCAATCTCGCTTGTGCGCCGCATAAGCCGTTCGACGCGATCCTCGTGCACAGCCAGTCGCGCTTTGCTCGGAATACCAAGGACTTGCTCGTCTACAAGGAAAAGCTGGAGGCGAACGGGGTTCAATTGCTGTCGATCACCCAGGATTTGGGCGAGGGCGAGACGGCGGACGTACTTCGCACCGTGGTCGGCGCGCTCGATGAATATCAGAGCAAGGAGACGGCCAAGCACGTTTCTCGCTCGATGATCTTGAACGCCAGGCAAGGCTTCTGGAACGGCTCGCGGGCGCCCTTCGGCTATCGGACCTATGCGGCCGAAACACGCGGCGCGCGGATCAAGAAGAAAATCGAAATCGAGCCCCAAGAAGCCGAGACGGTGAGGCTGATATTTCGGCTTTACGTGTTCGGCGACGGCCGGTCGGGACCGATGGGCGCAAAGCGGATTGCGACGACCCTCAACGCGTCGGGCGCCAGGAACCGCGACGGCAAGCCCTTCCGCCTGCAGTTCATCGACAAGGTTCTGAGGAGCGCCGCCTATATCGGCGAGCATTACTTCAACAGGACCGACTCGCGGCGAAAAACGGCGCGGCCAAAGGCGGAATGGATCGCCTTCCCGATGCCGCGGATCGTCGACGACGCGGTCTTCTACGCCGCGCAAGAGAAGCTCGACCGCCAGCATCCGATGAAAACCGCGCCAAGGCTTGTCTCCAGCGACGTGCTTCTGACCTCCGTCGCCCGCTGCGGCGTCTGCGGCGCGCCGATGAGGAAGCAGTCCGGCAAATACGGCCGCTACGAATACTATCGATGCTCCAAAAAGGCGGACTCAGGAACGACCGCCTGCAAAGGCGTCTCGATTCCGATGCGCGAACTCGACGAAATCGTCCTTGGCGCGCTCGAAGAGACGGTTCTGGAGCCGAAGCGTTTCCACAAGATGACCGAAGCGCTCGTTTCGAGGGCGGGCGAACGCAACGAAGCGCTCTCAGAGCGCCTCAAAAAACTCGACGGCGAAAAGCGGCGGACCAAGAAACAGATCACCGAACTCTACGACCGCATCGGCGCGGGCGATCTCAAATTCGACGCGACGCTCAAGGATCACATTGAAGGGCTGCAGCTAAAGCACGAAACCCTGACCCGCCAGACGGCGCATCTTAAAGCCGAGCGCAGCCGACCGCTGGAAATGCTGAGCGCCGAGCGCGTCGGCGAATTCGGGACAGCGGTCAAAGCCGCGCTCAGAAATCCCGACAATCGCCAGTTCGCCAGAGCCTATGTTCAGACCCTGGTCAGCGAGGTCGTCGTCGCCGACGACGCAATCCGCATCAAGGGCCCAAAAGCCGCCATCGCCCAGCAGGCGGCGGCGTTCTCCGCGCGCGGCGAACTGGTTCCATCTTTTGCACAGCAATGGCGCGCCATGAGCGATAAAACTGCGAACTGGCGGCTGGCGGCTGCGTATTGAGACTCTTTCGCCTCGCGGTGGCGTGCACGGCGGATTTCTCATCTCTCGACCAACCCTACCTTGCCTGTGCAAACTCAACCTCGCGTAAATCGTCGGAAATAGCCTCCATCAAGCCTAAAGCGAGATTTGGTTTTTTAAGCGATTGCAAGTATAATCTCTTTATCTCCGGGATCCATTTCTTGTTTTCTAAAGCGATGCGCCTTAACGCGGCGGACGCAAACGCTTTTTCGCTGCCCGAGGTACCGCAGAATATAGACTTGAGCTCTGACAGAGACTCATTCGAATTAAGCACTCGCACGCGATATTCGAGAACGCTAACTAGTTCATATGTACTTTTTGGAGATTTACAGGTAATCTTGCCTTCAAGAAGTTTCCATTTGAATTCGGTCGCAGCCCAGATTGCATAAGCGCTAACTAGGCCGTCCTTATCGTCGATAAGCGGCGCAATTTCGCTCATCGCCTTATCATACCGCGATCCCACAAAATACTCTATAGCGTCTATTTTTAGTAACGAGTCACTATTTTTTAAAGACTCGCGTACTTTATTGAGAGTACCGTCATCCACAGCTCTTTCACTTCTAACACACTGTAGAGCTTGGTTTCGAACCAGTGGGTTTGGGTCCCCGAGGTAGTTGGAGGCCATCGCACCTCTGCCGCGAAAGCGCCCAGCCTCCAATTTCTCAAGGCCGCGGAGTCTCGTTTCAGCATTCCTAAGTTCGCCGAGGATGCTCGAAAGTTCTGTGGACATGCACCCATCCTACGCGGTTGTACAAACCTCCGGAAGGTCATCGTATGCGACACCGCCTTGCATCATCGCCTGGCATTCATGCTGAATACGAACAGCATCGGGCACAACGTATGGGTATGGTCCGGGAACCCTTACCCTGTTGCCGCTCCTGCTGCTCTTTCGATATCCCATGGCCTTCTGATGCCTCCTGATGCGTGCTGCTTCTTCGTAGTTGCCCTGTTTTCTAGCATCTTGATACATTTGTTGAAGCTGTTCTCTATTGTACTTTAGCAAATCCTGCTCAGGGCGTAAATTTTGCGACTTGTCCGCGACGACTGTGATGCATCCGCCAGGTCCGTTGCAAATGGCCGCAAGCATCGCGTCAGTAAAGACGCCGGCGAGCCCAACGGCGATGTCGCCGGATGATCCTGCATGATTGCCCCCGAACAACAGGAACGGGATATATGCCACAAAACTCGACGCCTGCGCGTGCGCGCCGCCGCCGTCTAGGCCGCTGCCCGCTGGATGGGGCGAGCCCCTGCCGACGAAAACGGTCTGGCAATTGCCGGTGCTGCAAGCGAAATCCCAGAGGTTTGGCCACGTTGTCGGCCAGCCATTTGGCGGTCGCGGCGGAGACCCTTCCGTGCCGCCGCAGTGCACACAGTCGGGTTCGAGGCCGCTCGGATCCGTCGCATTGATCGGATTGTTGTTCGCATAGCCATAAAGGTTGATCCCTCCTGCGTAGCCGATGGGGTCGGTCTGCATGAAGCGCCCCGTTTCGGTGTTGTAGCTCCTCGCCTTGTAATGGAAGAGCTTCAGATCGGCGAGCCACATCTGGCCCGTATAGCCGAAGCGGCCGAGATTGCCGGTCGCCGGGGTTCCATAGGCGTCATAGGTGTTGATCGCCGTCGCCGCGCCGGTTCCGTCCGTCACCGCGACGATCGACCCGCGCGCGTCCGCGGCGAGAAAGCGCTTGTCATTGAGATTGGCGTTCCCTTCATACCAGACGAGCGTCTCGTCGGCGCCGGCGCCCGGCACATAGCGCCGCTGCAGCGCGTTAGAGCCGTCATATTCGCCGATGAGCTGCGCGCCGGTGTATAGGAACTTCGTCGTCGTCGACGTCGTCGAATTGATGTGCCGCCAGGGTCGGCCGGCAGGATCGTAATAGAGGTAAGACGCCGCGAGCCCTCCGCCTGAGGCCGAGGTCAGCTGGTTGTCCTCATTGTAGCCGAAGACCTTCGCGCCAACGCCGGTCGTGTTGCCCCTGGCGTCATAGGCATGATTGAGCCCGCCCGAGACGAGGATCTGATTCAATCCGTTCGCCGTGTAGTCGTTCGAGAAATACCCGCCCAAGGACCATTCATAGGCGGCGTTCGACGTCGCCTGGGAAGTGATTTCGCCGGCGGGGTTGTAGGCGAAGGTCTGCGTCACGTCCTGCGAGGTCCCGGCGAGGTCGTGCGTCAGCGAAGTGAGCCGCGAGGCCGCGTCATAGCCGTAGCTCGTCGTCGCGCCGTTGCCGCGCGTCAGCGAAGCCCGCCGCCCGAGATTGTCATAAGAATAGGTCGCGAGCGTCGTCGTCCCGTTCTCCTTGACGGTCGTCATCGCATTGGTGAGGTCGTAATCATACTGGACGTAGAGCGACGGCGACCCCGGCCAGGTGATCCGCGTGCGGCGGGAGGCGGCGTCATACTGGTAGGAGACGGAAAGGCCGTTGACCTGTCCGCCTTCCGAGGTGACGCGGGAGAGCGCGTCGTAGACATAGCTCGCCGTGCGCCCGTCCTTCACCGACGACGACAGCCGTCCGAAATTGTCGTAGACGAAGGTCTGGTCGAGCGACGACGACGACGCATCGCGGAAGGTCGCGCGATTCAGCGCGTCATAGGTGAACGTGAAGACGGGACCCGGGGTCGCCGTCTCGCCGCCGCGGCGTTCATAGGTCAGGATGTTCGAATTGCCATCGTGCGTGAAATACTCATCGTCCTGCGTCGAGCTCGTTCCGACGTTCGTCGCATGGGGATACCGGATCCGATAAAGCCGATCATAGCCGTCATAGCCGTAAGTCGTCTTCTGTCCTTTGGCGTCGATCAACGTCGAGATAAGGCCGTTGTTGGTGTAGGCATAGGTCGCCGTCGTTTGCGCCGCGGTCGACGCGACACCGGTCAGCACCTGGAGCGTTCGCCCGGCGTCGTCATAGATCGTCTGCGATATCCGATCAAAGCCGTTCGTTGTCACGGTCGACTGGAGGCAGGCGCTCGTCGGCAGGACCGAATAGACGACCGGGTTCATGCGCTGGGCGGCGCACTGGAGACGGCCGGCGTTGTCATATGTGTATTGCTCGACCGACAATTGATCGGTCCCGCTGCCGTCCATGACCGTAAGGCGGATCGGGCGGCCGTAAGCGTCGTAGCCGTTCGATGCGCGGCTGAGTACTGTCATGGCGTTCAAGGCAGCGAGCGTCTGCGCCGTCGCCGTTCCCTGCTGAACAGTCGCCGGCAGGCCTTGCGAAGAGTAAGTGGTTTGCACGGCGCGGCGGAGAAGCGGCCCCGTGTCGTCGGGATCAGGCCCGATCGCCCCGATCTGACGCCTGGCGTTGTCATAGAAATACATGGTCGTGTCCGCGGTGCCGGTGAGCGGCCCGTCGGTTGTCGACAGGTTTCCGAGATTGTCCCAGGTGAACTTCACCTTCGACGCGATCGCCGCGTCGCCCGATGATCGCTCGCTCCAGATCGGCAGAAGATTGTTGACCTGTGAAACGCCGTAATAGCTGATCGTCGTCAACGCTTCCGACGCCTGACCGGCGCAGTTGGCGCCTGCGCCGGTCGGACAAGCTGACGTTCCGACGAGCACGTAGGTCGCGGCCCCGTTCGCATAGGTCGACGCGGAATCGTGAAAATAGGCCTGCTTTTGCGCGTAGCTGTAGCGCGTTTGCGGCGTGCCGCTCCCGACGGCGGGCGAGGTTGCGGTGACGACGCCGCCATGGGTTGCGGCATAGGTGAACGTCGTCGTGTTGCCGAGCGCGTCCTTGACCCAATCGGGCTTGTTGCAGGTCCTGGGGTTTGAGCACGATGCGGGGTAGAACGCTTCGAACGTCGTGATCGTCGCGGCGGCCGGAATCGTCGCGCCGGGTTTCCTTCCCTGCACGATGGTGAGGACGTTCCCGCGCGTCGCGCTGTCGGTCTCGGAATCATAATTGTACTGGACGTAGTTCCCTTCAGGCGCCGTCGCGCGTTTAAGCCGGCCGAGCGCGTCATAGGTAAAGCTTGTCGTCTTCCCGGTCTCGTCGGTCGCCGAAAGGATATGGCCGAGCGTCGCCGCGGCAAGGCTTGAAACGACCGTCCGGGATTTGTTCGCCGGGTTGGTGATCGTTGCGGTCCGCGTCGTCGAAGTGTCCGCGTAAGCGTAATTCCAGGTTCCAAAGCCGCGGTTATGCGTCGCGATGCGGCCTTGCGCGTCATAGGTGTAGATGATGTTGAATTTCGAGCTGCCGATGATGCGATTGGAGGCGTCGTACTGATAGGTCTCCTGGTCGCCGGCTGAGTCTATGACGACAAACGGTCGCGCGAAGCCGCCGACGTATCCAGAGATGAAGTGGTAAGTCGCCGTCGGCCAGGAATTCGTCAGCGTGCAGTCGTCCGCCGTCGCGCTGCAATATTCGACGGCTAGATTGATCGCCGTGATGCTGGCGCCGATGTTCCAATCATCGAGCGCCGCTTGCGTCGTCGGCGGATTGGCGTCATTGCCATAGTCAAAATGCAGCATGTAGCCGTAGCTGTTGGTCACCGACTGGAGCCGCGTCGCCTTGTTGTTGGGCGCCGACAGGAAGGCCAAGGTCACGGTTTTGTAGGTGAAATTCGTCGTCGCCCCGCTCGGCGCGGTTATCGACGTCATCACCGCCAGCGCTTGTTTCGCGGCGTCGTTGTTCGTCGCCGTAAAATTCGCCGGCAAATTGGAATCAAAGACGATCGCCACGCCCGCGCGGTCGGTGTAGGTGTAATAGGGTGAGGCGAAGGAGAGGGTCGCCCCGGTGCCTTTCGTATTGATGTAGCTCGACCCCGAAATCCGAAACTCGTCAGAGGCGTTTCCGAGATTGACGAGCACCTTTCCGGCGCTGCCGTTCGAAATCGTTCCAAGCGTGTTCGGCCGCCAATGATCGCCGACCCAGTTCCGCACG
Organism: Pseudomonadota bacterium; assembly: GCA_049324555.1. Taxonomy (GTDB): domain Bacteria; phylum Pseudomonadota; class Alphaproteobacteria; order Caulobacterales; family Parvularculaceae; genus Amphiplicatus. The sequence goes on along the minus strand of JBMOOR010000102.1, from coordinate 5,495 downwards.
AAAGCAAGGCCGCCCTGTCCGGGGCTGCCGATCGAGACGTCGCTGGTCGAGAGATACAAGGCGCCTGAAGCCGGATCGATGCCGCTTTCTTCGGGCTGCGGTCGCGTCGGCAGGGGATCAACCTCCTGCGCGGAAGCGATGAACCCGCCGATGAGGAACGCGAAGAGAAACGCGAGCGCCGCGATCAGCCCGGCTGTGTCTCGCCGATCCGAATGTCTCAACATAATCCTCACCCCAATCCCGGTTCTCGCGACTGCTCTTGGCTTGAAAGCGGCGCCTTGCGTCAACACAACGGGCAATCATCCGTGAAGATGACATTGGCGGACGCCTGATCGGTTCCGCCATTGCCGTCGGCGATGTCATAGGTGACGTCTTTGGGGCCGGCGGACGTTCCAAGCACGAAGAGATGGCTGACGCTGAACGTCACAGAACAGCCCGAACTCTGGCACGACGCGCTCGTAATCGTCAGGGCGTCTCCGTCCGTGTCGATGTCATTTGCGACGGCGTTGATCGTGACCGTTTCATAAACTTGGTGCGGACCGCCGCCGCCGTCGTTGTAAGCGACGGGAGCCACGTTGAGACACGACGCCGCGACCGCGGCGTTCGTTCGATTGCCGGCGGCGTCATAAGAGAACGCCATGTGCTTGTTCTGCGTCCCGTAACAGGCGGCGATGACGCGCCCCAAGGGGTCGTATTTATAGGTGACGGTTTCGGACATCGCCTGCGGCGGCGACAAGAACGACGCGGCGGCCATGACGGCGCACGCGGCACGCGGAGCTATTCGCTTCATGGCGCGCGTCCTATTTCTGCGTTGAGAACCAAGCGTCCGTCGCATCGCACATCTGCGTGACGGACAGGCCGTAAAGATCCGCCAGCATGTTTTTCCCGACGTCGATGCTTGCTCTGATCCGGTCGCACCGGGCCTTCTGGCCGTCGATGATCGTCCGCGACAGCGTCGGACACTGAAACCGCCGGAAACCGGCGCTTTCGAAAGCGCCGGCATGCGCCTCCAAGGCGACAAAGCGCATCCGGCCACCTGTTGCGTCCGTCTTTCCGAGGCAAACCGGCGTTGACTGGGCCGCGGCGGCGCCCAACCAGAATGCGACGAGCGCGAAAGCGACAAGCCGTGCAATATTGGCCTGCGCGGACGCGCGGCGCAAAGGCGCGCGACGCCTCGAATTCAACGCTTCGGGCCTGTCAATTTCGGGTCCGGCAACATTGGGCATAACCGCCTCCGTCCGCCCGACACGCGTGGCGTCGGCGTTAAAAGCTCGGGAGACGAATGCGGCTTCCGGGCGCAACCCTGTTCTTTCTCGAATGCGGGCGCATTCGAGCGCAACAACACAACACGACTGCAGCAGACTACAGGACGCGAGCGCTTGATTGCCGGGTGGTCGACCTCCCCCAAAATTAGATCGGCTGCAGCCTTTCACATCAAATTGATGTCGTCAATCAGCGGCGCATTTGACGGGACAATATTTGATCAGAATTTTTTCTCTTCAAGCATTGAACCGCGCGCGAATATTGCAGCGCGCCAGCGACTCCGAACCACGCAGCGCGCGCATGCAATTGAATTGACGACGAGCTCGCGGCGTCCGATGCTTGCCCGCGTGAACGCCGCTTTGCACGCAAATGACGCCGACGCGCGTCTGCAGACATCGGCTGACGACGTCAGCAAACGGTGCCGTTTGCTGACGTCGATGTCCGTAGCCGAAACACTGGACGCTTTGAGCGCGAGAGGGCTTATCGCCGCGAGTGACTGCGCTGCGATTGAAAAACTTGCGGCGGCTGACCGTCGGCCGCTTGATCTTGCAATTTGCGGCCTCGCGCTCGCCGGGGAGGAGGCGCTCGCTTCAGGGTTCGCCGAGATTGTCGGCTGCGAGAGATTGCCAGCCGCGGCGTCCGTCGATCTCGCGCTGGCCAAAAAAACCTCAGCGGCGTTTCTTGCGGCGACGCGAACGGTTCCTGTCAGCGAGCGCGACGGCGAAGCGCTTGTCGCCATAGCCGATCCGACGGACCTAACCGGACCTCGCGGCTGCGCGTTTGCGCTGGGATGTCCCGTTCGTCCAGTCATCGCGACGGCGACGGAAATCGACGCGTTCCTTCGCCAGCTTGACGCCGATCACGATGTTTCGAGCGAGCGCGAGGTGAGCCTTGAGGTCAATGGCGGCGACGCGGAGCGTTTGAAAGACCTTGCGAGCGCGGAGCCCGCGGTGCGGCTTTGCAACCGGCTTGTCGCGGAGGCTGTTAAGGCGCGCGCGTCGGACATTCATCTGGAGCCTGAAGAGCGATCATTTCGCGTGCGATTCCGCGTTGACGGATCGCTTGTCGAGCGCGAGGCGCTGACAATCGCTCAAGGGCTCGCCGTCGTGTCGCGGTTCAAGATCTTGAGCAGTCTCGACATCGCCGAGCGACGCCGCCCGCAAGACGGGCGCTTTACAATGCCGGTCGGCGGGAGGCCGATCGACATGCGCATTTCGGCGACGCCGAATGTGCATGGCGAAGGCGTCGTGCTCCGGCTTCTGCAGCGCGACGACGTGAGCTTCGATCTCGAAGCGCTTGGTTTCACGCCGGAGGCGGCGGCGCTCCTTTATCGCCTCTCCGACCGGCCGAACGGCATTCTCCTTCTCACCGGCCCGACGGGAAGCGGCAAGACGACGACGCTTTATGCGCTGCTGCAGCGGCTCGCCGCGCGCGACGTCAAGATCCTCACGATCGAGGACCCAGTCGAGTACAAAATCGACGGCGTGTCGCAGACGCAGGTCAATCCGGCGATCGGGCTCACTTTCGCGCATGCGCTCCGCTCGTTTCTGCGGCACGATCCCGACATCATCATGGTCGGCGAAATGCGCGATCTCGAAACCGCGCGCACCGCGGTGCAGGCGGCCTTAACGGGCCATCTCGTGCTGTCGACCCTCCATACGAATGACGCGGTCACTGCGGTGACGCGTCTTCTCGACATGGGCGTTGAGGATTATCTCGTCGCCTCGACCCTCCTTGGCGTCGTCGGCCAGCGCCTGGTCCGGAAGATCTGCTCTCTTTGCGGCGGAGCGTCAGGGCCGCGCGATCTCGCCACGGCGCCCTGTCCGCGCTGCGAAGGATCGGGATTTTACGGCCGGCTGGCGATCGCCGAAATCCTTGACGTCGACGAGGCGTTGCGCGCGACGATCAAGGGGCGGCCAACGGCTGCGGAACTTTTGCGCATCGCGCGTGCGAACGGCTTCCGGAGCCTCAAGGAGGACGGCGAGGCGAAGATCGCGAAAGGCCTGACGACGCGTCAGGAGCTCTTAAAGGCGGTCGCCGGATGAACGCGGAAAAACGCTGGCGTTACGCTGCGGAGACCGGCGCTGGGGCCGTCGTTGCTGGAATCATCGAAGCGCCGGATGCGCGCGCCGCCGAGGCGGCGCTGAAGGCGCGCCGGCTTCTGCCGCTGACCGTCAAAGAACAGCAGTCATCGCTCCTTTCGGGATTGAACGTTGCGCGGCGCGGCGATCGCCTGACCATGAAGGAGCTTGCGGAACTCTCCGCGCGTCTACGCGATCTTCTTTGCGCCGGCATTCCGATCGCGCCGGCCATAAAGCTCGCGAGCGAGCAAGCGACCTCGCCGCGCGAGGGCGCGTTCCTAAAAGGGCTTCTTGCTGACGTGCGCGGCGGACGAAGCTTGACCGACGCGCTTCAACGGAGCGCCTATGAGACGCCGAGGCTCTTCCGGGCGCTGATCGAAGCGGGAGAAGCCCTAGGCGCGCTCGGCAAGCAGATGGAGCGGCTCGCGGCGCATTATGACGAGGCTCTAAAGCTCCGCCGCGAAATCCTCGCGCAGTTCGCCTACCCCGCGGCGCTCGTCGTCCTCATCATTGCGACGCTCATCTTCTTGAGCTTCGTCGTGCTGCCGCAGTTCGAGGCGATCTTCGCGACCGCGGACGCGAAGCCGCCACCCGAAACGCAATTTGTGCTCGCCGCCGGCGCCGCAGTCCGCCGCTATTGGCCCTTGGCGCCGGTTATCGCGCTCGGGTCCGTTCTCACGGCGCGCTATGCGGCGAGGCGCAACGCCGCCCCATTCGAGAGGCTCCGCCTTTCCGCGCCGGTCGCGGGCAGGATCTTGCGCTATGGCGAGTATGCGAGTTTCCTCCGGACGCTTGCGACCCTCCTTGACGGCGGCGCGCCGATCGCCAAGGCGATGCCGCTCGCGCGAGCCGCCATGAGCGTCGAAACGCTGAAGGCCGAAGTCGAGGACGCGGAAGGCGCGGTGCGCGTCGGCGAGCGCCTTGCGCCGGCGATTCGCAAGCATACCTCCTGTCCCGCCGATCTCGTGAGCTTCCTCGAAATCGGCGAGGAGACGGGCGATCTTGCGCGCCTTGCCGCGCAAGCGGCGACGCGGGCCGAAACGCTGGTGCGGTCCTCGCTCAAGCGATTGATGGCGCTCCTTGCGCCGGTCCTGACCGCCCTCATGGGGCTATTGACCGCCGGCGTCATCGCCGCTGTCATGACCGGCGTCTTGAGTCTCAACGAGGCGGTCTATTAAGAGAGCCATGAAGAAACCGCAGCATCGCCGCGCGCAGCAGGGCTTGACGCTCTTTGAGCTCCTCGTCGTGCTCGCAATCCTTGCTTTCCTCGCCGCGCTCGTCGCACCGCGCGTCATCGGCTATCTGGGCCGCGCCAAGGGCGACATCGCGCGCACGCAAGCGGCCAATCTCGCCGCCTCGCTCGAACTCTTCTTCCTCGATCATGAAAGATATCCGACGCCGGACGAGGGATTGGCGGCGCTCGTCGCGGCTCCCACCGGATCGACCGCCTGGCGCGGGCCTTATCTTAAGGACGCGAGCGGCCTCACCGACCCCTGGGGGCGTCCCTACCTTTATGAGCAGGATCCGGAGACGGAGGAATTTGTCGTCGTCAGCCTCGGGGCCGACGGAGAGGAAGGCGGAAGCGGCGAGGATGAAGACATCCGCAAAAAATAGGCGACAGCGCGGCCTCACTCTCGTCGAGATACTCGTCGGCCTGTCGATCCTTTCGCTGGCGACCGGGATCGCCGGCGCCGCGATCGCGGCGCGTGCGCCGAGGCTCGCCGTCGATCGCGCCGCGGATGAGCTTATGACCGACCTCAAGCGCGCGCGACTTTCCGCCGAGGCCTCCGGCGAGCCGGTGCTGATCGAGGCGGACGCCGCCGGCTACAAGATCGCCGCGCTCGGGATTGATCGTCGCTATGCGCACGGCGTCGTCGCGCTATGGAACGGCCGCGAGGAGAATCGGCTCTTCCTCGCAGTCGGGCTCAAACAGGCGGCGATCGCCGTTCGGCTTCGCAAACAAGAAGCTGAAGCCGCCCTGTCGGTCGCGGCGATCTCCGGGAGGATCGCCCGTGAGGATTAGAGCGCGCGTCCGAATAGTTGATTCCAAGCAGCAGCGCGGATTTTCATTGCCAGAAACGCTGATCGCAGCCGTCATCGCCGCCGGCGTCGTCGCGGCGGCGGCGACCTCGATCGGCGCCTCGGCGCGAT
>JBMOOR010000101.1:0-20807 GCA_049324555.1 Pseudomonadota bacterium | reverse complement strand
GAACGATCTTCTTTTGCAGCTCGACCAGCCGATCGTTCGGAATGCGCGTATTGGCGAGCAAGCCGAAGCCCGTGTTCAATCCGTAAACGGTCTTGTTCGAAGCGACGATGCGCTCGACGCTAGCGGCGGCGACGTCGACGGCGGCGAAGCCCTCAGCGGAAAGCGAAATGTCAGCGCCCTTCCAGATCGCGCGAAGATCGGCGAGGGTGACTGAGCCGGGAGAGAGTTCAATTGACTTCATTGCCTTGCTTTCGATCTCATTTCCGGCATTGATCTGTCAAATTTTGGAAATAAGCGTGCTGATCCTCATCGCTTTTAGCGAGAAAAACACGCAGCGCCTCTCGAGTTTCTTTTGTCGGCAATCCGTCAAAAGCATAGAATTTAGGCCGATCGAATATTCCAAGAAGTTTCTTGGCTAGTCTCACGCATACCTCAACATCAAACGACATGGCGTTATCTTTTACCCGCGCCGTGAAATGGCATTTGTCGATTAGAAAGGTCAGATCGGCGTCAACACAATCTTCTTCCTTTAGCTCGATATCTCGCGTTTGCCGCGCCAAGTCGCTCCACGGAAATTCATCGAATTTCGCGAGGGCGTGAGTCTCGTCCAAATCGCCGAAAGTTTCAGTCTCGTGATTTGGATCATAGGCGGAGGTTGTCGCCAGCTTCATTTGATTTCCCGGAAAACTCTCATCCTCGACCCACCATCGGTAAATCCAAACCCTTCTCGCGCGCACAATCGATCGCGATCTCATAGCCCGCATCCGCGTGACGCATGACGCCCGTGCCGGGATCGTTCCAGAGAACGCGCTTCAGGCGCCGCGCCGCGTCTTCGGTCCCGTCGGCGACGATGACGACGCCGGCGTGCTGCGAATAGCCCATGCCGACGCCGCCGCCGTGATGGAGCGAGACCCAGGTTGCGCCGCTGGCGGTATTGAGCAGCGCATTCAACAGCGGCCAGTCCGACACCGCATCGCTGCCGTCTTTCATCGCTTCGGTTTCGCGGTTCGGCGAGGCGACGGAACCTGAGTCGAGATGATCGCGGCCGATGACGATCGGCGCTTTCAATTCGCCTTTGGCGACCATCTCATTGAAGGCGAGGCCTAGCCGATGGCGATCGCCGAGACCGACCCAGCAGATGCGGGCAGGGAGCCCCTGAAGCTTGATGCGTGTCCGCGCCATGTCGAGCCAGCGATGGAGATGCCTGTCGTCGGGCATCAGTTCTTTCACTTTCGCATCGGTCTTCGCGATGTCGGAAGGATCGCCAGAGAGCGCCGCCCAGCGGAACGGGCCGGCGCCCTTGCAGAAAAGCGGGCGGACATAGGCCGGAACAAATCCCGGAAAATCGAAGGCGTTCTTGACGCCTTCGTCGAAGGCGACCTGCCGAATGTTGTTGCCGTAGTCGAATGTCGGAACGCCCATTTTGTGAAACTGAAGCATCGCTTCAACGTGCTTGGCCATCGAGGCGCGCGCGGCGCGCTCGACTTTTTTCGGATCGCGCTCGCGGAGTGAAATCCATTCATCGACGGCCCACCCGATCGGGAGATAGCCGTTCACCGGATCATGCGCGGAGGTTTGATCGGTCACCGCATCGGGACGAACGCCGCGGCGGATCATTTCGGGAAGGATTTCCGCCGCGTTGCCGAGAAGGCCGATCGAGACCGCGCGCTTGTTTTTCTTCGCCTGTTCCAGCCGCGCGAGCGCGTCGCCGAGATCGCGCGCCTGCTCGTCGAGATACTTTGTTTCAAGCCGCTTATCGATGCGCGATTGCTGGCATTCGATCGCAAGACACGCGGCGCCCGCCATCACCGCGGCGAGCGGCTGCGCGCCGCCCATGCCGCCGAGGCCCGCCGTCAAAATCCATTTGCCGGCGAGGTCGCCATCATAATGCTGGCGGCCCATCTCGACGAAGGTTTCATACGTACCCTGAACAATTCCCTGGCTGCCGATATAGATCCACGACCCCGCCGTCATCTGGCCGTACATCATCAGGCCCTTGGCGTCGAGTTCGTTGAAATGCGCCCATGTCGCCCATTTCGGCACGAGATTGGAGTTCGCGAGCAGAACGCGCGGCGCGTCCTTGTGGGTCGGAAAAACGCCGACCGGCTTCCCCGATTGAATGAGCAGCGTTTCATCCTCGTTCAACCGCTCCAGTATCTCGACGATCTTGTCGAAACATTCCCAGTTGCGCGCCGCGCGCCCGATGCCGCCATAGACGACGAGCGCGTGCGGGTCCTCGGCGACGTCCGGATCGAGATTATTCATCAGCATACGGACGGCGGCTTCCGTCGTCCAGTGCTTGGCTTTCATCTCGGTCCCGGTGCGGGCGCGGACGGTGCGGGCGTTTCGTCTTGTGCCGGTCATGCTTCACTCAATTTTCCTGTCACTCCGGGGCTCGCTGAAGGCGAGAACCCGGAGCCCATCTTGCGGCGCCATGGATTCCGGGTTCTTCCCTTTGGGACGCCCCGGAATGACGTCCTTTTGGTCACCCTCTTCATATCTCGACTCCGCCGATGATCAGCGCGTCTGGTCCTGGATGCGCGATCCAGTAGGAAAGTTCTGCCGGATGATCGATATTCCAGACCGCGAGATCGGCAGCGAGGCCCTCTTTGATCACGCCTGTCTCAGCGTCAAGGCCGAGGGCTTTGGCGGCGTTGAGCGTCATGCCGGCGAGCGTTTCTTCGGGCGTCAGACCGAACAGCGTCGCCGCCATGTTCATCATCATGGGCGCCGACAGAGCCGGCGATGTGCCCGGGTTCAGGTCGGTCGCAACCGCCATCGGGACGCCGTGCTTGCGGAAGAGATCGACCGGAGGTTTTTTCGTTTCCTTCAATGCGTAGAATGCGCCAGGAAGGAGAACCGCGACCATTCCCGTTTTCGCCAAAGCGATGACGCCCGCTTCGCCGACGTATTCAAGATGGTCGGCGGACAGCGCGCCGAATTCGGCGGCGAGCGCCGCGCCGTTCATGTTCGACAATTGCTCGGCGTGGAGCTTGACGCGAAGACCCGCTTTCCTCGCCGCCTCGAATACGGCGCGCACTTCGTCCGTCGTGAAGCCGATACCCTCGCAGAAAGCGTCGACGGCGTCGGCGAGGCCGCGCTGGGCGATAGCAGGAATCATCTCTTCACAGACGAGCCGCACATAACCCGCTCTGTCGCTCCTGTATTCCGACGGCAGCGCATGGAGCGCAAGCAGCGTGCGTTTCACCCGCATCCTCGCTGCGCGCGCGATTTCACCGGCTGCGATCAGCATTTTTTCTTCATCGCCCGGCGTCAGGCCGTAGCCGGACTTGATCTCGATCGTCGCAACGCCGGAGCGCTTCAGGGCTTCCGCGCGTTCAAGCCCGCTCTCGACGAGATCTTCGAGGGCGGCGTTGCGTGTGGCCGCGACGGTCGAAAGTATGCCGCCGCCGGCTTTGGCGATCTCTTCATAGCTTGCGCCCTTGTGGCGCATTTCAAATTCGTTGGCCCTGCAGCCGCCGAAAACGAGGTGCGTATGGCAGTCGATGAGGGCCGGTGTAACCCACCGACCGTTCAACGAAATAATTTCGCGCGCGGGCGGCGCTTTCGCCGCTGTTCCGACGAAACTGATTCGGTTTTGGCGGACGCCGACAGCGCCGGCTGCGATGGCGCCATAGGCGCCGGGCCGCGCCGGATCCATGGTCGCGAGCCGCGCATCGGTATAAAGCCGGTCGAGCATTAAAGTCCTTTGGGGAACTCCTTCGACCGCGTCTATACAGAGTCCGGGGCGAGGCCGCCAACTGCGGTCAGGACCGACATTGCTGCGTTGACGGATCGGCGGCGGTCTTGTGAAATGCCCCATGGCTTTGCAGCGCGAACCCGAGGCCGGAGAGATGAGCGTTCCTTCGCGATCGAAGCAGATTGCCGCGGCGGACATGCGGGATGGGCGACGGACGGATTTCGACGGCAGGTCGACCATTTTTGTCCTCGCCGGGCAAGTGAAGCCGATGGTTGAACTGGCCCAGGCGCGCGGGCTTCCCGCAGAAAAGCTGCTTGGAGCGCTCGATCTTCCGCCCGATCTGTTCGCCGGGCCCGACAACACGAGGATAGCGCTCGCCGACTATTATCGCATTCGAAACTTCATCTCAGCAACGCTTGAAGATGAGACCTGCCAATTATCGTCCCGCCAGCTTCTGCCCGGCACGACCGATTTCATCATGGGGCAGGTGAAGGACGCGAGGTCGCTCCACGATGCGATGACGATTTTCGCGCGCACCTACAATCTCATTCACGGGGGGGAATACAATCGCGTTCGCAGGAGAGGGCGGGTCGTTCAGTTTGTCACTGATGACAGGGATTTTCCGTATACGCTGAAAGGCAGCGTCGAGCACACGCATTTCTTCATGGAATGCATTCAGATCTTTCTCCATTGCATGCTATCGACGGTGGCGCCCGCAATCGCCCATTCAGCGCTTCGGCGTGTCGCGATTCCTCGGCCGCAGAATGAACGAGGGTCAGGGCATCTTGCTTTCTGGGATGCGCCGGTCCGGTTCGGCTCGGAGCAATATGTGCTCGATTATGACGCTGCGCTCGTCGACTCTGCGCTTGATCCTCCGCCTGCTGATCAACTGACGTCCGCGCGGGTGCACGCCAAGATTACGGAAATCGCCGGCGTGGGGCATCAGCCGTTTCGGTTTCGTCAGGCCGAGTTCTTCGTCAAGGACGCTCTTGGAAAAGGCGTCATCGATCAAACGCGAATAGCCGCGCTTGCGGGCGTCAGCGTGGCGACCTTGCGCCGCCGGCTTGAGGTCGAAGGGGTGAGCTTCCGCGACCTTCGCCGCGACGTCCTTAACGATGCGGCGAAAGCGCTTCTTCGGCGGCGGAAGTCGGTGGCGGAAGTTGCTGAAGAACTTGGGTTTTCCGACTTCCGGGCCTTCAATCGCGCGTTCAAGGCCTGGAACGGCCTCACCCCGAAGGCGTTTTCGGAGTCGTCTCCGGTGAAAGCAAATTGAGCGAAAAAGACCACTAACCACGATCGCTCCGGTCATGGGCGCAGAATTGCCAACGCCCTAAATTCCCAAGCGAAAGGCGAAATTCAATTCGCCGTGTTGGGAGGGTTGATCATGTCTATGGCTGGAAAAAATTACGCCTCCGCGCGCGCCGCCGCGCTCGGATTTGCGTCGGTCATTTCGCTGACGGCGGGCGCAGGGCGCGCATTTGCACAATCAGGGGAGACCGGCGCGACGACGGACGAGATCATCGTGTCCGCCCGCCGGCGCGATGAATCGCTGAGGGAAGTTCCAATTGCGGTCACTGCTGTGAGCGGCGACAAACTCGAACAACAGGGCGCACAGGACATCACCTATCTGACGCAGTCGATTCCGAACCTCACTTTGAAGGTCTCGCGTGGGACGAACTCGACGTTGACGGCGTTCATTCGCGGCGTCGGCCAGCAGGATCCGGTCGCAGGTTTTGAATCCGGCGTCGGCATTTATGTCGATGACGTGTACCTCAACCGGCCGCAGGCCGCCGTCCTTGATATTTACGACGTTGAGCGGATCGAAGTCCTGCGCGGCCCGCAAGGGACGCTTTATGGACGCAACAGCGTTGGCGGCGCCGTCAAATACGTGACGAAGCGGCTTGGCGACGATCCCATGCTGAAACTGCGCGGGTCGGCCGGCACGTTCGGCCAGTTCGATATCGTCGGCACGGCGGAATTGCCGGTGTCGGAAGACTTCGCCGTGGGCGGCTCCGTCGCCTATCTGAGCCGCAACGGCTACGGCGAGAACCTGACGACGGGCGCGGAGAATTACGACAAGGATGTCCTCGCGTTCCGCGCCAGCGCCGAATACGACAACGATATCGTATCGATCCGCCTCAGCGGCGATTACCTCAAGGACAAGTCCAATCCGAAAGGCGGCCACAGGCTCATTCCGGGCCTTCTCACCGGCGCGCCGGTGCTGGCGGACGTTTATGACTCTCAAGGCGGCCTCACCGGTGAAAATGAGGCGGAAGCCTATGGCGGCGCGCTGCACATCGACATCGAGCTCAACGAGCAGTTTACGCTGCGGAACATTGCGGCCTATCGCAAGGACGACAATATCCAGCAGATCGATTTCGACGCGTTGCCGGCCGCCGACGTCGACGTTCCCGTCATTTACGAGAACGAGCAGTGGACGGAGGAATTGCAGCTCCTCTATTCGAGCGAAGCGGTCAACGGCCTGCTTGGCTTCTACTATATCGACGCCAACGCGTTCGATACGTTCGACGTTCTTCTCTTCACGAGCCTTGCGGGGCTCAACGCCAATACGACGGGCGACGTCGACACGAGTTCATGGTCGGTCTTCGGCGATTTGACCTTCGATCTTGAATCGATCCTCAGCGTGCCGGGCGTCGAACTTGCCGTCGGCGGCCGCTATACGAGCGACAAGCGGTCGTCGACCGTTCTGCGTCAGACCTTCCTCACCGGGGCGACGCCTCCTTTCGGCGGGACGTCGACCGTGCCGCTGGCGACGACCTCGGACTTTCAGGGATCGGAAACCTTCACCGACTTCAGCCCGCGCGTGTCGCTTGCGTGGAGCCCGAACGACGAGCACAATTTCTACGTCTCCTACTCGCAGGGCTTCAAGGGCGGCAGCTTTGACCCGCGAGGTCAGTCGAACCGCGCACGTGTCGACTTTCCCGGCGATACTGTTGCGCTCGATGTCGACGGCGATGGAGATTTCGACGAAGAAGATGTGAAGCAGTTCTTCCTGTTCGAGCCGGAAGAAGTCGATTCCTATGAAGTCGGCTGGAAGTCGTCGCTTGCAGAAGGGCGCATCCAGTCAAATCTCGCTTTCTTCTACGCCGACTACACGAATGTTCAGATACCGGGCTCTGAAGGCGCGATTGACGCCTTGACCGGCTTGCCGACATTCGTCGGCATTACGACGAACGCCGGCAAGGCGCGCTTCTACGGCATCGAATGGGAAGGGACCGCGCTCCTCGGCGAAGACATCTTCGGCGCAGGGGACTCCTTCCAGGTCGCCTGGGGCGGCGGATGGATCGACGCAAAGTATACGGAGTTTCTTGTCAGCGTCGGCGGCGTTCTGACGGACATTTCCGATCAGCGCGTCATCCAGAACACGCCGGAATTTTCGGGCGCGATCACGACCAATTACACGCGCCCCGTCGCCGGCGGAGATCTCTCGCTGATCGCTCAGGCTTCCTACAAGTCGCGGACGCATATTTTCGAAGTTGCGAATGCGTTTCTCGATCAGGGCGGTTACGGACTTGTCGATGCGAGCCTCGTTTGGACGTCAGAAGACAATCGGTGGCAGATCGGCGTTCACGGCAAGAACCTCTTCGACCGGGAATACCGCGTCGCAGGCTATGACTTCCTCGCGCATAACCTCGACGGCAGCTTTGTTCAGCCGCTGACGCCGACGCTCGGCCGCGAAGGCGTGTTGACCGCCTTCTACGGGCCGCCGCGCACGGTCACCGGCACGATCCAGGTCGCATTCTAGCAACTGCGAAAGCGCCGCGCCGGGAAGAATCTCCTCCCATTCTTCCGCGCGGCGCGTTCGTTCGTCCTCCCTGACGGCGCGGGCGGCCTAAACGTTCTCAATCGCCCGCGCCGATTTTTTCCGCCCGCCGCACAGGGAAAGATCTTGCTGAAAAAACTCCTCGCCTTGCTTGTTTTCGCGGCGATCGCCGCCGCGGGCTATTATTACTGGTCATCGCTGCCGGGCGAGGCGCCGGCCGCGTCCGAATACATGACTGCGGACGACCGCATCATGGAAATCGCCGGAGCAAACGTCCGCATCCGGATCGAAGGGCCGGAGGGCGCGCCGCCCGTCATCCTGATGCACGGTTTCATCTACAGCCTCGAGACGTGGGACGCCTGGGCGGCGGCGCTTAAAACCGATCACCGCGTCATTCGCTTCGACCTTCTCGGGCACGGATTGTCCGGCCCTGACCCCAAGGAGCGCTATTCCCCGCAAGAGCGCGCCGAATTCCTCGGCGAGGTCATGGACGCGCTCGGGATCGAGAGCGCCGTCATCGGCGGCAACTCGCTTGGCGGCCTTGCGGCATGGCGTTTCGCCGCGACGGCGCCCGACCGGGTGCAAGCGCTCATTCTCATTTCGCCGGGCGGATATCCGACGAACGGGGTCTCCGAGGAGCCGGTTTCCCCGCCGGCGCCGATGGCGCTTTTCTTAAGGACCGCTCCCGACGCGGGGGTCGCCGTCACCTTGCAGAAAATCTACGGCGACGACAGCATGGTCACGCCCGACCGCATCAGGCTCGTCGGCGATATGATGCGGCAGGACGGCAATGGAGAGGCTTTCGTGCAGTCGATCGAGGAATTCACGCTCCCCGATCCCGAGCCGATGCTTCGTTCGATCACGGCGCCGACATTGATCCTTTGGGGCGCGGAGGACGTCGTAATGCCGCTCGAACACGGCCGCCGGATGGAAGCCGCGATCCCGAATGCGCGGCTCATCGTTTACGAGGGGGTCGGCCACGTCGCGCAGGAAGAGGCGCCGGAGGAAACGGTCGCCGACGTCAGGGCCTTTCTCGCCGAAGCAGGCGCCGGCAGTTGAGAGCGGGATCTCAAACTGTCGCCGGGACGACGGCCAGATACCGCGCCTGGGCGTTGTTCATTCTCGTCGTCGTTTACACATTTAATTTCATCGACCGCCAGATCGTCGGCATTCTCGCGGTGCCGATCAAGGAAGACCTCGCGCTTAGCGACACGCAGCTTAGCCTGATGGGCGGGCTCGCCTTTGCGCTATTCTACACCTTCCTCGGCGTGCCGATCGCGATCCTCGCCGACCGCAAGAGCCGCGTCTGGATCATGACGATCGCGCTCGGCCTTTGGAGCGCGATGACCGCGGCCTGCGGCTTTGCGCAGAATTTCACGCAGCTTTTTCTCGCGCGATTGGGCGTCGGCGTCGGCGAGGCGGGGGGCGTTGCGCCCGCCTATTCGCTGATCGCGGACTATTTTCCGTCGGAAAAGCGCGCGCGGGCGCTGTCGATTTATTCCTTCGGCATTCCGATCGGCTCGGCCGCGGGCATTCTCCTTGGCGGCGTGCTGACGAGTTTTCTCGATTGGCGCGCGGCCTTCATGATCGTCGGCGGCGCCGGGCTCCTCATTGCGCCCGTCTTGAGGCTCACGCTCAAGGACCCGGTGCGCGGCGGCCTCGACGGCGCCGCGCATGAAAAGCCGGCGCGTATCGTCGATGTCGTCAAGACGCTGGCGGGCAAACCGAGCTTCTGGGGCCTTTCGCTCGGCGCCGCGTCGTCGTCGATGATGGGATACGGCATCATCTTCTGGCTGCCATCCTTCCTGGTGCGGAGCTTCGGCGACGCTCTCCCGTCTTTTTTCTTCTGGCTGCCGTCCGCGCTGATCCCGGGAGGGGCGGGGGCGCTCCTTTTTGCGTCCTATTTCTACGGAACGATCCTCCTCATCGGCGGGACGGCCGGCATCTGGCTCGGCGGGGTTCTCGCCGACCGCTATGGCCCGGCGCAAAAGGCGGCCTACGCGGCGGTTCCCGCTTTCGCCTTTCTCGCGACCATTCCGTTTTTCGTGGGCGGCATCCTGTCGAAATCGCTCCTTCTCACCTTCTTCCTTTTCATGGTCCCGACGGCGTTGAGCCTCGTCTGGCTTGGGCCCGTGATTTCCGCTTTCCAGCACCTTGTTCCGCCCAACATGCGCGCGACGGCCTCAGCGGTCTTTCTCTTTATCAACAATCTCATCGGCATCGGGCTCGGCAATCTCGCGATCGGCGCCTTGTCGGATGCGATGACGGCGAAGTTCGGCGATGAATCCCTTCGCTACGCCATTCTCTCCGGAACCGGATTTTACGTTCTCGCCGCCGCGCTCTTTTTCGTCACCGCGCCGCGGCTGAAAAAAGACTGGCACGGTTAGATATTCGCCTCCTGCGGGTGAAATTGTCCGCACAATTCCGGCGATGCGGCGTCCGCCGACCCCCACGGGTCCTTGTTCCATGCGGGTTCCGGCGGTTTTGTCCGTATAATGCGGATATCGCGCGGTTGGGGAAATTCCGCTCTCGCGCGAACCTGATCGGCGTCCGCCGCTGCGGAACGCCGCGTTTGCGAAATGGCCAGCCTCGCCGCCACGCCAATCGCCCTCATTCACTTGTCAAAGAGCCGCGAGACGAGCGTCAGCCCGCCTCGCACATATCAACATGCGAAATGGAGATTTCCGTCGCATCTTCAAGCGTCGATTTGCTTGTATTTTCACCCGCATTTTCGCGCGCAGCGGGAGGCGGTCGGGGCGGGCGTGAGCGATCGCTCGACCGGCGTCGCCGGCGGACGAGGCGCCGCCGACTGTTCCACGCGAAAGCGCTTCATGGCAAACAGGAACCATGGACGCCGAACCGACATCGCGCCGCTTCGTTTCGCAGCGCCTGAAACTCCATTACGCAGACTGGGGCAATGCGAAGGCGCCGCCGCTCATTCTCCTCCATGGCGGGCGCGATCATTGCCGCAGCCTCGACTGGATCGCGCGCGCGCTTCAGCGCGATTATCACGTCATCGCGCCGGATCTCAGGGGCCACGGCGACAGCGACTGGTCGCCCGACGGCGACTATTCGATGGGGGCGCTCGTCTATGACTTTGCGCAACTCGTCCATCAGCTCAAAGCGGCGCCGGTGACGATCGTCGCCCATTCGCTCGGCGGCAATGTCGCGATTCGCTATGCGGGGCTTTATCCGGCGAATGTCAGAAAACTCGTCGCGATAGAGGGCCTCGGCCTGTCGCCTAGGATGCAGGCCGAGCGCGACAAGATCCCGATGGCCGAACGCATGCGGAAATGGATCGAGGACAAACGCGCCGCGAGCGCACGCGCGCCCAAGCGCTATCAGACGCTCGACGACGCGCTTGCGCGCATGAAGGACGAAAACAAGTTCCTGTCGGACGAACAGGCGCGGCATCTGACCGAACAAGGGCTCACCTCAAACGAGGACGGGACCTACAGCTGGAAGTTCGACAATTACGTTCACGTCTGGCCGCCCTTCGATCTGCCGCTCGCCGATATTCAGGCGCTCTGGGCGGCGATCGAGTGTCCGACGCTCCTCGTCTACGGCGCTGACAGCTGGGCCTCGAACCCCGAACAGGACGGCCGCGCAAAGCATTTCAGGAACGCCCGCGTCGCGCTGATTGAAAAGGCGGGACATTGGGTGCATCACGATCAGTTCGAGGCGTTCATGCGCGAGGTGAAGGGGTTTTTGGATTGACCGGCGCGCCGCTTCAGAGCGGGTTGCGAACGAATTGGATCGCGTCTTTGGTGATGCTGAGCCTCTTCACGCCTTGAGGCTTCGAACCAGCGCTGTCATTCCGGGGGCCGCGCGTGAGCGCGGAACCCGGAATCCATCTTCTATCCGCTCAACGCATGGACTTCGGGTTCGCAGCGTGAGACTGCGCCCCGGAGCGACATCCCATCTAATTGTCTGACTACGGAACACTTACCGGACGATCGCCCCAGCCGGGTTCACAGCGCTCCGTATACAGACCTGCACGGATAGACGCCGATTCCCCGATGTCATTCCGGGGCGCCGCGCAACGGCGAACCCGGAATGGCGGACGAGCGATCAGTTTCGACCGGCACGGCTTGGTATCAGACGCTCTTCGGTTTCTTCCATGTGCGGTCGGAAGGAGCGGCGCCGCACGCCGAAATCTTCAGCGCCCCAAGTTCAGGGCCGCCGCGGCGCGGATGAGCGCTTTCAACGCTTTCTCGTTGATCTTGTCGCCCTCGCGGATATCGATAGCGCGCCGTTGATCGCCGTCGAGGCTGGAATTGAAGAGGCGCGAAGGGTCCGTCAAGGCGGCGCCCCTGGCGAAGGTCAGCTTCACTTTATCCTTGTACGTCTCGCCGGTGCAGATGATGCCGGCGCGCTCCCACACCGGAACCCCCATCGGGTTTGAGGGCTTTCTCCATTTCACCGCCTCGACGATCTCGGGGTCGGCCTCCTTGATGAGGGCCCGGACCCGCGCGAGCGTCTCGCCCCGCCAATCGCCGAGCGCCGCGATGCGCGCGTCGATAAGGCGGGAGGGGGAGGGTTCGGCTTTTGCTTCCTGCGGGGCGGTCTTCTTCATAGTGGGTGTCGCTTTCTTCATGATTGCATCAGGCCTGCGGCGAGGTAGCAACTGTATCGGTCATGCGGCGCCGGCGAGTGAAGTCATTCCTCAAACGCCGCGCGAATATCCTTTAGCGTCAGGAACATCCGGGATTCCCGGCTTGGAAAAGAGCGAAAGCCCATTCGCCGGTAGAATGCGAGGCGGCGCCCGTAAGCGTCCGGTCCGTCATCGTCCACGACATCGAGGAGGACAGCCTTGAGGCCGATCGCATCGGACGCATTTGACACCCGCTTCAGCGCGTCGGCGAGCAGGACGACGCCAAGGCCGTTTCCCTGTTCGCGCTTGTCGACGCCGATCATGGAAAGATAGGCGGCAGGGATCGAATGGCGAGGGCCGCGTTTTGTCAGATCGCCAGGAACGCCCGGTCCGGTCAGGCTGTGCGCGCTGAGGGCGTAATAGCCGATGACGGTCAAATCTTCCGGACGCGCCGCGACGAAGACGCGCGTGAAGTCGCCGTCCTGATGTTTCCGGGCGGTGATCTTCAGAAAATTGTCGATGCGCTCAAGACCGCACGAAAATTCTTTCCGGTCATGAAGCGCCGCATCGAACGCCTGAATTGCACAGGCGGGCGCCGCCTCAGGCGCCATCGCGGACCGCCGCCTTGTGAAGTCGGGCGGCGCGTTTCAGGGCGTCGGTCGGTAAGGCGGGCGCGTCGAGCGCCGCCAGAAACATGGCGCTGTCTTCGGCGGAGAGAACAGTCGCCTGGTGATCGGCGATTGTCGCGCGCGCGCGTTCGTAGGCGACGCTCGTGACGAAGGTTGTTTCATCGACGCCGAGGAGCGCCGCCGCCTCCTGAATTGCGGCTTTCACATGCGGCTTGGTGCGCTGATCCATACGCGCGTTCTTCGGCTCGTCGATCGCCATCGTCGTATCGCTGAAGGGCAGCAGGACGTGTCTCCATTTCTAGCGCGTATGTACGGTCAATAGCCGTACAAGTCAATCAATCCAAATTCCTTCCCCAAGACCGTGTTGAAAAGTCCAAAAAATTGGGCTGGATTTGAGAACAAAAAGGGAATATAGAACAAAAGACGAACAACATCCTGACCGATGGAGGCGTCTGTGGATAAAGCCGTGGAAGAAACTGGGGAAACCAATCTGTTGAAGGACGTGATCGGACTCGGCGTATTGCTGCTCCTCATCGCGTCGACCCAGATGGCGAGCTTCGTGTTCGGCGCCTGACTTGGCGTTTTCAATCGCCTGATCCTGGAGCGCGCTGATGCCGGAACCGACGGGAGATTTCGTCCATCTTCATCTCCACTCGGCCTATTCGCTGTCCGAGGGCGCGATCAAGATCGGCAAGCTCAAAGACCTCTGTCTCGCCGACCGGA
Organism: Pseudomonadota bacterium; assembly: GCA_049324555.1. GTDB lineage: Bacteria > Pseudomonadota > Alphaproteobacteria > Caulobacterales > Parvularculaceae > Amphiplicatus. The sequence goes on along the minus strand of JBMOOR010000101.1, from coordinate 7,377 downwards.
TGCCGGCGGTCGCGGTCACGGACACCAACAATCTCTTCGGCGCGCTTGAGGCGTCGGAAACGCTCTCCGCCGCCGGGGTGCAGCCGATCGCCGGAATTCAGCTTTCCGTCATGGCGCCGGCGCTCGCGCATGTCGAAGCGCGCCATTCGAAACCTCCCTCGATCGTCCTTCTCGCGCAGAATGCGGCGGGCTTTAATCATCTGATGCGGCTTTCGAGCCGCGCGTTCCTCAATTCTGCAAACGAGGAAGGGACGGCCGCCGCGCTCGACTGGCTCGACGGCGCCTGCGACGGGCTTCTCTGTCTTTCAGGCGGCTTTGACGGGCCTGTCGACCGGCTCATTCGCGCGGGCCAGCATGAGGAAGCGCGCTCGCTCGTCGAACGGCTCGCCGCGCTTTTCCCGGGCCGGCTCTATCTTGAACTGCAGCGCCATCAGGCGCGGCGGGCGCAGTCGGCGGAAGAGGCGCTTGTCGGCTTCGCTTACGATCTCGCGCTGCCGATCGTTGCGACCAACGAGCCCTATTTTCCGAAGGCGGACGATTACGAGGCGCATGACGCGCTCCTGTGCATCGCCGAGGGCGCCTATGTGCACCAGGAAGACCGGCGGACGGTGACGCCGGATCATTATTTCAAGACCTCCGCCGAAATGCGGATGCTGTTCGCCGACCTTCCCGAGGCGATCGAGGCGACGCTCGACATCGCGCAGCGTTGCGCCTTTCGTCCGAAGACGCGCGCGCCCATCTTGCCGCGTTTTACAAGCGGCGGCGAGGGCGATGGACGGGGGACGGAAGCGGCGGAACTTGAAGCCCAGGCGCGCGAAGGGCTGAAAGCGCGTCTCGCCGCCGTTCCGCTCGCCGCAGACCCCGCCGTCTATTGGGACCGCCTCAAATTCGAACTCGACATCATCAACAAGATGGGGTTTGCGGGCTACTTCCTCATCGTTTCAGACTTCATCAAATGGGCGAAAAGGCAAGGGATTCCGGTCGGACCGGGGCGCGGTTCGGGCGCGGGTTCGCTTGTCGCGTGGTCGCTGACGATCACCGATCTTGATCCGTTGCGCTTCGGTCTTCTCTTCGAGCGCTTTCTCAATCCTGAACGCGTGTCGATGCCGGACTTCGACATCGACTTCTGTCAGGACCGGCGCGACGAGGTCATCCGCTACGTCCAGGGGAAATACGGCGCCGATCGCGTCGCGCAGATCATCACCTTCGGCAAGCTGCAGGCGCGCGCCGTCCTGCGCGATGTCGGGCGCGTCATCGGCATGCCGTTCGGCCAGGTCGACCGCCTCTGCAAGCTCGTGCCGAACAATCCGGCTGATCCAGTGACGCTCGCCGAGGCGATCGAGACCGAGCCGCGCCTCAAGGAGGAGCAAGGGCGCGATGAAGCGGTCGCCGCGCTCCTTGAAAAGGCGCTGAAACTCGAAGGGCTCTATCGCCACGCCTCGACGCACGCGGCGGGTGTTGTCATCGCCGACCGCCCGCTTGACGAGTTGACGCCGCTCTATCGCGATCCGCGCTCGGACATGCCGGCGACGCAATACAACATGAAGTGGGTGGAACCGGCGGGTCTCGTCAAATTCGACTTTCTCGGCCTCAAAACTTTGACCGTCATTGAACGCGCGGCGCAGCTCGTCAAAATGTCGGGCGGCGAGGTTGATCCGCATCGATTGCCCCTCAGCGACAAGAAATCGTTCGACATGCTGGGCGAGGGCGCGACGGTCGGCGTCTTCCAGCTTGAAAGTTCGGGCATGCGCCAGACGCTCCGCGCCATGAAGCCCGACTGTCTTGAAGACATCATCGCGCTCGTTTCGCTCTATCGCCCCGGCCCGATGGAGAACATCCCGACCTATGTCGAGCGGAAACAGGGGCTTCAGGCGCCCGATTATCTCCATCCCTCGCTCGAAAGCGTGCTCAAGGAAACCTACGGCGTCATCATCTATCAGGAACAGGTGATGCAGATCGCGCAGATCCTCTCCGGCTACACGCTCGGAGAGGCGGATCTTCTGCGTCGCGCCATGGGCAAGAAAAAGAAGGAGGAGATGGACCAGCAGCGCGCACGCTTCGTCGACGGCGCGCGGGCGAAGGGCGTCGACCCGCACAAGGCGGCCTCGATCTTCGATCTCGTCGAGAAGTTCGCGGGCTACGGCTTCAACAAGTCGCACGCGGCCTGTTACGCTTATATCGCCTATCAGACGGCGTATCTCAAAGCCAATCACGGGGCGGAGTTTCTCGCCGCCTCGATGACCTACGACATGGCGAACACCGACAAACTCGCCGTCTTCCTCAAAGAGGCGCGGCGAAGCGGGATCGAGGTCCGGCCGCCGCATGTCAATGCGTCGGAGGCAGACTTCTCGGTGAAGGACGGCGCGATCGTTTACGCGCTCGGCGCCGTCAAGAATGTCGGCGCGGCGGCGATGAAGCTGATCGCCGATGAACGCCGCGCGCATGGTCCCTTCGCGGATGTCTACGATTTCGCCGAGCGCGTCGATCTGCGTCTCATCGGCAAACGCGCGATCGAGAATCTTGCGCGCGCCGGCGCCTTCGACGCCCTTCACCGTTCGCGCGCGGCGCTCCTTGCCGGCGCCGACATGATCATCCGCTATTCGGCGCAGGCCTTTGACGACCGCGCGAGCGCGCAGGGCGGGCTTTTCGATCTCGCCCAATCGCCTGAGCTCGATCGGCCGCGCCTTCCCGCAGTCGACGACTGGGCGCCGATGGACCGCCTCAACGAGGAGCGCGCCGCGCTCGGCTTTTATTTCAGCGGCCATCCGCTCGACGATTACGCCGTCGAACTTCGCCGCCTCAAGGCCGTGACCTCGGCGGAAGCGATCGAAGCGGCGAAAGGAGGCGGGCGCTTCTCGGGACAGATCGCCGCCGTCGTAAGAACCGTCCGGATGCGCCGGTCGAAAGCCGGCAAGCCCTTCGCCTTCGTCGAATGCTCGGATGGCGCCGGCGAGTTCGAGATCGCGGTCTTTTCGGATGTCCTCAGTGCGTCGCGCGACCTTTTCGAGCCCGGCGTGCTCCTTCTTCTCACGGCGAACGCCGAGGAGCGGGAGGGCGAGGTGCGTTTCGCCTGCGACGGCGTGCGCCGGCTCGACGCCGCCGCGGCGCAGACGACATCGCAATTGCGAGTGGTTGTCGGCTCGGGCGAGGGGCTTGACGCCGTCCGCCGGCGTCTCGCTGCGGTGAAACCTGCGAGCGTGGCCGAAGCGGGCGACGTCGTCATCGCCTTGAGCCTTCCCGACACGGGCGGGCGTGAGGTTGAACTGATGCTCAAGGGCCGCGCCGCCTGCACCCCGGCGATGCGCGGCGCCCTCAAAGCGGTCGAAGGGGTTTTGGACGTCGAGCTGGTTTAGACCGCGTCGGGCGGCCCGCGGGGGCGCTGATCCTTCGCAGCCGCAAAAACGCCGGTTGAAAATCTCCGGTTTTCCCCCTATAGGGCGCGCCATCACACACGCGGGGATCATCCTCGGTCGGCCGGGCCCGCCTGGCCGCTGAAGCCCCGCGGAGGAAAAACCGAAGGAGACTTTAATGGCGCTGCCAGATTTCAGCATGCGCCAGCTGTTGGAAGCTGGCGTTCATTTCGGCCACCAGACCCATCGCTGGGACCCGAAAATGAAACCCTACATTTTCGGCGAGCGGAACGGCATTCACATTGTCGATCTGTCGCAGACCGTGCCTTTGCTTCACCAGGCGCTGGTCAAGATCCGCGATACGGTCGCGGGCGGCGGTCGCATCCTGATGGTTGGAACGAAGCGTCAGGCGCAAGCGCCGATCGCGGAGGCGGCCAAGCGCTGCGCGCAATATTACATGAACGTGCGCTGGCTCGGCGGCACGCTGACGAACTGGGAAACGATCTCCAATTCGATCCGCAAGCTGAAGGAAATGGAAGAACTCCTCTCCGGCGGCGGCAAGGGCCTCACCAAGAAGGAACAGCTCCAGCTCGCGCGCGAGAAGGAAAAGCTCGAAGCCTCATTGGGCGGCATCCGCGATCTCGGCGGGCTTCCCGATCTCCTTTTTGTGATCGACGTCAAGAAGGAGGCGATTGCGGTCAAGGAAGCCAAGAAGCTCGGCATCCCGGTCGTTGCGATCGTCGACACCAATTGCGCGCCGGACGACATCGACTTCATCATTCCCGGCAATGACGACGCAAGCCGCGCAATCGCGCTCTATTGCAGCCTCGTCGCCGACGCCGTCATCGACGGCATCTCGGCGAGCCAGTCCTCGCTCGGCGTCGATATCGGCGCCCTTGCGGAGGCCCCTGTTGAAACGAACATCGCCGGTTCCGATATCGGCGGCGAGGCGACCGCCGAAGCCGCTCACGCGTAACGGCGGGATCGATCCTGACACCGCGCCGCCGCCCGATGACGGCGGCGCGCCCATAAGCCGGAAGCGGCCGCCCTCAGGGCCCGAAGTCCGGCGCAACCGCAGACAAGGAGATTTTGCGATGAGCGCCATTAGCGCTTCGATGGTGAAGGACCTGCGCGAGACGACCGGCGCCGGCATGATGGATTGCAAGGCGGCGCTGACCGAAACCGGCGGCGACATGGAGGCGGCGGTCGACTGGCTGCGCAAGAAGGGCCTTGCGAAGGCGGCCAAGAAGTCGGGACGCACGGCAGCCGAAGGCCTCGTCGTCGCGGCGACCAAAGACGGCGCCGGCGTTCTCGTCGAGGTGAATTCGGAAACCGACTTCGTGGCGCGCAACGACAAGTTCCAGAACATGGTCTCCGACATCGCGCGCGTCGCGCTTGCGACGAACGGCGACGTCGAGACGATCAAATCCTCCGCCTACCCCGGAACGTCGAAGACTGTCGCCGAACAAGTCGCTGAAATGGTTGGCCAGATCGGCGAGAACATGAACGTCCGCCGCTCGGCGATGGTGAAGGTCGCAGAGGGCGTCGTCGCCGCCTACATCCACAACCAGACGGTTGAGGGCGCAGGCAAGATCGGCGTCCTCGTCGGCCTCAAATCCGCGGGCGACAAGGCCAAACTCGCCGCTGTCGCCAAGCAGATCGCGATGCATGTCGCCGCGGCGCGCCCGCTTGCGGGCCGCGTCGCCGACCTCGATCCAGCAGTCGTCGAGCGGGAAAAAGCCGTCCTCGCCGACCAGGCGCGCGCCTCCGGCAAGCCGGAAGAGATCATCGGCAAGATGGTCGAAGGCCGCCTCAGGAAATTCTACGAGGAATCGGTCCTCCTCGAGCAGATCTTCGTCATCGATGGCGAAACGCGCGTCTCGAAAGTGATCGAGAACGCCGCCAAGGCGGTCGGCGCGCCGATCGAGTTCGGCGGCTTTGCGCGGCTCGAACTCGGTGAAGGCGTCGAGAAGACCGAGGGTGAGGACTAGGCTCCGAAGGGGGCGGGCGGGCGCGGCGCCCATGGCGCATGCGTCCGCGCCGCGCCTTTACCTTGCTTGCAAATCGGCGTTCCCCTCGTAAGGTGGCGCGCGTTTGGCTGCGGCGACTGACGGAGAGATTGAATGGCTCAATTGGCCGAGGCCGGAAAAAGACAGGCGCTTCGCTACAAGCGCGTGCTCCTCAAGGTTTCCGGCGAAGCGCTGATGGGCTCTTCGCAATACGGAATCGATTACGAGACCGTCAAGCGCATCGCCGAAGAGATCAAGGAAGCAAAGTCGCTCGGCGTTGAGATCAGTCTTGTCGTCGGCGGCGGCAACATCTTTCGCGGCATGCAGCAGGCCGCGCACGGCATGGAGCGCGCGAGCGCCGACTATATGGGCATGCTCGCGACCGTGATGAACGCGCTCGCGCTGCAGAACGCGATGGAGCGCGCCGGTCTCTTCACGCGCGTTCTCTCCGCGATCGAGATGACGGCGATCTGCGAGCCTTACATTCGCCGCCGTGCGATGCGGCATATGGAAAAGGGCCGCATTGTCATTTTCGCCGCCGGCACCGGCAATCCCTTCTTCACGACGGACACGGCGGCTGCGCTTCGCGCAGCGGAAATGGGCTGCGACGCGCTCTTTAAGGGAACGAATGTCGACGGCGTCTACACGGCCGATCCGAAGAAGGACAAGTCGGCGACGCGCTTCGAGCGGCTTTCCTATCACGAGGTGATGGTGCGCGACCTCAAGGTCATGGACCAGGCTGCGATCGCGCTGACGCGCGAGAACAGGATTCCGATTGTCGTCTTCTCAATCGCCGAGCGCGGCGGCATCGTCGGCGCGCTGACGGGCGAAGGGCGGTCGACAACGATCATTGACGATTGAGGACGGCGCGCCGCATTGGAGCCTTAAAAACGCGCGCTTCTAGGGTCAGGGAGGAAACGATGGCGAACGCCGGCGCAAATTTGAAAGACCTTGAAAAACGGATGGACGGCGCGCTCGCCTCGCTGAAGGCGGAATTTTCGGGCCTGCGGTCCGGGCGCGCATCGGCGAGCCTTGTCGAGCACATCATGGTCGACGCTTATGGGTCGAACATGCCGGTCAATCAGGTCGGTTCGGTGAACGTTCCCGAACCGCGGATGATTTCGATCCAGGTGTGGGACAAGGCCCTCGTCAGCGCGGTCGATCGCGCGATCCGCGACGCCGGCATCGGCGTCAATCCGGTCGTTGACGGAACGAATGTCCGCATCCCGATCCCGCCGCTGACCGAAGAGCGCCGTAAGGAGCTGACGAAGGTCGCGCATAAATACGCCGAGCATGCGCGCGTCGCGATCCGCAATGTGCGCCGCGAAGGCATGGACCAGATCAAGAAGGCCGAAGGCGTCGGCGAAGACGATCAGAAGCGTCAGTCGGAACAGGTGCAGAAGCTGACGGATGCGATGATCAAGAAGGTCGACGAGGCGCTCGCCGGCAAAGAGGCCGAAATCATGCAGGTCTGATCCTGCGCGATGAGTGAAGGTGATCGACGTGGCGACAAGTCCTGCGGCAGAGAGGGAGAGCGTATCGCCGTCGTCTCCCGTCGTTGGACCCTCACATGTCGCGATCATCATGGACGGCAACGGCCGCTGGGCCGCGGCGCGCGGCCTCTCGCGCAGCGCCGGCCACAAGGAAGGCGCAGCGGCGGCGCGCCGCGCGGTTGAAGCCGCGCGCGATCTCGGCCTCAAATACCTGACGCTTTACAGTTTCTCGACCGAAAACTGGCGTCGCCCCGCGAGTGAAATCCGCGATCTGATGGCGCTCCTGCGCCAGTTCATCGGCGACGAACTCCCGACCCTGAAGCGCGAAGGCGTCAAGGTGACAATCATCGGCGACAAAAAGAATCTCGATCCCGAAATCAAGCTTCTCGTCGGGCGCGCCGAAAAGGAGACGGCGGGCAATTCCGCCTTTTTCCTGCAGATCGCCTTCAATTACGGCGGGCGCGACGAAATCGTCCGCGCGGCGCGCGCGCTCGCCGAGGAAGTCGCCGCGGGACGGATCCGCCC
>JBMOOR010000100.1:18798-21119 GCA_049324555.1 Pseudomonadota bacterium | reverse complement strand
GCGAGCGCAGCTGACGCGGCCTCATAATTCGATACGAGGCCGTGCAGCGTCAGGCCCTTCTCGTAAGCGGCGATGAAGGCGCCTTCGTTCCTTCCGGCGCAGGCGCCGGAATAACGCCCGCCGCGCGAACCGTAGTCGAACCCGCTCGCCGGCCGGCAGAACTCATCGAGGCCAGCCTCCCGGCCGGCAAGATAGGCCTCGATATCGGGCGTCACTTGCGCCTTGTCGGCGCAGGCGACGCGGCGCGATCCGATCGCCGAGGCGTCGCGGCCGGCCGCGCCGTCTTCGAACCCGATCGCGCGCCAATCCGCATACAGACATTCCTCCTTTGACATGCCGCCGGCGCAGCCGGCGAGTGCGAAAAGGAATAGGCCGATGATCGAAAGCCGCATGCGAAAGTCCCCTCAGGGATGAGAGGCGACTATGACTTGCCGGCGCTTAAGGCCGCGCTGCTCGCAATGATCGCGTTAGGTCCAAGGCGGCAAGGATTTGTTAAGGAGGGCTCAATTCAGACGCGCCGGACGGCCGGCAAGCAGACGGCGTGCGAGGAATTCCGGCGTTGCGTCGAGCAGCCCCTCCGAGATGAAGGGTGTCTGAGAGAAATGCGCGAGCGCGAATTTGCCGGAGAAGGCTGCGGAAAGCGCCGCCCCGACGCGGCGCGTCGCGTCGAATTTGGTGATGATCATCCGCCGCGCGCCGAATTCGCGGAACGCCGCCGCCCAGTCCTTGAACTCCTCGGCGTCGCCGCTCGCAGGAAGGACGAGCACGGTTTCCCCGTTCGTCGCTTCCTGAAAGGATTTGAGCGCTGCGAAGTCGCCGGGATCGTAAGGGCTGACGCCCGGCGTATCGAGGACGACGGCGCCTGTCGGCCGTTTCGACCGCAGCGCTGCAGCGACGTCGTGCGGCGTTTCCGTAATGTAGTAATCAGCGCCGAGCGCGTCGCCATAGGCCTTGATCTGGTCGATGGCGCCGGCGCGTCCGACATCGGCGGACATGATGAAGGCGGTCGAGCCCTTGTTGAGCGCAGAGGCCGCGAGCTTTGCGCCGCACGAGGTTTTGCCGGCGCCGGTCGGCCCGACCAGCATGATCGGCGTCATCGGTGAGAAATGGATCGGCGTAAAATCGAAGGTTTCGGCGAGGCCCTTTTCGAGCCGGTGGAGATCGTCGTCGATTTCCGCCTTGCGCGCGCCTTCGATAATCGCCGCGATGAGATCGTCCGAGAAGCTATGCGGGCGCACCGCGTCCGCCATCGCGCGCGCGGTGCGGTCCGACATGTCGACTGGCCCAACGCGTTGCGGGCGCCCGGACAACTCGCTGGAGAGGCGCGCGAGCGTGTCTTCGGCGAACTTTTGCTCAAGCGGCTCATTGAGGCGGGCGCCGGTCGAGCGATAGTCGCCGCGGATGGTCGCTTCCTCCAGCACTTGGCGCGTGTGATCGCCGAAATGCGGCTCAACCGGCAGGGGCGGGGCCGCAAGCGCGGGCCCGTCCGAGGCCGAAACTTCGACATCGCCCGAAGGGAGATTGCGGACGGAAACAATCACGACATGCTCCCCGAGCGCGCGCTTCGCCTTGGCTTTGGCGGCGTCGACGTTCGAGGCGATGAATTTCATCATGGGAATAAACGCAACTCCGAAGATGCGGCCACTATCAGGCGAGGAGGGCGCCCGCGCAAGGTCGCCGGATTGCGCGGGGCGTAAATTTTCCGCTTGCGATCAGCGGCTTGGCTAGACCGACCCGAGGTTCCTCAAGCGGATATGCGGGTGAATTTCGTTCTGCGAGAGGACGATCGTCTGGGGCCTCACGCGCTCGATGACGGAGCGGACGAATGGCCGAACGCCGGCGCTCGTGACCAGCGCGGCCGCGTAGCCGGACGCGGCGGCCTCTTCGAGCTTTCGCAACACAGCGCCGACGAACTCCTGGATCTTCGAGGGCGCCATCGCAAGCTGACGATCGGCGCCCGCGCCGATGAGATTGTCGGCGAAGGCGCGCTCCCAATCGGAGGAGAGGGTGACGATCGGCGCAGCGCCGTCCGCGCCCTTCAAGGCGCCGCAGATCTGGCGCGCAAGGCGCGCGCGCACATGTTCGGCGATATGAGTGACGTTTGAATTGCCTGGCGCCGCCTCGGCGATCGCTTCGAGAATCGAGGGAAGATCGCGGATCGACACGCGCTCGGCGATGAGCGCCTGCAAGACGCGCTGGATCGTCGAAACGCTCGCAACGCTCGGGATGAGGTCTGCGACGAGCTGGCGATGCTTGTCGGCGAGAGCGTCGAGGAGTTTCTTCGTCTCGGCGTAGGAGAGGAGCGCCGGCGCCTCAGCGCG
>JBMOOR010000100.1:13724-18788 GCA_049324555.1 Pseudomonadota bacterium | reverse complement strand
TCGGTCAGATGCGTTGTGAGAACCGTTGAGGCGTCGACGACGGTCAGTCCACGGAGCGTTGCGGACTGGCGCTGGCTTTCGTCGATCCACATCGCATCGAGGCCGAAGGCGGGCTCTTTCGTCGCTTCGCCGACGAAGTCGAGACGGCGACCGCTCGGATCCATGACGAGATGTTGCCCCGGACGCACCGAACCGCGCCCCGCCTCCTGCTCCTTGAGGCGAATGACGTATTCGTTGGGGCCAAGCTGCATATTGTCGAGAATGCGGACGGGCGGCGTGACGAAGCCGATGTCTTGAGCAATCGCGCGGCGGAGCGCCTTGATCTGATCAGTGAGCTTTGGCCCCGCGCCGTCTGCGATCAGCGGCAGGAGGCCGTAGCCGAGCTCGATCCGGAGATCATCCATCGCGAGCATTGACGCGGGATCGTCCTCAGATTTCTGGCGGACGGAGGTCTGCGCCTTCTTCGACTCCGCCTCGGCCTTCGCGCGCTTGCGGCGCGTCAGCGTCAGCGCGATGAAGCCGACAGCGACGGCGATCAGCATGAACGGAATAAACGGCATGCCGGGAAGCACGGCGAAGATCGCGAGCACCGCCGAGACAAGGCCCAAAGCCTTAGGATACGCGCCGAACTGTGCGCCGAGAGCCTTGTCGGCGGTTCCGTCAACGCCCGCCTTTGAGACGAGAAGGCCCGCTGCGACCGAAACGATCAGCGCCGGAATCTGACTGACAAGACCGTCGCCGACGGTAAGGAGCGTGTAGGATTGACTTGCTTCGGCGAGCGTCAGGCCGTTCTGGAGAACGCCGACAAGAATGCCGCCGATGATGTTGACGAGCGTGATCAGAAGGCCGGCGATCGCGTCGCCGCGCACATATTTCGAGGCGCCGTCCATTGCGCCGTAGAAATTCGATTCGTCTTCGAGCTGTTTGCGCCGTGCCTTCGCTTCCGCCTCGTTGACGAGGCCGGAGGAGAGATCGGCGTCGATCGCGATTTGCTTCCCGGGCATCGCGTCGAGCGAAAAGCGCGCCGCCACCTCGGCGATGCGCCCGGAGCCCCGCGTGATGACAACGAAGTTCACGATGACGAGAATCGCAAAAACGATAAGGCCGATGACGAAATTGCCCTGCATGACGAAGCCGCCGAAGGCTTCGATCACATGGCCGGCCGCATCCGTCCCCTGATGACCGTTGGCGAGGATGAGGCGCGTTGACGCGACGTTGAGGCCGAGCCGGAACAGGGTCGAAATCAGCAGGATCGCCGGAAAAGTCGAAAACTCGAGCGCTTTCTTCGTGAAGAGCGCCGTCATCAGCACCGTCACCGACAAGGTGATCGACAAGGCGAGCAGAAGATCAAGGAAGAAGCGCGGGACCGGAAGCACGAGAAGCGCCAGCATCGATACGATCGCCGCAGCGAACACGACGTCGCTGCGCGCCAGCGCTTTTAGCTTCGCGGGAGAGAGGAAGTCGAGGCGGATGGCGGCGGCGTCAGCCATGCGCTACGCGCTCGCGCGTTCGGCGGCGGGCGGCGGCACCGCAACGCCTTCGTCTGAATATTGCTTCAATTTGTTTCTCAGCGTCCTGATCGAAATGCCGAGGATCGTCGCCGCATGCGTGCGGTTGCCGAGGCAGTGATCGAGCGTCTTGATGATGAGCGCCTGCTCGACTTCCGCGACAGTCTTCCCGACAAGCGATTCTCCGGTCGCTGGATCGGTCACCTCCGCCGTTTTCGGCGCGAGATCCGAACCGTCGGGGAGGCGGATCGCCTCCTTCTCGATCGCATCGCCGACCGAAAGCAGAACAGCGCGGTGCATCGCGTTCTCAAGTTCGCGCACATTCCCCGGCCATCTTGCGCCCGCAATCGAAAGCCGCGCCCCTTCCGACAGCGGACGATAAGAGACGCCGTTGAGCGTTGCATATTTCTTCGCAAAATGCTCGGCGAGCGCGACGACATCAGCCGGGCGCTCGCGCAACGGCGGAACATTGAGGTTGACGACGTTGAGGCGGAAGAGAAGATCTTCGCGGAAGTTTCCCTTTTTCACTTCTTCGGAAAGATTGCGATTCGACGTCGCAACGACCCGGATATTGATCCGGACCGACTTCGACCCGCCGACGCGATCGATGATGCGCTCCTGCAGGACGCGGAGGAGTTTCGCCTGCAGCCGCACATCCATTTCCGAGATCTCATCGAGAAGGATCGTGCCGCCGTCCGCTTCCTCGAACTTGCCGACGCGGCGCGCGACGGCGCCGGTGAAGGCGCCTTTCTCATGTCCGAAAAGCTCCGATTCAAGAAGGTTTTCCGGAATCGCCGCGCAGTTGATGGAGATCAGCGGCTTGTCCGCGCGGCGGGATTTCGCGTGCAGATATTTCGCGATGACTTCCTTGCCGGTGCCGGATTCGCCGGTGATGAGGATGCTGGCGTCGGACGGCGCGACCTGGTCGGCGAGGGCGATCACTTTCTTCATCGAGGGATCGACGGCGATGAGATCGCTCGATTCTTCCGCGACCGCTTCGAGAACGGCGGCGATGAGGAGGGCGTCGGGCGGCAGGGGAATGAATTCCCTGGCGCCGGCGCGAATGGCTGCGACCGCAGCGTCAGCATCGGTCTTGACGCCGCAGGCGACGACGGGGGCCGCAATGCGTTCGTCTTCGAGCGCCCTGATGAGGCGTGCGATGTCCTGGCGGATGTCGACCATGAGGAGGTCGGCTCCCTGGCCCTTGCGCAGCGCGGCGAGCGCGGCATCTATGTCGGGCGAGAATGCGACGCGCGCGCCCTTATCCATCGCGATCTTCGCTGCTGCGGAGAGCTGGCCCGAGAGTCCGCCGACAATCAGAAGTCTCATAAGGCTACAATTCCGTTTCTTTGACGACTTCGGTCATCGTGACGCCGAGAACGCCGTCGACCATGACGAGTTCGCCGCGCGCGATCAGCCGGTCGTTGACATAGAGGTCGATAGGCTCGCCGACGCGCCTGTCGAGTTCGATGATCGAACCCGCGTCGAGCGACATCAGTTCCGCGATGTTCATCCGCGTCTTGCCGAGGACGGCGGTAACTTTGACCGGGATGTCGTAAATGCTTTCGAGCATCGGACGGCGCGGCGCCGTGTCGTCAGAGCAAAGGTCGGGGAGGACTGCGTCCGTCTTTTCAAGCGCGCTCATTCCTGCGGCTCCATTTTTGCCATGGGGTCAAGGATTGCGGCGATCGTCGCCATGATTTCCGCGCGGCCGCGCCGCGCCTCTCCGCCGCGCCACTCAAGGCGCGCTTCGCCAGCTTTGAGCCGGCGATCGCCGCTAAGCGCGACAAAATCGGCGACGCCTTTCCGGATGATCGCGTCTTCAAGTCGAGAACGCAGCCGTTCGAGGCTTTGCTCATTGACGATGAGACGCGCGGGCCTTCTGTCTTCCGAGTGCTCCGTCAGGCGGCGGAGGAGATCCGATGCGATCTCGATCTCGCGCGCGCTTGCAAGCCCGGCGCAGAATTCTTCAAGAAAGATGCGAGCAATTTCGACAATCTCGGCGCGTCGCTCGTCAAGCAGACGCTCGAATTTAGAGTTCGCTCCGGCGATTTCATCGCCGATCCGTTCAAGCGCGGCCGCCTCGTCGGCGGCGATCGTTTCCATCGCGATCCGCCGCCCCTCAACGACGCCCTCAGCGCGCGCCTGTGCGAGATCGTCGGCGGAAAAACCGAGCTGCGTCGGCGCGGCGGCCGGAGCGATGCTGCGGAATTCATCAAAGCTGAAGGGGCGGGGCCTCGTCATCAATAAACAAGCTCCTCGTCATCCGTCTTTGAAAGGAGGATCGAGCCCTCTTCGGCGAGTTTTTTCGCCGTCTCGACAATCTTTCGCTGCGCCTGCTCGACGTCTTTGACGCGGACGGCGCCCATGATCTCAATATCGTCACGCAGAATGCCCGATGCGCGCTCTGACATGTTCGCGAAGAAATGCGTAATGATCGTCTCATTCGATCCTTTAAGAGCGAGCGCGAGGTCCGACTTGTCGATGTGGCGAAGAAGCGTCTGCATGTCCTGCGCGTCGAGGCGGGCGAGATCTTCAAAGACAAACATGAGTGCGCGGATCTTCTCGGCCGCGCTCGGGTTTTTCATCTCGAGCGCTTCGAGTAGGCGGCGTTCCGTCGAACGGTCGAAGGCATTGAATATTTCAGCGATCGACTCATAAGGATCGCGATCCGTTCCGCGCGAGAGCGCGGCGATGAATTCGGTCCTCAGCGTCACTTCGATCTGGTCAAGCACTTCCTTCTGGACGGGACCGAGGTTGAGCATGCGGCCGATCACTTCTTCCGCGAAGAGCGGAGGGAGAGCTGCGAGCACTTTCGCCGCGTGGTCGGGACGGATGCGCGAAAGAATGACTGCGACCGTCTGCGGATGCTCATTGCGCAGATAACCTGAGAGGACGCGCTCGTTCACATTGGCGAGCTTGTCCCACATCGTCTTGCCTGCGGGCCCCTTGATATCCTCCAGAATGGATTCCGCCTTTTCAGCGGGAAGGACATGGCGAAGGAAGCGCTGCGCCGATGCGGCGGAGCCCGAAATCGCGCCCGTCGAGGAGAGGTTCATGACGAAATCGTAGAGGAGGCTTTCGACGACGTCGGACGCGACCGAGCCGAGCTTGGATATCGCGCGCGTCACTTCGCGGAGTTCGTCTTCGTCAAACGACGCCCACAGCGGCTTTGAGGCTTCCTCGCCAAGCGCGAGCATCACGACCGCGGCGCGTTCGGCGCCCGAGAGTTCGTCGGCGGAACTGATTGTCTTTACGCTCATGACGCCTGCCTGATCCAGCTCTTGAGGATTCCGGCGGATTCATCGGAATGGGCTTTGACGACTTCCGCGACGCGTTTCAGCGACGACGCTTTCACCTTGCCGTCGACCTGCGCGAGGTCGATGAGGTTTTCGAGCCCGCCTGTCGCGGGAGCGGGCAAGGCGTGTTGCGGCGCGCCGGCTGCAAGTTCGCGTCTTTCCGCAGCAGCCGTGACGCCAGCCGGCGCCGCCGGCGCGCCCGAAAGGATCGGCCTTAGCACGAAAACGATGAAAGCGAGCGCGACGAGAGCGAGGGC
>JBMOOR010000100.1:0-13714 GCA_049324555.1 Pseudomonadota bacterium | reverse complement strand
AAGCGTTCGGAGTCAAATACGGGCGCGAACGCCGCCGCTGCGGTTCCTTCGGCCGGCGCCGACGCCAGCGGCCGGAACGGGGCCTCGATAACTTCGACCTGGTCTCCGCGCGCCGGATTGTAGCCGACAGCGGAGCGGACGAGCGTCGTGATGCGCTGGAGCTCTTCGTCGCTCCTTGGCGCCGGAACGGCGGCGCCGTTCGCATCGGTCGCCGTTGCAAGGTTGAGTGCGACGGCGACCGAAAGGCGTTTGACGCCGCCCATCTCGCGCACTTCGTTGCGGACGGTGCGGGTCATTTCATAATTCGTCGTTTCTTCAGTCCTGCGGGCGGAGGAAGTCGCCAAAGCCGCCGCCTGCGGATCGACAATCTGCGCTTCGGGAAGCTGGTTGGCGACGGTGACGCCGCGCGTCAACGCCGGATCGTTCGAGTTCGAAGCGTCATCGATCGTCGTTGAGGAAAGAACCGTCTGGCTGTCCGGATCGATGATGTTCGCGGTCTCGGTGACGCGGCTGAAATCGATATCAGCTGCGACCTGGACGCGAAGATTGTCCGGCCCGACGATGCGGCCGACGAGGTCTTCGACCGTGCGGCGGATGCGGGCCTCGGTTGCAGCGATGCGCTCATCGACGCCGCCGGAAGATGCAAGCGGCTCGTCGCCCTCTTGTCCGGAGGCGAGGAGATCGCCGGCTGAATCGAGCACCGTGACCCGTGAGGGCGACAGGGCCGGCACCGCCGAAGCGGCGAGATTGACGATCGCCCGCACTGAACGTTTGTCGAGCCCCGATGGCGCATCGACGACGATCGATGCGGTCGTCTCCTCCTTGTCGCGCGAAAAGAGCTCGCGTTCGGGAAGGACGAGATGGACCCGCGCTGAGCGCACGCCGGAGATTGTTGCGATCGTCCGCGCCAGTTCGCCTTCGAGCGCGCGCAGGCGATTGATGTTCTGCTGGAAAGAAGTCGTTCCGAGCGCATCCTGCTCATCGAAGATCTCATAGCCGACTTCGCTAGATCGTGCGATGAATCCGTCGCCCGCGAGTTTCAGCTTCAAACTGACGCTCTGATCGCGCGGGGCGTAGATTGAGACGGTTCCATCCGTTTCGCGAATTTCGTACTTCACGCCCTCTTGATCGAGACGCGCAGCAAGATCCTGCCCGTCCTTGAGATCGAGTTCCGCGTAGAGCAGCGCCATCGGCTCCTGGCCGACACGCGCGACGATGAGCGCCATCGCGAGCGCAACGCCGACCGTCACGCCGACAATCGCGGCAAGGCGCGCAATTCCAAAGGATCGGATCATCCCCATTAATTCGTTCACGGCTTTTCGCCCTCGCCAGCACGCGCCCCAACCCCTATGCCTTGGCGACGCTGGGCAAATTTTGCCCATTTCAGCGTAAAAATTCCGTTAGGCCGGAAAATCGCCCTCTCGGGGCAAACAAAAAGCCCGCGCTGCGGCGCGGGCTTTGGTTGTTCAGGATGCGTTAAGAGCTCTCGTCAGCGGTATTGCTGGACTCGCGTTGCGCGAAGGCCCGGCATGCCGAACTGGTCAATCGCCTTCTGCCAGGCGAGGAACTCCTCAAGCGTCAATTGATAGCGCTCGCACGCTTCTTCGAGCGTCAACAGACCGCCGCGAACAGCGGCGACGACTTCCGCTTTGCGGCGGATCACCCATCGCTTCGTGGAAGTCGGCGGCAAATCGGCAAGCGTCAGCGGCAGTCCGTCAGGGCCGATGACATACGGCTCTTTCGAACGTTGCTGCGCTGCTGGTTGAGCGGCGACGGTCATTGCAGATTGTTCCTTCAAAATACGCAACTCAGTATGCGCACCATACGCGAACCGCTTTTAAGAAACGCCTAAATGTCAAGGTAAATTCCGGCCTAAGACATTGATGCGACGTGAGGATTTGAAGCCAGAAATGGGACGCGCCATCGCGGGACGAGGCAATTCCGAAATGACCGTCAGGCGGCGGTCTGCATGAGCGTTCGCCATAACTCGTCGGCGGTCGAGATGACGCGCGAGGCTGTCGAATAGGCTCGCTGCGTCGAGATCAGGGTTGAGAATTCCTGACCGATGTCGACCGTTGAGATTTCGACCGCCGATCCTTCGATCGTCCCCGCATTGCCGTTGCGGGCGCCGACAAGCCGCGGATCGCCCGAGAGCGTCGTCGAACGGAAGGCGGTTTGCGCCGCCTCGTCGAGCCCCTCCGGATTGACGAAGAGCGCCAGCGGAATTCGATAGAGCGCATAGGTCTCGCCATTGGCGTAGGTCGCGTTGACGTAGCCGTCGGCGTCGATCGAAACGCCCGTCAAGGCGCCGAGCGCGGCGGGGTCGGCGCCTGCCGGCGTCACGTTCACATTGACCGTCTCGAGGCTCTGAAGGCCTCCGACCCCCGGTCTTGCGCCTGCGCCGACTATGGCTCCCTGCAAATAAAAGCCGGCGGCGCTCCTGAGATTGCCGAGCGCATCGGGCGTGAAATCGCCGGCGCGGGTAAACAGGAAGGCCGACGCGGGCGCGGTCTGGTCTTCTGCGACGACGAAGAATCCTTCGCCGGAGACCGCTACATTGGTCGGCGCGTTTGTGCGCGCGATCGCGCCTTGCTCGCCGACGAGCTGGCGCGAGGCGGCGACGACGCCTGCGCCGATGACGCCCGCGCCGACTGCGACGTTGAGCGAGGGCGCATCCGAGGGAATGAGATTGGCGAAATTCGTCCGCACGCGCTTGTAGCCGTTGGTCTGGCTGTTCGCGATATTGCTCGAGACCGCTTCAAGCCCGCTCGAAAAGGCCGTGAGACTCGAAAGTCCGATTGAGAAAAGCCCGGAAAAACTCATGACTCAGCCTCCGATGACGCGTTTGACGGAAGAGAGCGAGATCGCGCCGACGCTGGTTTCAAGTGCGGGTCCCACCTCGCGGAAGAGCACGCCGGTGACTTTCGTCGTCGACTGCACGGCGAAGGGCGCCGCCGCGCCAGAAGCGTCTTTCGCCTGGACGAGCAGGCTGTAAACGCCACTCGGCGCTGCGCTTCCGTCAGATTGTTTCCCGTCCCAGACAAAGGCGTGCGCGCCGCGCGCCGGATCGCCGGAAAATTGCGCGACCGGCTGGCCTCTATCGTTGACGACTGTCAGACGGACAGATGCTGCGCCGTTCGGCAATTCATAGGACCATTCGACGCCTGCGCCGAGATTGGCGCCCTTGTCGCTTTCAATTGTGATCGTCTTGCCGATGAGTGCGAGTGCGCCGTCGCGGTCGGCGGCGGCCTGAAGCCCGATCAGCGTTTCAAGATGCTTGTTCGTCTGGATCGTCTGTTCGACTGAAGCGAACTCGACAAGCTGGGAGGTGAATTTTTCCGTATCGAGCGGATCGAGCGGATCCTGGTTCCTGAGCTGCGTCGTCAGCAGGGTCAGGAAAGAGTCGAGATTGCCGGTCAGCTGCGAGAGCGCAGCGGATGATCGGCTCGTTTGAGATGCTGCAAGACCTGCAATTTCCATGATCGTCGCTTTCAGATTCTGATGTCGAGCGCGCCCGCGCTCCAGCTGGCGAAAAAGGCGGGGTCATAATTGCGCGACGCTTGCGCAGTTGAAGCGCCGTCAACATCCGCAAGAATTGCGGAATCCTTTGTCTCGCGCTCCCGGAAGGCGAACACGAAATCGCCGGCGCCGAAACCGAGCCCCGCCTGTGCAAGCGCATGCCTCAGGGCCGCTTCGTCTCGCGAGAAGAGATCAAACGCGCCCTGATTATCGAAAGTGAGCGAGAGGACGGCTTTGCCGTCGTCACCGACTGCGAGCCGGCCCTCGATGCGGCCAAGTTCGGGTGGGTCCAAGCGAAGATCGAACACGCTCGTTTTTTCGAGCCGCTTTGCGAGAATCTCCGCGAATTCGGACTTCAGCGCTGCGGAGGCGTTTGGTTGAGCCGACTTGATGACAGAAGCCCTTGCTCTCGCCGCCGTCGCAGCGTCGCGCGCCGCGATCGCTTCGGCGGACTTCGCCGATTGAAGCGCTGGGGGATTGGTCGCGGGCGTCGGCGCGCTGTTCGCAGTGATCGGGGATGCCGTGACAGCGACGGGCGGCGTATTGCTCGCGTGATTGGCGACCGCTTCTACGCGGGGGAAATCATCTGTCGCGCCGGCATGCTCTGCTTTTTCCGCCGATGCGTCGGGCTTTGCGGGCGTTGCGTGTCGCCGATCTGCGTTCTCCGGCCTTGCCCGGCGGTCGGTCGCGATATCGCTTTGCGGCGCGGCGCCATGCGCCTTCAGCGACTTCGACGCATGGTCTTCAAGCGAGACTGCGGCGAGCGCATAAGAGAATTGCGGCGTCTCCTCGCGCGCTCCCGACTTGCGGCGGCCGTCGGGAGCGTCGGCGGAAGGGGCGAGCGATAAGGTCGGCGCAATGGCGTTCATGGCTCGCACTCTGGCAAGATCAGCGCCAGCGGCGAAATATGCGCAATCTCTCGTCTTTCATGCTTAAGCGTCCTTAACGAGGCGCTTCGCCCGGAAAGATCAGCGTGCAGAAAATACCGAGGGCGGTGAGATTTGCCGAGTAGGGGCGGGTGGTTCGCGGCTTGCAATTTCTTTGGCCGGACAGTTTTGCAGTCAGCCGCCGGTATGCACGAAACAGCTAATCTATTGGCTTTCTCCAGTCCGTCGCACTTCGCGGCGGCAGGTCTTTCCCGGCGGTTTTTGCCCGGTGGGAAATTTTTTCCGCGCAAGATGGGGCGATCATGAGCCTTTATGTGGCGCTCAATACGGCGGTCTCGGGCCTCTTCGCCAATCAGAGAGCGATTGCGGCGACTTCCGAGAACATCGCCAATGTCAACACGGCGAATTATGCGCGCCGGCAAGCGCAATTTCAGACCGACGCGATTCCAAACCAGTTCTCAGGCGTTGATGTCGAGATCGTCCGCGCCGCCGTCGACCGATTCCTGCAAGGGGCGGCTTATGGCGGAGCCGCAGATGAGGCGTCGGCGACCGCAATCGCCGACGCGCTGTCGCGTATTGAAGCATCGCTCGGGACGCCCGGCGACAATATTTCATTCGCCAACAAGCTCGACGAAGCCTTCGCCGCGCTGACGCAGCTTTCGGCGAACCCATCCTCGACAGCGGCGAAAGCCGATGCGCTGCTTTCGCTGCAGGCCGCGTTCGACGCATTTGCGCGAACGGGCGCCGCCATCGCCGATGAGGGCGACGCGGCGCTCGGCCGGCTGACGGACGACGTCGCTCGCGCCAACGCGCTTCTTGATGAGATCTACCGCCTCAATCAGGCAGTTCAGGACAGCAATGGCGCCGCCGATCTTCTCGATCAAAGGCTCGCCGAGTTGTCGTCCCTCCTGTCGATCAATGTGACGCGCAGCGAAGACGGCCGCGTCGAGGTGAGACTTCGCGATGGAACCGTGCTCGCCAATTCTGCAGGGTTCGCCGCGCTTGGCGTCGCCGCGGGCCCGCCGACCGCGATCACGCTATCGGCTGTCGATCCTGATAC
Source organism: Pseudomonadota bacterium (assembly GCA_049324555.1). Classification (GTDB taxonomy): domain Bacteria; phylum Pseudomonadota; class Alphaproteobacteria; order Caulobacterales; family Parvularculaceae; genus Amphiplicatus. The sequence continues at coordinate 8,248 of JBMOOR010000100.1, read as the reverse complement.
CGGCGCCGCTTCGCTCATTTCGAGCGACGTCAGCGCGGGCGTCGCATCGGGCGAAATCCGCGGTCTTCTTGACCTGCGAAACGTCGAGCTGCCGCGCCTTGCGCTTCTTGTCGAGACGACGGCGCGCGGCGTCGCGGACCAGTTGAACGCCGTCTACGCCGGCAATGTCGCGGCGGGCGCGACGGCGCCGAGCGGCGAGGCGCTGATCGTCGAGACGGCGGGCGTCTTTTCAGTCAATTCAGCGCTGCTCGCCAATCCGGCGAGTTTTGCTCTCGCGCGTCCGACGGGCGGCGCTCCGGGCGGCGCCAATGATGGATCGGGGGCCATTCTTCTCGCCAATGTCGCGACGACGACGCAAGCGCGCGCCGTCGCCGGGTCGATTGCGCAGATCGGAACCGCCGCGCGCAATGCGGAACTCACGGCCGAAACAAACAAGGCGCTTTCGTCGGAATTGTCGGCGCGCGCAAGCGCGTCCGCAGGCGTCAATCTCGACGAAGAACTCTCGAATCTCATCCTCTATCAGCGTGCATACGGCGCCAACGCCCGCGTCATTTCTGCGATCGACGAGCTTTGGCGGTCGCTGCTGCAGATCATCTAGAGGCCGCCATGACTCGCATATCCGATCTTGGTTTCCAGCAAATCCTGCTTGCAAGTTTCCAGCGCGCGCAAAGCGCCGCCGAAACGCGCCAGATTCAGTTGTCGACGGGAAAGGTCTCCGATCGCTACAGCGGCGTCGGCGTTGGAACCCAGCGGCTCCTCTCGTACGAAGGAATCATCGAGCGCGCGACCGCTTATGAGAAAGCCGCAGGCGCCGCCGCCTCCCGGCTCGAGACGCAGGAGGCGGCGCTGACGACGATTGCAGACAGCGTTGCAAAGCTCAGGGAGCGTTTTGTTATTGCGCTGTCAACGGGCGGCGCGGAACTTATCGCGCCGGAAATCGTCGCGGAGGCGCAGCGTATCATCGCCGCTCTCAATACCGAGACTGGCGGCGTTTACGTCTTCGGCGGCGTCGATGGAACGGTCCCGCCGACGACAGCGGGCTCGCTCGCCGATATCGCGGCGGCGGCTGACACCGATACGCTCTTCATCGACGCCGCACGACAGCGTCTCGCGGTCGAAGAGGGAACGAGCGTCGACGGCGGCGCGACGGCGCGCGAGGTTGCGAGCAGTCTTTATGCGACGCTGAAGGAACTCGCGAATGCGCCGGCGGCCCTCGGCGCTTTTTCCGGTTCGCTGACGAACGCGCAGAGCGCCTTTCTCTCGCAAAAGATCGCCGAGCTCGATCAGATTTCAGCAGAACTTTATGAAGAGCTTGGCCTCAACGGCCTTGCGCAGGGCCAAACCGAAGACGCGCGCATCAGGAACGGCCAGCGCCGCGATCTTGCGGAGATTGTGGCGTCGGAAATCGAGGACGCCGATCTCGCCGAAGTCGTTGCGCGCCTCAACCAGGACCGGCTCGCGATCGAAGCCGCCGCGCAGGCGCTGTCGCAGGCGAGCGAATTGTCGCTGCTGAATTTCCTTTAATCGGCCGGGTAGCCGAATTTCTGGACCCACGGCGCAAGGATCGGCAACGCCGACGCCATGCCCTCGCGGTAATTGCGCCATTTTCCGATGGATGTGGCGTATGGCTTTTCGACCACTTGCCGCACGCTCGGCGTTCGGATGGCGCGCTTCGCCGCCGTTTTCCTATAGTCAAGAACAGCGTCGTCCCATTCAAGCCCGAGAAATGAAATGATCTTTCTGATTTCCGATTCGAAATCAGCGACGAGCGCCTCATAGCGCACCTCGCTCAAATCGAGCCGCGCCTTTCGCCGCACCAACGAGCCGATGGTCATGACGCGATCATAGAATTGCGCGGCGGTTACAATGTCGAGGAATGGCAGCATTCCGACATTGATCTGGAAGTGTTGCTGGAATGCGCTCAACACCGCGTCACGAGGATCGCGGATCGCAAAGAGGATCTTCGCATCAGGAAATAGGCGGTGAATAAGCGCAAGCTGCGCGGTGTTGAGCGGCACCTTGTCGACGACGAGGCGGTTGCGCGCCGAAGCGTTCAGCGTCTGGTTCGCGCGTCGCCAATAGATGTCGCGGAAGGATGCGATTTCGGCCCGGCTGAGAGTCAGAAGCTTGTTAAGCCCAGCCTCGCTTGTCGCGAGATGAGGCCAAATATCGACAAAGTTGTCCTCCTCTTCCATGACGACCGCGCGCGGATGCGAGGAGAGAATCTGGTCGAGCCATGTCGTGCCGGAGCGGACAAACCCGACTAGGAAAACTGGCGCGGCGCCGTCAAATGGCGGTTCCTCCGCCCAATGCGATATGTTGTTTTCCGAGAGGAAGCGAATGACGCGATCAAGGTTTTCGATGTGGAGCGGGCTTGGCGTGCGACGAGCGGCGTCGTGATCGAGTTCGGCCTGCAGTTGGTTGGCGCTTTCATAGAGTGAGAAGGCCGTCTCATAGTTTCCGAGACGATCGTGCGCGGATGCTGCGATGTGATGTAGCCGGGCTTGGTTGCGCCGGGTTGCGCTTCCGCGCTCAAGGATTTCCGTCGCGCCTTTGATGACGTCTTCGAACCGCTTCTCACGGAGATCGACTTCGAAGAGCGCGATTTTCGCGATTTCATTCTTAGGATCGATCTTCGCCGCCGCTTCGGCGTGCGATCGCGCGCGCGCAAGATCATGTGTCGCTTCAAAGAAACGGGCGGCTCTCGCAAGGACGACGGGGGAGTTGGGTTCGGCGGCGACGGCGCGTTCGAACGCTGAACGAGCCTCGTCTTTTCGCGCCGTGTAATAGAGCGTCTCGCCGAGATGACACCAGGCCTCATATCCGGGATTGAGGCGCGTCGCCTCGCGGAGCGCGCGCGCCGCCTGTTCAAAGTCGCCTCTGTCCTTATAGAGGACGCCCATCCAATAGAGGATGGCGGGTTGGCCAGGTTCGATCCGATTGGCGCTCCAGAAAGCCTCTAACGCCTCCTTGGTGCGGCCTTGACGAAACGCCGAAAAACCGACGATCTGCAGGGCGTGAACGTCGTTCGGGTCGCGCGCGAGAAGCGTGCGGGCGATCGCATCGGCGCGGGCAAAATCGCCGCGCTCGGCGGCGGCGAGGCCTTCATGAAAGGGAGAACGCGATTGTTGCATCAGGCTTTTTCGCTTTGAACACGGGTTCGTGCAATAGGCGCCGGCGGCTAGATATTCGCGCATCGGGTCCCTATGTTCCGCCCGCCATGATAGATCTTTTGGAAATTTCGCGCCTCGACGTCCCGAAGATCGACCTCGGCCTTCCGGCCGGGGCGCGGGTCGTCGTCGCCATGTCGGGCGGCGTCGATAGCTCGGTGACAGCCGCCCTCGTCAAGCACGCGGGCTATGACGCCGTCGGCGTCACCTTGCAGCTTTACGATCACGGCGTCGCCATACAGAAAAAAGGCGCCTGCTGCGCGGGGCAGGACATTCAGGATGCGCGCAATGTCGCCGATCGACTCGACATGCCGCATTACGTCCTCGATTACGAAGACCGCTTCTCGACAAGCGTCATGGAAGATTTCGCCGACACCTATCTCGCCGGCGCGACGCCGATCCCGTGCGTGCGCTGTAATGAGCGGGTGAAATTCCGCGATCTGATGGATGTCGCGCGTGACCTCGGCGGCGCAGCGATGGCGACCGGGCATTATATCCGGCGCGTCGCAGGAGCGAATGGCGCAGAACTTCGCCGTGCGCGAGACGCGAACCGCGACCAAAGCTATTTCCTGTTCTCGACGACGCGCGAGCAACTTGAATTCCTGCGCTTTCCGCTCGGCGATCTGCCGAAGGACGAAGTGCGCCGCATCGCCGCCGGATTTGGGCTTGCCGTCGCCGAAAAACCGGACAGTCAGGACATCTGCTTCGTGCCGGAAGGGAAATACGCTTCGGTCGTCGAGCGGCTGCGCCCCGGTTCGGCTGAGCCCGGCGAGATCGTCGATGTCGACGGCGCCGTCATCGGACAGCATCCGGGCGTCATTCATTATACTGTCGGGCAGCGCCGGGGCCTCGGCCTTGCGACGGGCGAGCCCTTGTTTGTCATCCGTCTCGACGCGGGCCGCCGCCGCGTCGTCGTCGGCCCGCGCGACGCGCTGATGGTCAAGCGCATCCGCCTCAAGGAAATCTCCTGGCTCGGCGAGGGCGGGATTGAAGCGGCCGCGCGGAGCGGTCTTGCTGTTGCGGTCAAGGTTCGTTCGACGCGTCCGCCGAAGCCCGCGCATCTTGTTTGGGACGGCGCGCTCTTCGTCGATCTTGATACGGCGGAAGAAGGCGTCGCGCCGGGACAGGCCTGCGTCTTTTATTCGCCGGAAGCCGGCCATGACCGCATTCTCGGCGGCGGCTGGATCGCCGCGACTTCATCGGCGATGGATGCGGCATGACGGCGATTCGAAGGCTCGGGGCCTCGGACGAAACGGCATGGCGCGGCCTGTGGCGCGGCTATCTCGACTTCTACAAGTCATCGCTCGATGAGGCGACGACCGCGGCGACCTTTCGCCGCCTCATCGAAGACCCATGCTTCTTCTCGTTCGTTGCGGAAAAGGGCGGTGCGCTTACGGGCCTTGTCCACTGCGTGGTCCATTCGGCGACGTGGTCGCTCAAAGACTATTGCTATCTCGAAGACCTCTTCGTCTCGCCGTTGGCGAGGGGCCGCGGGACGGGCCGCGCGCTCATCGAAGCTGTCTATGAGGAAGCGAGACGGCGCGGCCTCGACCGCGTCTATTGGCTCACCCATGAGACGAACGCTGTTGCGCGGGCGCTTTACGACAAGCTTGCGTCCAACGACGGTTTCGTTCAGTACCGGCGGAAACTCTAGGGCTTTCTCCGGGAACGCTTCATGGCGAAAAAACAGTATAACTGCCTCAAATGCGTCGCCTATTGCTGCACTTACACGCTCATTCCGGCGAACAAGTCGGACATCAAGCGTCTCGCCAAGCATTTCGATCTGACGCCGGCGCAGGCGGAAAAGAAATTCACGAAGAAGGGCGACAAGGAATTTCCGCGCGTGATGAAACACGCCGACGACAAGCATTTCGGCTCCGCCTGCATGTTTCTCGACCAGAAGACGCGCCAATGCACGGTTTACGAAGCGCGTCCCAGGATTTGCCGCGATTTCCCGACGCAGTCGCGCTGCGGCTATTATGAATTCCTGAAGTTCGAACGCGAAGTGCAGGACGACCCGAAATGGGTCGCAACGACGGACTGAGGGGCGATGGCCGAGCGCGTCGACGCAATCGTCATCGGCGCCGGCGTCATCGGTCTTGCGATCGCGCGCGCGCTCGCCCTCGCCGGGCGGGAGGTGATCGTTCTTGAAAAGCACGACGCCTTTGGAACGGAGACGTCCTCGCGGAATTCAGAAGTCATTCACGCCGGCATCTATTATCGTCCGAGCGGACTGCGCGCAAAGCTCTGCGTCGAGGGCAGAAAGAAGCTTTACGCCTATGCGAAAGAGCGCGGCGTCAATCATCTCAATTGCGAAAAGCTGATCGTTGCGACGAGCGGAGATGAGGCGCAGAAACTCCTCGCCCTCAAGGTCGTCGCCGAGGCGAACGGCGTTGACGATCTCGTGTTTATTTCCGGCGCCGAAGCGGCAAGGCTCGAACCAGGCCTTCGCTGCGTTTCCGCGCTGATTTCGCCGTCGACCGGCATCATCGACAGTCACGGCCTGATGCTCGCTCTCCTCGGCGATCTCGAAAACGCCGGCGGCGTTCTATCGCTCGTCTCGCCCGTCATCGGCGGGCGCGTGACCGCCTCCGGCGTTGAAATCGATGTCGGCGGGGAGGGCGCGATGACGCTTGCGGCCGATCTCGTCGTAAATTCCGGCGGTCTTTATGCGGATCATATCGCGCGATCGATCGCGGGGCTTGAGCCGAAATTCATTCCGCGGCTTCGTCCCGCGAAGGGCCAGTATTTCATGGTCTCCGGCAAGGCGCCGTTCTCGCGGCTCATCTATCCGCTGCACAATCCCGACAGCCAGGGCGTTCACTACACGCGCGATCTCGGCGGACAGGCGCGATTGGGACCCGACATTTCCTGGGACGCGCCGCTCGGCGATTACACGGTCGATGAATCCCGTCGTCAGAGTTTTGCAGAAGGCGTTTCGCGCTTCTGGCCGGGCCTTGATCCTTCGCGATTGAGCCCCGGCTACGCGGGACAGCGACCCAAGGCGACGGGGCCGGGCGAGGAGGGCGACTTTCTGATCTATGGTCCGGAAACGCACGGAACGCCGGGCTATATCGGTCTTTACGCGATGGAATCGCCGGGCCTCACGTCATGCCTTGCGATCGGCGATTACACTGCGGCGCTCGCCCTTCGCTGACCCGCATGCTAGCCTTCCCGAAACGGGAGGGGCCGAATGACGGATGCGACAAATATGACGGCAGGCCGCGCGGTCGCCGCGCAAAGCCTGCCGGGCGAGGAAGACCTTCGCTTCATCCGCAATTTTCACGACGTATTCTTGAGCCTCGGCATCGCCATGTTCGCGGGCGGGCTCGGCATCGCCACCGCGATGATCCTTGCGCCGATGATCAAGGCTACGGCTGAGGCGGGCGGTGAGGCGTTCCGCGAGACGCTCACGTTGATCTCCGGCGCAGCCGCGATTGACGCCGTCATCATGTGGCTGATGGCGGAGTTTTTCGCGCGCGGACGGCGGCTGTTCCTGCCGTCGATTGTCATCCTTCTCGCGTTCAACGCCTTCTTCATTATCGCCGCCGGCGCCGCCTATGGCGCATGGCTCAATCTCGACAAGGCGTTCTTCGAACGCCTCGATGACGCAGGGCTCACCGGCGCCATCCGGCAGGCGTCAGAATTTTTCCTCGTAGTGCTTGGCGCAACGGCAGCGGCGATTTTCGTTTTTTACGCCCGCATGAAATTGCCGTTCGCCATGGGCGTGTTCGGATATTCGCTCGCTTCGGTCGGCGTTGCGGCGGCGTTCCACACATGGCCGGAAAAAGCTGAATCGCTGATGCAACCGGCGCAGCTCGCGGCTGGCGTTTCCATCTTCCTCCTCGGCGTTTATTTCGACGCACGCGATCCCGAACGAAAGACGCGGATATCCGACAATGGTTTCTGGCTGCACTTTTTCGCAGCGCCGCTGATTTTGAATTCCGTGCTTGGGATGACGGTCGGCGCCGATATGCTGACGCAGAACTCGAGCGGCGCGGCGATCGTGACGCTGATCGTCGTCTTCATTTTCGCGGTCGTCTCGCTGCTCATCAACCGGCGGGCGCTGCTCGTCGCAGGTCTCCTCTATGCGCTGATCGCGGCGGGTTATCTCATCTCCAAGGTCGGGCTTTCGGGCGGCTGGACGGCGGCGGCGACGCTTCTCGTCATGGGCGGATCGATGGTCCTCCTTGGCGGCGGCTGGCACAGCCTTCGCCGCGTCGTCGTCGCGCCCTTCCCCAAAACGGGGCTCCTCGCGCGGATCATCCCGCCGGAGCCGTCCAAGGCGGAGCGGCGAAAGGTCAGCGAATAGGGGCAAGCCCCGGCCTTGCGGCTCTTTCGGACTGTCGGTATAGACCCCAACTCTCCAAGATCCGGCGGGGTAGCTCAGTTGGTGAGAGCGCAGGATTCATAACCCTGAGGTCGGCGGTTCAATTCCGCCCCCCGCTACCAATCTAATCAATGGGTTAGGTGCATTTCACGAAGGAACGAATAGGGACCGTTTACAGGCGGTTTACAGCTACGTTCCTTTTTTGGACTTTTCGCGCATCCGTACAATCGCCGAAATCACTACCGCCCGCCGACTGATATAGCGCCGACGGATGCGAGCGGACTTGCCGGTTTCCCAACCCATAATCTCGTCAATGTCGCGATCTTCGAAGCCTCGCCGCATAAGACGGGTCGCGAAGGTCCCGCGAATATCGTGAAGCGTTTTACCAACCGCTACTTTGTCGGCGTCCTGACGCTTTTCGTTCGCTTCGCTTCTCGCACGCTCCACCGCCATTGCTAACCCGCGTGGGGTGAAGGGCTTGCCATGATGGTTCGTGACAACGGTTACAGCCGACTTCGGAAAGTTGGCGAGCAATGCGGATGTTTCATCAAACAGCGGAATGATTTGCTCCACACCCGTTTTGGATCGCCTCCGCTCTATGTGAGTCTCTTTAATCTCATCCCACCGGAGCGTCACTAAATCACCGCGGGAAAGCCCGGTCCATGCGGCCAGCTTGAACGCCCGCACCACATGCGCGTTCATTTCCGCCGCCACCGCTTCAATCTCGTGATCCTCCCAAACCACGTCT
>JBMOOR010000099.1:0-2355 GCA_049324555.1 Pseudomonadota bacterium | reverse complement strand
GATGACGACCTGCTGCGCGGCGTCGGGATCCTCGCCCGCTTTAGCCTCGACGATGCCGGTGACGATCTTCACCTTTTCGGCCGCGCCGAATTGCTGGACGACAGCGTCGATCCCGAGCGCGCCAAGCGCGTCGCGCACAGCCGGGATATCGACCGGCTGCTTGTCAGTCAGTTCAAGCGTGATGCCGCCGCGGAAGTCGACGCCGAAATTGAGGCCAGGCGAAATGAAGATGGCGAAGAGCGATCCGAAGAAGAGCGCCAATGTAAAGATGAGCGCGCGCCACCGGTATTTGGTGAACGGAATTTTCGTTTCATCGGGAATGAGCTTTAGAAGTTTCATCTTGATCGCTCCTAAAGCATGATCGTCTTCGGGCGCTTCGAAAGGAGATAGCGCCCGGCGAGAAGCCGCGTGACGACGATCGCGGAAAAGACGGAGGTGATGACGCCGACCGCAAGGGTCACCGCAAAGCCGCGCACGGGACCGGCGCCCAGCATCAGCATGATCCATGCGGCGAGGAGAGTTGTGATGTTCGAATCGGCGATCGCGCTGAACGCCTTGTCGAAGCCGACCTCTGTTGCGTTGATCGGCGATTTGCCGGCGTCGAGTTCCTCGCGGATGCGCTCATAGATGAGGACGTTAGCGTCAACCGCCATGCCGATCGTCAGGACGATGCCGGCGATGCCGGGAAGAGTCAGTGTTGAGCCGAGAAGCGAGAGGACGCCGAAAATGAGAACAAGGTTCGCGACAAGCGCGATATTCGCGTAGACCCCGAAACGCCCATAGGTCACGAGCATGAACACGATGACGAGGCCGAACGCGACGAGTGACGCGATTCCGCCTGCGCGAATGGAATCGGCGCCGAGGCCCGGGCCGACGGTGCGCTGGTCGAGCGTCGTCAGCGGAGCAGGCAAGGCGCCTGAACGGATGAGCGTCGCGATGCGCTGCGCTTCCTCGGGTGAGAAATTGCCGGTGATGACACCTTGGCCGCCAGGGATCGCCGACTGGATGCGCGGATAGGAAATCACTTCATTGTCGAGAACGATGGCGAAAAGTTCGCCTATATGCTCGCGCGTATATTCGGCGAAGCGCCGCGCGCCGCGGCTGTCGAAAGAGAAACTAATCTGGAACCCGCCGCCGTTTGGATCAAGTTCCGCCCTAGCGTTTTCGACCATGTCGCCGGTCACTTCCGCCTCCTCCCAGAGGACAAGCGAGCCGCCGCCTTCGACCGCCGCGATCGGAACGACCATGCGATTGGGGGGCAAAACGCCCGCCTGCGCGTCTTCCGCCGAGACTGAGACGTCGACGCGGTGGAAGGAAAGCTGGCCGGTGCGGTTGATGATCTGTTTCAAGGCTTCCGGATCGTTGTCGCCCGGCGCCTGCACGACGACGCGGTCGGCGCCCTGCGCCTGGATCAGGACTTCCTTGTTGCCGGCGGGATCGATCCGCCTACGGACGACCTCGATCGAATCGGCGAGCGCTTCCTGGCCGAACGCGCGTTTGGCGTCGGGCGACATCGCGACATCGATGCGCGGCCCGGTGACCGTCACCTCATACGGGCGAACGCCGGCGCCGACGAGCGCCGCCGGCCGCACAAGGTCGCGCACGCGCTTGGCCGCTTCCTCCGCGTCCTTCTCCTCGCGCACCCGGAACGAGATCATATCGGCGGGGGCATCAAGCGTCGGGGCGTCTGCAAGGGCGATGCGATCGCGATTGCCGGATGGGCGCATCGCGCGCTGGATCTCCTGGCGCACGCTGGTCAACCGGTCGTCGATCACCTTTTCGGTGTCGACGCCGAGGAGAAGATAGGAGCCGCCCTGAAGATCAAGGCCAAGCGCGATCCGGCTCTTCGGCGCAAAACCGGGCCAGCCTGCAACCTCGCCCTTGGAGAAGAAATTCGGCGCCGCGAGGATCGCGGCGAGGACGACCGCGCCGATGATCAGCGCTTGCTGCCAGGGTCTGAATTGAAGCATCGACGTCGCCGCGGGGCGTCAACGCGCCCCGCCCTTTCACTTATTGATCGTTCGCGGCGGGCGTGGGTTTTGACCTAATGTCGGAGAGGGTCGATTTGACGACCTTGACGACGACATTGTCGGCGAGTTCGACCATGACTTCGTCGCCCTCGAGGACTTTCGTCACCTTGCCGATCATGCCGCCCGAGGTGACGACGACGTCGCCCCTTTTCACATTGGCGATCATTTCCGCATGCTTCTTCCGCGCCTGGTTCTGCGGCCGGATGATGAGGAAATAAAAGAAGACGAAGACGAGGATGAACGGCGCAAGCTGGATCAGCGGATTAGGCGCCGCCGCGCCGGCGGCTTGCGCATAAGCGGGCGAGAAGAACATCGGGCGCGTCTC
>JBMOOR010000098.1:0-2362 GCA_049324555.1 Pseudomonadota bacterium | reverse complement strand
GGCGCCGGCGGCGAGGGGCGGAGCTTTATGAAATCGAGGGCGAAAGAGCGCGGCCACACGCTCGTTGAGGTTCTGATCGCTGTCACCCTGCTAGCCGCCATCGCCGCGGCGCTTGCGCCGGCGACCTTTGCGGCGATCCGCGCTTCGGGCCGGATCGCCGCAAATGCGGCGGCGCTTGAGGAAATGCGCGTCGGCCGGCGCGCGCTCGAAGAGATTTTAGCGTCGATGATCATTCCGGATGCGGATGACGTTCCGCTGCAGGGAACGCCGGATCGGCTGCAGGCATCGGTGCTAACGAGCCTCACGCGCGGGCCTGAACCGGCGGAGCTCAAGATTCGCAGCGGCGCGCTCATCTATGTTTCGCTGTCCAATGCGGCGGCGCCCGCGCAGGATGTCGTCCTGCTTAGAAACGTCGCCTCGCTTCGATATTACGGTCGCGCCGATAACGACGCGGCGCCGCAATGGACCGATCGCTGGGATGAGCGCGAGCCTCCATCGCTCATCGCTGTTGCGTTTCGCGACGGCGAGGATGGCGATGCACGTCAGCCGCTCGACTTCGCACTCAGCGCATCAGCGCCGCTTCAATGCGCCTTTGACCAGGTGAGCCGACAGTGCCGCCGTTAGGTCCGGCATTCCTGCATCGGCCTTTACCCGGCCTTTCCGCGCTAAGCGGCCGACGCGCCTGGGATTGGTTCGTCGAGGGGCTCGCCATCGGCGCGCCGGCGCGAATCCGTGAGATGGGCTGGCGGCCGGTCTTTCGCCTTGCATCGGCCAGTTCCGATTCGGAGGAACGGCGGTCGATCGAACGATCGTGGCTCGGCGCGACGCGCCTTGCGGTGGCGCGCGGCGCCGACGCGTCGCTACGCGCCGTCGAATTGCCGTCGCGCGAGGTCTTCGAGACGCGCGTCGATCTTCCAGCCGCCGCGGAAGCCTCGCTCCCTGAAGCCGTGTCGCATCGCATCGACGCGCTGTCGCCGTTGCCAGTTTACGAGGTTGTCTTCGCGCTTGGCCGCGCCGAGCGAAAAGGAGATCGGCTCGACGTTCCGATCGCCATCGCGCGCAAGGCGACGATTGATCGCCTCAAAGAATCGCCGGACGGCGCAGGGATCGGCGTCATCGGCGCACAGATCGACGAGACCGGGCGCTTCCGCTTCACCTTTTACGAGGACGGCGAGCGCGGCGTTACAGCGCGCAAAGCGCTCTTTCGCCTCGCGGCGGTCATCCTCGGCGTTTTGCTGCTCCTTTTCGGCGTCGGCCTTCATCTCGACCGGCGTCTCGCAGCGATTGAGGCGCATGAAAGAGCGCTCGTCGCGACGCTGCGCGCGGAGAAGGACCAAGCGCGCTTTCTCGCGCAGCCGCCCGCGCCGCTGACGCGGATCACGGCGGCGATGATTGAGAAGCGTCTGGCGGCGCTCGACGCCGCTTTGCCGGAGGGCGTCTGGATCGAGGAGATCAGCCTCAGCGGCGACGGCGCGGTCGCAGCCGGATTTGCGCGGGCGAAAACGCTCTGGACCAAGGGGGCGGCGCCGGCCTTGTCGGCCTCCGACCGTCCCGGTGTCGAGCGTTTCTCGCTCAGCGTCCCTGCTGCAGGCGGGGGAGAGAATCAATGAGCCTGCCGCGCGCCGCGCACGCTACCGTCGCTTATGCAGCGCTGCTATTCGCCTTCTTTGCCATTGCGACGCTGAGCGCGGACGTCGCGACGACGCTCTCGGCGAAGATCGCCGCTCTCTCCGATCGCGCGGCGAACGTTGCGATGCTGGAGGAGCGTCTTCAAACGGCGCGGGCGGAGACGCGAGAAAAGCTCGCCGCGCTCGGCGCCGCGCCGGCCGACCTCGATACGCTCGCCGCGCCGGAGAAGGCGAAGGCCCTCGTCGAGGGCGCCTGCGCGAAACTCGCTGAGACGATCAACGCGGTCTGCGCGATGGAGGAAACGCCGCTTACCGAGACGCTGGCGCGGCACCAGGCACGTCTTACCGCAAGCGGACCCTTGCCGGCCCTCATTGGCGAGATCAAGCGCGTCCTTACGCCGCCGCTCGCATTCGACGCTTTGACCATCAAGCCTGCTAGAGACGGAACGAATGCGGCCGTCGCCGGAACGCTCTTCGTCGCCGGCGCGCGATCGGCGGAGCCATCATCATGACGAAGGCCGTTCGCCGCGACCCACTCGTCATCGCCGCCGGCGTTGCGGGATTGATGGGCGCCGCTCTCGCTCTATGGCCGGCGCCCGCGCGCGTGATTGTGCGGTTTGCGCCGCCAGTCCCCGCGACGGAACCATCCATGAGCGCTTCCATTGATCTGACGCACCTCGCCAAAGGCTTCGATCACGTGGCGCTGCCGGCGCCGGCAGCGCCCAACCAACCGC
>JBMOOR010000097.1:0-21383 GCA_049324555.1 Pseudomonadota bacterium | reverse complement strand
GGAGTGAGAGGATTCGAACCTCCGGCCCCTAGCTCCCGAAGCTAGTGCTCTACCAGGCTGAGCTACACTCCGATTGGTCGCGCCCCTATAGCGGCGGGCATTCGTCAATGCAATGAAGCTCTTTTCCTGTCGCTTTCCGCCTGCGCGCACAAGCATAATGCGAGGAATCGCCGTTGATTTCCCCGCCCGGCGGCGCTATCAGGCGCCTCCCGTTGGGGCGTCGCCAAGTGGTAAGGCAGCGGTTTTTGGTACCGCCATTCCTAGGTTCGAATCCTAGCGCCCCAGCCAATTCCTCCGAGCGGTCCCGAATGCGAAGAAATCCGCCAACGCTCTTCCGCCGTTGCACCTGAGGGAAAGCGCGCGCCGCTTTGTCAAATAAATTCAGTCGTTTTCAGTCGCGCGCCATAGCGAAGCCTTCCGCGCAAGGCCGAAGCGAAGCGGTCCGCGCAAGGATCGTGCGAACGTCGCCGAAAATTGCGCACTTGAACGTGACGCAATGGCCGCCTTGCGCCGCCGGAAAACCCCTGTTACAAGCTAACATACGGCGGACAGGGGGACGACAGCGATGTCGTCAGTCCGCCGCATTTCGTCGGAGGGAAAGTCCGGTTGCGACCGGCGGTTTTCGCCATTGCAAAATCCGGGCGTTTCAGCCAAACATGCGAGTTGAAGGGGAATTCGTTGGGGTATGTGCAGATGTTGTCTGTCGGCGGACACGCGCGCCCTTTCATTTTCCTTTAAAAGTGAAATCATCGGCTCACGGATGAGCCGTCCAACCAATTGAAGCCGAAGCAAACCGTTAGGTGAGGCAATGAAGAAAAGAGCTCTGGTTCTTGGGTCAGCTGCGGCGATGCTCGTCGCCTTGAGCGCGCCCGCATTCGCGCAGTTTTCGTCGGCGCTGAATGAAAGCGAGGCGACGGCGAAAGAGGCGAAGGCCTCCCAGCAGCGGGTCGAACAGCTCGACGATCAGACGACGGCGCTGATCAACGACTATCGCGCGAACCTCAAACAGCTCGAAGCGGCGACGCGCTACAACGCCTCGCTCAATCGCAACATTGCGGCGCAGCAACGCCAGCTCGAACGCCTCCGGCTCGACATCGAAAACGTCTCCGGCCTGCAGCGCGCCATGCAGCCCCTGATGGAGGATATGCTCGCGACCCTCGGCGACGTCGTCGAAGCGGATGTTCCCTTCAATCTTGACGACCGCCGCGACCGCATCGCCCGCCTCAACAAGGTGATGGGCGATCCCGGCATGTCGGCGGCGCAGCGCTACCGTCTCATTGTCGAAGCCTATCAGATCGAGAACGAATACGGCCGCACAATCGGCGCTTATGAAGGCTCGATCGACGACGACGGAACGCTTCGCACCGGCGAATTCCTCCGCGTCGGCCGCATCGCGCTGATGTTCAAGACGGCGGACGACTCAGTTCTGAAGATCTGGGACAAAGACCAGAAGGCGTATGTCGACCTCAGCAAGTCTTACTTGCCGGACGTTCGCCTCGGCCTCCGCATGGCGAAAGAACAGACCGCGCCGGGCCTCTTGCCGGTTCCGGTCAAGGCGCCGACCCGCGCCGCGGCCGCCCAGTAACGCAACGACGAAATTCGAAGGATCAAAGTCATGAAACTCGTCAAACTCGCAGGCGTCTCGCTCTTCGTCGGCGTTGCGGCTCTCAGCCTGTCGGCGTCCGCCCAGCAGCCGGCCGCCCAGCCGGCGCAGCCCGCCGCGCGCCAGCTCACCCTCGATCAGGTGCTGCAGGCCGTCAGAAAAGAGCGGGGCGAATCGTCCGCTGAAAACAAGGCGCGCGAAGAGCGCTTCCTTAGGGAGCGGAACAATCAGCAGGCCGAGCTTGGCCGCGTTCGCGGCCAGGTCGCCGCCGCGGAAGCCGAGGCGACCCGTCTTGAAGGCGTGATGGAGGCGAACCAGGCCGAAATCGACAAGCTCGACCAGGAACTCGCCGACAAACAGGGAGAGTTCCAGGAACTCTTCGGCGCTGCGCGTTCGGCCGCCGCCGATCTGACGGAGCAGGTCAGGCGCTCAATCATTTCGTCCGAATTCCCCGGCCGCGCCGACGAACTGCGCGAAGTTGCGCAGACGGACACGCTGCCGACGGAAACGCAGCTGCGCTTCCTTTGGGAAACGCTCGTCCAGCAGATCGCCGAACAGTCGAAAGTCTCAACGTTCACCGCCAACGTCGCTCAACCGGACGGCACAGCGGTATCGCGCGAAATCACCCGCATCGGACCCTATGTGGCGTTCTCGGGCGGGCGTTATCTCGTATATGATGACGCGCAAGGCCAGCTCAAATTCCTCGCCCGCCAGCCGGCGAGCTCCGTCACCGGCGGCGCAAAAGCCGTCGAAAACGCCAAGGGCGACGGCTTCACGCGCGGCTTCATCGATCCTTCGCTCGGCCAGCTCCTCGGCCTCATCGTCGAAACGCCGAACACGCGCGAGCGGATCGATCAGGGCGGTTCGATCGGTTACCTGACGATTATCCTCGGCGTTCTCGCCTTTGCGTGGGGCGTTTTCCGCTGGGTGACGCTCTCCGGCACCGTCAGTGCGGTCAAGGCGCAGGCGCGCCGGCCGAAGGCGTCGAAGTCGAACCCCTTGGGCCGCGTCATGCTCGCTTATGAAGCGGTCTCCAACAAGAATGACCCCGACGCGGTCGCGGCGGCGCTCGACGACGCAATCCTCAAGGAAGTTCCGAAACTCGAAAGCGGCCTCAACCTCGTGAAGATCATCTCGAACGTTGCGCCGCTGCTCGGCCTCCTCGGCACCGTCGTCGGCATGGTCATCACCTTCCAGTCGATCACGCTCTTCGGCACCGGCGATCCGCAGATCATGGCGTCCGGTATCTCGGTCGCGCTGATGACGACCGTTATCGGCCTCGTCGTCTCGATCCCGCTCGTGCTCCTGCACTCCTTCGCGTCGGGCGCAGCCAATACGGTCGCCCAGATTCTCGAAGAGCAGGCGGCGGGCATCATCGCCGAGCACGCTGACGGCCGCCGCTAGGCCGTCAGCAACCCCTGAAAGGGCGAGACATGTTGGAAGCACTCAATCCGCGCGTCGCCTTCGAGTCGCTTCAGGCGTTCATCGGAAGCGGCGGGCCCGTGCTCTTCACGATCATGATCCTCACATTCTTTCTGTGGGGGTTCATCCTGGAGCGCGGCCTTTATTGGACGATGGCCCACAGCTCGGTCGCAAGCCGCGCCAAACGGGCTTGGGCTGCGCGTTCAGACCACACGTCATGGTTCGCGCATGCTTATCGCGACCGTCTCCTTTCGGAGATGCGCCAGGAAGCGGGCCGCTTTAACGATGTCATCAAGATTCTCGTGACCGTGACGCCGCTGCTCGGCCTCCTCGGCACGGTCACGGGCATGGTGTACGTGTTCGATGTCATGGCGGTCACCGGCTCGACCAATGCGCGCCTGATGGCGGAAGGCATTTCGCGCGCGACCTTGCCGACGATGGCGGGCCTCATGGTTTCGGTGTCCGGCGTTCTTTTCACTTATTGGTATGAGCGGTTCGTTCAGAAAGCGTCGACCGACCTTTCGGACCACCTGAAGTAAGGATTCGTTTTCATGGCTAGAAGGCGTTCTCATTCTTCAGGCGGCGGCGCAAGCGGCGACGACATCAACGTCACGCCCCTGATGGACATCGTGTTCATCATGCTGATCTTCTTCATCGTCACTGCAACCTTCACGCGCGAAAAAGGCATCGATATTCAGTCGCCGGAGGAGACGCCGGACAAGCCCGACGTAGTGCCGCCGCCGGCTCTGCTCCTGTCCATTCAGGATGACGGCTTCGTGCGCGTGAACAACGTAAGGATCATCGATCCGGAATCAACGAAGCCGGTCGTAGAGGAGTTCATGGCCCGCGAACCGAAGGGCGTCGTTCTCGTCAGCGCGGCGCCGACATCGGCCGCCGGTATCGCCGTGACTGTTATGGATCAGGCTTGGGCCGGGAAGGCGACCGCGGTGTCGCTCGCCCTGCAGCAGGAATAACCCGCGGCGCGCGCTTTCGGGCGGGCTGCATTTTGATCAGGACGCCGGCAAGAGGCGGAAGGCAATATGGCAAGAAGTCGTTATCGGGTTGGCGGAGAAGGCGGCGGCGACGACATCAACGTCACGCCCCTGATGGACATCGTGTTCATCATGCTGATCTTCTTCATCGTCACCTCAACCTTCGTGAAGGAGCCGGGCGTAGATATTAACCGGCCCGAGGCGCAGACGGCGAAGATCAGGAAGCTCGCGTCGATTCTCGTCGCGATCAGCGCCGAAAACGAAATCTGGATCAACAAGGATCTGGTCGAACTCGACGCCGTCCGCATCAATGTCGAACAGCTGAAGCAGGAAAACCCGAAGGGAACGGCGGTCATTCAGGTCGACCGCAACGCCGATTCCCGATACCTCGTCGAAGTCGTCAATCAGATCCGCGCGGCCGGCGTCGATGAAATCGCCGTCTCGACCGAAGAGCCGAGCTAGGACAGGGAGCGCAGAAAATGGGATCCCTTATTCGTCTGGTCGTTGGCGTGCCGGGAGCGATCGTCGTCACGGCGCTTCTCTTCCTCGCCATGGCCTACATGGTGCGCCAGCAGGCGCAGCTTGAAGAAGAGCGCGACGCGCTCAACATCAACATTACGCAGCAGCTGACGGACACCGACCTCAGCGCCGCCAACAAGGAATTCAAGCGGCCGACGCTCGACACGCCGCCGCCGCCGCCGCCGGCCGTCACCGATCCCTCGAACCGGCCGGCGCTTGACGGCGTCCGCGCCGCAGTGCCGGAGCTCAACGTCAATCTCAATGTCGGCACGGGCTTCAATCCGGACCGCGACGCCCAGCCGCTGGTGCGCATTCCGCCGCAATATCCGGAACGCTGCATGTCGCGGGCCGGGGCGAAGGAAACCGTCTTTGTTGAGTTCGACGTGACGCCGGAAGGAACGACGACGAATATCCGCGTCGTCGATACGACGAACTCCTGCCTCAACAGCGCGGCGACTAAGTCGGTCGAACGCTGGAAATATCAGCCGAAGATCGTCGAGAACAAAGCCGAATGGCGGCGCGGCGTGCAGACCGCGATCACTTTCGAGCTTGCGGAAAATTGAGACGCTCCGGCGTCAGCGTGAACACCTTGAGTCGATCGTTTAAGGCGGCATGAAGATGAAACTGAGAAAACAGATCGCCGGCTTGCTTCTTTCCGGTGCAATCGCCGCGGGGGCCTTCGCGGGAACGACCGTCGTCCTGTCCGGCTCCGCCGCGGCGCAAGAGGGAGAAGGCGGGTCGGGCGAAGAGGGCGGCGAGCGCAAACGCTCGCAGCAGCTCGACCTCGCTGTCGCCAAGGAACTGAACGCCGTTTTCGAGTTGTTGAACGCGCAGCCGCCGCAGACGCGGGCGGCGCTCGACAAGCTGAACCAGCTCATCGCCAACAAGCCGAACATGAAGGCTTACGACAAGGCGACGACCTATCAGTATCGCGCGTCGGTCAAGGTCCAGCTTGAAGACTATCCAGGCGCGCTGCGGGATTTCCAGACGGCGCTTGAGGCGAATGGTCTCGACACCAAAGGCAACAACCAGCTCCGCTATTACATCGCGCAGCTCCAGTTCCAGCTCGAGAACTATCAGGCGGCGATCCAGGGCCTCAACCAGTGGATTTCATCGGCGCGCGCCGCCGGCGAGCCGGTCGATGCAAACGCCTATTATCTCCTCGCCGCCGCTTATACGCAGATCACGCCGCCGAACTGGCGTTCAGCGATGGGTCCCGCCGAGCAGGCGATCGCCGCGCGATCGGAGCCCAAGAAATCCGATTACGATCTTCTGAACCTCATCTATTCGGAACTGAACGAGTCATCGAAGCGCGGCCCGCTTCTGGAGAAGATGATCAATAACTGGCCTGGCGAGCGCTCTTACTGGGTGCAGCTCTCAGGTTTCTATTCGAACACGGGCAAGGACCAGGACGCGTTCTCGGTGCTTGAAGTCGCCTATCGCGCGGGGCTCCTCACAAAGGAGTCGGAGCTGATCACGCTCGTCAACTACTATTCGTTCTTCGACAATCCCTATCGCGGCGCCCGCCTCATGGAGCGCGAGATGGATGCCGGGCGGATCGCGCGCAACACGAAGAACCTGACGCTGCTGTCGCAGCTCTGGAGCCAGGCGCGCGAGCACAAGCGTGCGATCCCGGTGCTTCGCGCGGCGGCGCAGTCGGCGGGCACGGGCGAGCTTTACTATCGCCTCGGCCAGGTGCTTCTCGCCGACGAGCAATATGCGGAATCCGAAAAGGCGCTGACCAGCGCAATCAACAAGGGCGGCCTGCCGGCCGAAAAGCTCGGCGACGCCTGGCTTCTGCTCGGCACGGCGCGCTTCAGCCGCGCAGGCCCCGACGATTGCAATCAGCGCAACAATGCGCGCAAGGCCTTTGTGAGCGCGCAGCGCTATCCGAAGTCTTCAAAACAGGCGTCGGATTGGGTGAAATATATCGACGCCATTAACGACACGGCTAAACGTCAGGATCAGCTCGAAGCGGCGCAAGGCGAAGAAGCGCGCCAGGATCAGATCGCGCGCCTCAAGACCGCGGTTCAGGTCTGCCGCCTGCAAGGCGGCGCCAACTGCCCACAGCTCGAAGCGCAGCTGAAGGCGATCGTCGATGCGGGTCCGGTAAAGGTCAAATCGTCCTGCGCGGGCGAGGCGGCTGCAACGACAGGCGACGCCGCGGCGCCGGCGGAAGAGACCGCCGACCAGTAGGTCGCGCCAGTAAACCGCGTCCGTGTGACGGAATGGAAAGGGCGGCCTTCGCGGCCGCCCTTTTTCGTTCGAGCGCTGAACCCCGATCGGCTGGCCTCTACATCGTGTCGTCGAGGACGAACGTCACCATCAGCGCGACGCGGTATTCCTTGATCTTGCCGTTGTCGAGAACGAGCGACTGATCCTTCACCCAGGCGCCTTCGATGTTCTTGAGCGTCTGGTTGGCGCGGTCGATGCCGGTTTCGATCGCGTCCTTGAAGCTCTTCGGCGATCCGCAGATGAGTTCGGTTACGCGTGCGACTGCCATTGCTGCCTCCATGCCCCAGAGCGCGCAAGGGCGCGCGCCCCCAAACGGGTGAAGCAAGCGTAGCACCCGCAATGCGCGCGTGCAAAAAGGTCCGTCAGGCCCGCTCGACAGCCGCCGAAAAACAGCCGTGCATCGCGTTGTGGGCATGGATATAGGCCGCTCGCGGATCATCGAAGGCGGCCTCGATCTTGGCCTTCGTCTCTTCGCCGGAGCGGCCAAGATCCGCCCCGATGAGCATTCCGCTCACGTCAAAAATCCGGAGCGCGATCGGGCGGCGGGCCATCACCGGCGGCAATTCGTCGACAAAGACGGCCGGCGCCATCGCCGTCTCGCGCACAAAGATCGCATAGGCCGAGCGATAGGGCGTCGCCGCCTTGTGGCTCTCGTAGTTCAAAAGCAGCAGCGTCTCGCCGGGCTCTGCATCCTCAAGCGTGATGCGACAGGGAAAACCCGGCTTCGCATCGGCGCGTTTCCTGATGACGCCGCGGGCGGCGAGCTCCTCGTCGGCGAGGCCGAAGAGCGGCTGGAATTCCTCGGGCGAAAGGCCCCTGATCATGAACGACATCTCTCTCTCCATCGTTGCTGCGCCCAGGATGGAGACGAACGGCGCGCTATGCGACCCGGTTCTTGCGCGCCGCCCGGGACGAAAAACCTCGCCGAAGCGGGGTTTCCGACGGGAAAAGCGGGGCTAAAGCGCCGCCTCAAGTTCGGGGAGCACCTTGAAGAGGTCGCCGACGAGGCCGTAATCGGCGATCTGGAAGATCGGGGCTTCCTCGTCCTTATTGATGGCGACGATGACTTTGGAATCCTTCATGCCGGCGAGGTGCTGGATCGCGCCCGAAATGCCGACGGCGATATAAAGCTGCGGCGCGACGACCTTGCCGGTCTGGCCGACCTGATAGTCGTTCGGCATATAGCCGGCGTCGACGGCGGCTCTCGATGCGCCGACGGCAGCCCCCAATTTGTCCGCGATCGGATAAATGAGTTTTTCGAAATTCTCATGGCTCCCGAGCGCGCGTCCGCCTGAAATGATGATCTTCGCCGCGGTGAGTTCCGGGCGGTCGGACTTCGTCAGTTCCTCCCCGACGAAGGAGGAAAGACCCGCATCTCCTTCACCGTTGATCTTTTCGATCGGGGCCGAGCCCGTCATTTCCGCCGCCTTGAAGGTTGCAGTCCGGACCGTCGCGACTTTTTTCGCGTCGGTCGACTGGACGGTCGCAATCGCGTTACCGGCGTAGATCGGGCGCACGAACGTGTCCGCGCTTTCGATCGCGATGACGTCGGAAACCTGCATCACGTCGAGGAGCGCGGCGACGCGCGGCATGATGTTCTTGCCGTTCGCGGTCGCCGGCGCGACGAGTGCGTCATAGGCGCCGGCTTTCGCGACAATGAGCTTCGCGACCGGCTCGGCGAGGAGGCGCGCATAGGCGGGGTCGTCCGCATGCAGAACTTTCCTGACGCCGGCGATCTTCGCGGCCTCCGCCGCGGCGGCGTCGGCGTCGGAACCTGCGACGAGAATGTCGATCTCGCCCCAGAGCTTGCCGGCCGCCGTTACGGCTTTCGCGACCGAATCCGAAAGGCTCTGATTATTGTGATCGGCGATGACAAGGACGGCCATCAAAGAACTCCCGCTTCGTTTTTGAGCTTGTCGATGAGGGCTGCAACCGAATCGACCTTGACGCCCGCGGAGCGCTTGGCGGGCTCGGCGACCTTGAGAACTTTAAGGCGCGGCGCGATGTCGACGCCGAAATCGTCGGGCGACTTGATGTCGAGCGGCTTCTTCTTCGCCTTCATGATGTTCGGCAGCGAGGCGTAGCGCGGCTCGTTGAGGCGGAGATCGGTCGTGACGACCGCGGGGAGATTGAGCGAGACTGTCTGCAGTCCGCCGTCGACCTCGCGCGTCACATTCACCTTGTCGCCGGTCTTGACGACCTTGGAGGCGAATGTTCCCTGCGGCCAGCCGAGGAGCGCTGCAAGCATCTGTCCCGTCTGGTTCGAATCATCGTCGATCGCCTGCTTGCCGAGGATTACGAGATCGGGCTTTTCCGCCTCGCAGACGGCTTTCAGGAGCTTGGCGACGGCGAGCGGCTCGACATCGGCGTCGGTCTTGATGAGAAGCCCGCGATCGGCGCCCATGGCGAGCGCCTGGCGGATCTGGTCCTGCGCTTTCTCGGGGCCGATCGAGACGGCGACGATCTCCCTGGCGACGCCCGCTTCGTGGAGGCGCACGGCCTCCTCGACGGCGATCTCGTCAAAGGGGTTCATCGACATCTTGACGTTGGCGAGGTCGACGCCCGTCTGGTCGGATTTAACCCGCACCTTGACGTTGTAGTCGATGACGCGCTTGACCGGCACGAGGACTTTCATCGGCGGATCCTCACTTGGAAAATGATCGGAGAGGGGCTGGCGCCCTTGAAACCGGCGCGACCATAGCGGCGGGGCGACGGGCTTTCAACGACTTATGGCGCCCGCAACACGGCGTTTAGAAAGGCGATTCAAGCAGCGCGGGCGGCGCCTTCGCTGCTCTCAGCCGCAAGTAATGCGCGCTTTACGGCAGCCCGCCGCGATGAGAGACTGGCGATTGCGGGAGCCGGCGGGGGTGGCGCGTTGGACGTTTCGGGGACTCTGGAAACGATCGGGGAGACTGATACAGCGGCTAATTTTTCGGGTGCAGATCGCGGGCGGGCGCTGCAGCTTGATCCGCATGAGCGGGTGTCCAAACGGCCGGCGGCGGAAGAGAACGCTTTCCGCGCATCGCTCGCCAAAGGTCCGCTTCTCGCCCTCTCCTGCGTCGCGTATCGCTGGATTTATCCCAATCGACAGCTGCAGCTGAACAACAATCTCGAAATCGGCCACGACATGGCCAAGCGTTTGAGCGATTTCTTTTCTTCGCGCCAGATCGCGGCGATTGATGCTCTCCGCGAGGCGCGTGGAATGACTTACCTCCACATCAAGGGCATGCCGCTCTCGCAGGAGTTTCGATTTCCGGCGCAGGCGGCGGAACTTGGAACCATGGCGTTCGAGGAACAGTTCCATGTGACCGACATGATCGCCGCCGGCCTGCTTCATCTGCTCGGATCGGAATGCAAATCGCGCTGGCCGGTCGCTGGCCCTCCCGTCGTGCGGACGATGATTACGGCGCCGGCGGACGCTCAAGTCGGCGATCGTGACGGATTGGATATGGCGCTCCGGTTTCATCAGAGCACCGTTGAGAGAAAGCTGGTCGGCATCGCCGGTCCCGAAACGTGCAATTACAAAGTGTACGCCTGTCTGCGGAATCGCCGGCGCGTTCCGATTTTTCTTCTGCGCGTCAAGGACATCATCGCCGCGCTGCCTCCCGATGAGCGTGAAGGGACGCTCAAGCAATTGCAGCGCACCCCCTATGAAAAGACAGGACCGAAATACGATCTCGTCGATACGGGCGAATTGCAGAAAGATCAGCCGATCCTGAAAAAATCGCCCTCCGGCGATGCCGATGACTGGCTCATGAGCTTTGATCCCGAAAGGGTGAAAACCGATGATGATGAAGCGAAGAGGGCGATCCGCACGCTGCGGAACGCGATATTCGCAGCCCGCCGCACAGCGCGGCGGATCGTGCCCGAGGAGGGCGATCTCCTGATCGTCGACAATATGCGAGTGATGGTCTCTCGGCGGGAGTACGATCCGGAAAGCTTTTGGGAGTTCGCGACAGCGATGATCTTCCGGAAGAATACGCGCATGCTCCGCCTCTATTACGGGTTTCCTGCGCCGGAACCCCGCTCGTCGCGGCGCAAGAACAACTCAGGCGGACCGGCCGACTGACGACCTTATGTTTCAGCAGGCTTCCTTCGCACGAGGCCCGCATAGTCCGCGCTTTTCGGCATCGGCGATATCGGCGCGTCAGCGAGCGTCGTCACGAAACGCCGGTAGCGCGCAAGCTCTTCGCGCCTCATCTCCTCGCTCATGCGCGAGGGGCCGTAAACGATGAACGGCTCGATCACGTCGAAGCCGACGAATTGCAGCGTGCCGCGATGGATCGGGTGGAGGATAGCCTCGATAGGTCCGTAGACGCCGTCTTCCGTATAGACGGGCGAAGGGCCGCCGACGGTGAGCGAGAGCAAGGCGCGCCGGCCTTTCAGCACGCCGCCGTCAAACCAGCGCCCGCCGCCATAAGCGCGCCCGACAGCGAACACGCGATCGACCCAGCCTTTGAGGATCGCGGGAAGACCGAGCCACCAGATCGGAAACTGGAAAATGAGGACGTCGCACCAATAGAGCTTGTCCATTTCCGCCTGCAGCGCCGACGCATAGCCGCCGACTTTCGACGCGTGCGATTCTTCGTTCTGCTGGCTGAGGCGCGAAGGGTCGGCGACCGTCGTGAAATTGCGCCGGTCCGACACGGGATCAAATCCCATGGCGTAAAGATCGGAAACGATGACGTTATGACCCGCCGCCTCAAGCGCGGCGACGGCTTCGCGCGTCATGGCGCTGTTGAAACTTTGCGGTTCGTGATGAGCGTGGACAATGAAGACTTTCATGGCTGCGGTTTATGCGACAGCAGCGCTCAATGTCAGCCCGCGAGGCTTGGCCGCACGCGGAATTGACCGATTGCGAGCAGCGCCCGACGGTCTAATTCCCCGGCCCGCGCCCAATGAGGACGAGGAAGATCAGCATCAGCACGATGGTGACGCCCTGCGCGAGGACGCGAAGGCGCATCAGCTTGTTCGAGTTCTCCTTGGCGAAGGTTCCGCCTTTCGCCAGCGAGAAGATGCCGATTCCAAGAACGATAAGCGTCGCCGCCAATCCGATCGGGATCAGGAAATAGACGAACTTGTCCATGCGGGCGGCCTCCTTATTCTGGAAGATGTTCTACGCTGATATGGCGGCGCGCGCAAAACTGCGCGCGAATTGGCGCGCAAAACCGCCTACGGCTTCGTCCAGCCGTTGAGGATCTTCGAATGCCAGGCCGGAAGCTGCGGCTCCGGCTCGACCGGGGTTCCGGCGGCGAGGACGATTTCAGGGCCTTCCCCGACAGAAGAGAGCGGGAAGGAATTGAGGCCTGCAAGATAGCCGCGGAGATCGGCGTCCGCCGGCGCCTCGACGCCGAGGCCGCCGTCCTCGGGCTTTGCGACCGAGGGCGGCTTCAACTCGTCGACCGTGAAGTCCATGCGGACGTCGTAGGTGCGCTCGGCCTGATAGCGCAGGAAACGCTGCGCCTCATACCAGCGCGTCTTGTGTTCATCGTCCGTGCACGTCTCAAGTTCGGCGCCGTTCGCGCCCCAGCGCCGCTCGGAACAGTGATAGGGGTCGAAAGAAAGGTCCCAGAGCCGGTCCTGCACGTGGCCGAGATTCATACGGATGCGGCTGTCGTCAGAACGCCAGTAGGTGAAGGTGCAGGCGTCCTTTTCCTGGAGATAGGTTTCCCAGAGGTCGCGCGAGAGATCGGCGCCCTCGTAGCGAACGTCGTTCTCCCCGCTCGTCACATGGTCGACAAGCTCCGCGATTGTGCGTTTGAGATCGATGAACGAGACCTTGAGGCGCGCGTCGCGCGAGGGCGTCGAATAGCCCTCCCACGGCCCATAAGTGCCGTAGATGTTCGGCGGCAGGCGCGGCGGATGGTCCTGCCTTGGAAATCCCGCGGAAACGGCGCGTTCGACGGCGACCTTCCGGTCGCGCACGGAGCCGCAGATCGTCTGCATGCCGTGCCGCAACTCGTCGACCGGATTGTAGACGAAGTCGGGCGAAGCGAGGCTCCGGCGGATGAAGTCGTAATAATTGACCGCGCGGCCGCCGACGACGAAATCGCCGTAGCGCCAGTCGTTCGCCGGATTCGGCTGGTTGCCGACGAATTGCTCCATCGAATAATGCGCGATGTCGGCGTTCTTCGCCGCGCGGATCTTTCCGCCTGCGAACGAACCGTCAGCCGCCTGCCGCGCGCCTTCAAGGCGGATCGGGCGCCAGCCCTTGAGCCCCGCGCCGAGGTCGGGCTTCGACCTCAGGAAATTCGCGCCATAGGTCGTGCGCGTCACCGACCGGTCGGGGTGCGATGCGATGAGGAGAATGCGCCCGTCATCGAGGATGTCATAGACGATCCCGACATGGCCGTAGATGTCGTAGGCGAGAACGCCGGGGCGGACCGCCTCGCGGTCGATCTTCACCGGATAGAAGTCGTCGAAAAGCGTCCCCTCGCCGTTGTCGGGATGGGTGCGGAACATCGCGGTCGAGACTTCTCCGCCGATGCGTCCGATGAATGTCGCCGCGGAGACCGGCTTGTCGCCGACCGCATCGCGCCGCGCAGCGACAATGTTGCCGTTCGATGAATAGCGGAGATCATCGGCGGCGCCGTCCGCCGTCCGCATGGCGTTCTGATAAGAGAAAGGAAGGCCGTTCTTCCACGCGTAATAGGCGCGGAGCACATAGGCCATGTCGGCGCAGTCGCCGGTGAATTCAGGATCGTCCGGGCTGTAATAGGGATTGGCGCCGGCGGCGAGGCAGGATTCGAGCGATGAACAGCTCGATCGCCCGATCGCCTGCACGAATTCGGAATAGCCGTCTTCGTCGGCCTTGCTCCATTCCGTTTTGACGATCCGCCAGGCGTCGCCGGTATTGACCGCTTTCGCGTCGGCGGCGGACGCAAGCGCAATCGCCGCCAAACTGACGGCCGACGCCCCCACCCGACGCACTCTTCCCCTTCGACTCATGAGACCACGTTAACCGCTGATTAACCGGCGCGGTAGGGGATTTCGCCGAAAATTGAATTGCAGGGGGCGGATTCGCCGGAAGGTTGAATCGGACGCGAGGGCCCGCCCTGTTGCTCGAATCGGAAATTCAAGAGCTGGCGGCGACGGCTGTCCATACCGATGTCAAAAACGCCGCAGGGCAAGGGAGAGGACGAATGGAAGCCTTTGGATTGTTTTCTGTCGCACTTGTTGCGCTGTCGATCTTCATATTGTGGTCAACGGTCAAGATCGTGCCGCAAGGTTATCAGTTCACGGTCGAACGCTTCGGCCGCTATGTGAAGACAATCAAGCCGGGCCTGCACCTTCTGACGCCCTTCGTCGATCGCATCGGCCGGCGCATGAACATGATGGAGCAGGTGCTCGACATTCCGCCGCAGGAAGTCATCACGCGCGACAACGCGACGGTCTCGACCGATGCGATCGCCTTCATCCAGATCATGGACGCCGCCATGGCCGCCTATGAAGTCACCAATCTCAACATCGCGATCGCAAATCTCTCGATGACGAACATCCGAACGGTGATCGGCTCGCTCGATCTCGATCAGGTCCTCTCCAATCGCGACGACATCAACGAGCGGCTTTTGCGCGTCATCGATGCAGCGACGCAGCCCTGGGGCGTCAAGGTGACGCGCGTCGAGATCAAGGATCTGTCGCCGCCGGCCGACATCACCGAGGCGATGGCGCGCCAGATGAAGGCGGAACGCCTGAAGCGAGCTGAAATCCTCACCGCCGAAGGCGAAAAACAATCGGCGATCCTGCGCGCCGAGGGCGAGAAGCAATCGGCGATCCTGCAGGCGGAAGGGCGCCGCGAGGCCGCTTTCCGCGACGCCGAGGCGCGCGAACGGGAAGCGCAGGCCGAAGCGAGAGCGACAGACATGGTGTCCGAAGCGATCGCACGCGGCGACGTCAACGCGATCAACTACTTCGTCGCGCAGAAGTATGTGGCGGCCTTTGAGAAACTCGCGGAGTCCCCGCAGCAAAGAACCGTCATCGTTCCCGCCGACATGTCAGCGCTTGTCGGCACGATCGCCGGCGTCGGCGCGCTGGCGCGAGATGCTCTTGCAAGGAGCGGCCCCGCCGGCTCCGTTCCGGCCGCACAGTAGGGAGGACGATATGATTGAGTTCCTTCAGTCGATGCCGTTCTGGTATTGGTTCGTCTTTGCTGTCGCGCTGCTGATTGTCGAGATTTCGACCGGCACGACCTATTTTCTCTGGCCCGCGGCGGCTGCGACGGTCGTCGGCTTTCTCGACATCTGGCCCTTGAACGGCGAATGGCGGATGCAGCTTTTGGTATTCGCCGTCATCACCGTCTTCCTGACGGTCTATGCGACGCCGAAGGTGAAACCGTGGCTCCACAAGAGCCAGAAGGATCACCTGACGCTTAATGAACGGGGCGCGCAGAAAGTCGGCAGGCGCGTCAAGGTCGAAGAGGCCTTTTCATCGGGGCAGGGGCGCGTCCGCTACGGCGACACAGTCTGGGCCGCCGAGAGCGAAACCGGCGCGAATTTCGACAAGGGCGCCGAGGTCGAGATTGTCCGCGCCGACGGCGCGAAACTCTTCGTGAAAGCGGTCTGAGCAGGGAATGCCTGCGCTTCAAGGCTTCCCGGATTGGGTCCGGCTTTCGCCTGGGTCGAGGCCGAAACGGCCGGCCCGAGGATAAACTCCGCGACCGAGGGGGCGGCCCGCTCGCCCCAAGGGGTTGACGCTCCGCCTACGGAGCGCCTATCTGAGGTCGATTTTTTAGCATTTTCCGCTACGCCGCTTTCGTTTCGGACGTGGAACGCCAAGCCGTTGTTTTCTCTGCATACGGATGGTTAATGTTCCCGCTTCGTATCAAAGTTATCCTACAGGTTATCCCACCACTTATCCCCCTCCCTTGCGGACGCCTTATGATGCGTCCCGCCGGATCAGGAGAGGCGTCAGGCCAACCGTTTCTTGATGGGTCCGGCGCAGCGCGCGGGCCGCTTTTCGCAGCGTGACGGATGCGGGGGGGGGCGGAACGCCGACCTTGAGGGCCCGGGCTCTACCCGAACCGCGTCAAGCGGGATGCGGGGGGCGGCCGGGATAAGGTTCATCGACAAGTCGCCGCAGCGGCGCGTGAGACCCGAAAGGTCAGGCTCGCCGCGACGCGCGGGACGCAAGGCGTCCCCCTAAAATCAGATCGGATGCGTTGCGTCCCGCGCAACCTCTCCCTTCTTCAACCCACATCCTGCCGGAGGAAGCCCCTCGCGGAGTTTGAAAAGTATGCCTAGGTTGACAACGTACCAACTAGTCGGTATTGAGCTTACATGAAACCCAACGCCCGCACCAAGCTTCTCGACGCTTCGCTCGGCGTCATTCGCGAGAAGGGTTATTGCGCGACAGCGGTCGACGACCTCTGCGAGCGGGCGGGTGTCACCAAAGGCGCCTTCTTTCATCATTTCAGATCGAAGGAGGCGCTCGCCGTCGCCGCAGCCGATCATTGGTCAGAGACGACATCCGCACTGTTCAAATCGGCGCCCTATCATGATCCTGCGGATCCGCTCGCGCGCCTCCTCGCCTATATCGATTTCAGGAAGGAACTCGTGCGCGGCGAAATTCCGGAGTTCACCTGCCTTGTCGGAACGATGGCGCAGGAAGTCTACGGCGTTTCCGAAGACATCCGCGACGCCTGCTGGCGCTCGATCGCCGGGCACGCCGAAACGCTCGAAGCCGATATCGAGGCGGCGATCGAAAAATACGGCGCAAACGGAACATGGACGCCGAAGAGTCTCGCGCTCTTCACGCAAGCGACGATCCAGGGCGCCTTCATCCTCGCCAAGGCGAAGAACGACGCCGGCGTCGCCATCGACAGTCTCGATCACCTGAGGCGTTACGTCGAACTGGTTTTCTTAAGGCAGGGCGAGGAGGCGGCGAATGATGACTGACGATCAAACGGAAATTAGCGCGCTGATTGCGCGATGGTCGCGCGCCGTCGAGGCGAAAGACGCCGATGAGATCGTTCGGGATTACGCGCCTGACGCGATCCTCTTCGACGCGGTCCCGCCTTTTGCGACAAAAGGGGCGAAAAATATCCGCGACGTCTGGAAGCGATGTTTGCCGTTCTTTCCGGATGATTTCAGGTCAGAGCATAAGGACCTCGACATCAACGCCAGCGGCGATCTCGCGATCGTCACGGGCTTCCATCATTTCGTTCCGACGCCCGCCGAACATCCCTGCGGCTCAACGTGGATGCGCGTCACCGTCGCGATGAGGCGCGAGGAAGGAAGATGGCGAGTTTTTCACGAGCATGTTTCGGCGCCGTTTGATCCAATGACGGGCGATGCCGCCCTGCAAGCGACGCTTTGAATTCCAATCCTGAAGCAAATCGAAAGGCGGAGACAATGAAAACGTATTTGGCGGTTTTTACCGGAAGCCTCGCTTCGCGGAAAAAATCCGGTTGGGACGATCTGGACGCGGATAAGCGCAAGGCGATCGAGCAGGCGGGCATGCAGGCCTGGGGAGCGTGGATGGCCGACAATGAGGGCCATATCGCGTTCGCCGGCGGGCCGCTCGGCAAGACCAAGCGCGTCTCGGCGGCGGGCGTTGAAGACATTTCGAACGCCATGGCGGGCGTCGTGGCGATCCGCGCGGAATCGCATGAGGAAGCCGCGCGCAAATTCCTCGGTCATCCGCATTTCACGATTTTTCCCGGCGACGGCGTCGAGATCATGGAGTGCCTGCCGATGCCCGGGATGTAGGCGCTCGGAGCGCGATTTTGCGTGCGCAGCACGTTGGACGAGCCGTTCAAACAAGCAGGGAGATGACCATGAACAAAGCCGCAGCCAAAGCCGCTGAAAAAGGCATGCACAGCCTCTCGCCGCATCTTGTGGTCGACGGAGCCGCCGATGCGATCGAATTCTACAAGAAGGCGTTCGGCGCGACGGAGATGATGCGCCTGCCGGGACCGGACGGGCGCCTCATGCACGCCTCGATCCGCATCAATGAGTCATCGGTGATGCTGGTCGACGAAAACAGGAAATACGAAATGCTCGGCCCGAAAGCGCTGGGCGGCACGCCGGTGACCATCCATCTCATTGTCGACGACGCAGACGCGCTCGTCAGCCGCGCGGTTAAGGCGGGCGCGACGATAGTCATGCCTGTCGCAGAACAGTTCTGGGGCGATCGCTACGGGATCGTCGAGGATCCGTTCGGACACAAATGGTCGATCGCAACGCCGATCCGGGAGCTGACGTCCGATGAAATCGGGCGAGCGATGAAATCCGCGAAACCGATGTAAATGTGAAGGAAAGTTTGTCATGACTGCAAACACAATCCGCCTGCATCGCGTCATCAACGCGCCGGCTGAACGCGTCTACCGCGCCTTCCTCGATCCGGCGGCGATGGCGAAATGGCTGCCGCCGGACGGATACACCTGCCGCGTGCATCACATGGATGCGAAAGTTGGCGGCTCCTACAAGATGAGCTTCACAAATTTCACGACCGGCGATAGCCATTCCTTCGGCGGCGAATATCTCGATCTCAACCCGAATGAGTTCCTTCGCTACACCGACCGCTTCGATGATCCGAACCTGCCCGGCGAGATGACAACGACAATCTCCCTGCGCAAAACCGCTTTCGGAACGGAGATTGAGATCGTGCAGGCGGGCGTTCCCGCAATTATTCCCCCTGAGGCCTGTTACCTAGGCTGGCAGCAGTCGCTGACGCTCCTCCAAAGGCTGGTCGAGCCCGAAATCCGGTCGGAGCCGGTGAGCGCTGATTCCCTCGGCTCAACGGGAAAGGAAAGGCGATGACGATCAACCCTCAAGCCTCGATTGAAATCACGGCGTTCTCATGGGTTCCTCCGTTTGCGGAGGGCTTTGTGCGCGATCTTCGTCCGCGCTGGGCATGCGAGGAGATCGGGCTCGATTATCGGGAGCGCCTTATCAGCGCGGTCGCGCGCCCGGAATGGTATTTCGCGGAACAGCCTTGGGGACAGGTCCCGATCATAAAGGACGGCGATATTTCCCTGTTTGAAAGCGGCGCCATCCTCCTGCATCTCGGCGAGAAGGACGAGCGGCTGCTGCCGAAATCCGGACAGGCGCGCGCGGCCGCCCTGAGCTGGCTCTTCGCCGCGTTCAACAGCGTCGAGCCGTTCGAGCTCGAATTGCTCCTGTTGAAATTCTCAATCGACGAGGAATGGGCGAAGCTTCGCCGGCCGAGCCTCGTCGAACTCGTCGAAAAAAGGCTCGACCGGCTTGCCGACGCCCTTGGCGAGAAGGACTATCTTACGGGCCGGTTTTGCGTCGCCGACATCGCGATGGCGACGGTGCTGCGCGAGGCTCTTCATACGGGACTGGTGCCTTTGCGTCCGAACCTTGTCGCCTATCTTGAACGGTGCCTCGCGCGCCCGGCGTTCGGGCGCGCTCTTGCTGCGCAGCTAGCGGCGTTTCGCGCCAACGAGCCGGCGGAGGCCTAGGCGCGTCCGCCGAGCGATGAATTAAATCGAAGACGATGAAGCAAAAAGGAAGGGAGAGAGCGATGACCGTCAAACGCCGCGTATCGACGTGCCTGTGGTTCAACGACGAGGGCGAGGAGGCGGCGAACTTTTACGTGTCGCTGTTCCCGAATTCTCGCGTCGTCTCGGTGACACGCTATGGCGAGGGGGCGCCGATGCCGAAGGACCTCGCCATGCTGACGCGCTTTGAACTCGACGGCGTCCAGTTCGCAGCGCTCAACGGCGGTCCGCATTTCAAGCTGACGGAGGCCGCCTCGCTTGTTGCGCTTTGCGACACGCAGCAGGAAATCGATCGCCTGTGGACCGCGCTGACGGCGAAAGGCGGCGCCGAGAGCCGCTGCGGCTGGCTGAAGGACCGCTTCGGCCTTTCCTGGCAGATCATCCCGTCGTTCCTCGACGAGGTGATGGCTGATCCTGCGCGGGCGGGGCGCGTCATGGCGGCGGTCATGCCGATGAAGAAGATTGATATCGCGACGCTGAAAGCAGCCGATAAAGCATAGGAGGCGATGATGACTTACGTTGACGGATTCGTGCTCGCCGTGCCGACGCGCAACCGCGACGCCTATCGCATGATGTCCGAAAAGGCGTCCGCTGTGTTCAAGAAGCACGGCGCGCTTCGCCATGTCGAATGCTGGGGCGACGATGTGCCGGAAGGCAAGGTCACGTCCTTCACCATCGCAACGCAACGCAAGCCCGACGAGACGGCCATGTTCTCCTGGATCGAGTGGCCGTCGAAGGAGGTGCGCGATACGGGCATGAAAAAGGCGATGGAGGAGTTTTCGAAAATGCCGGACATGGCCGCGGGCGGCATGCCATTCGACGGAATGCGCATGTTCTGGGGAGGTTTTGAGCCGATCGTCGACCGCTAAAGGCGGCGAACGGGAATTTCGGCGTCGGCGGCGATTCAAATGCGTCGCGAACAAGATTAGCGTGCGCCCGCGTTTGACTCTGGATCGTAACAATGGATTCAACTTTTATCGGCGCCGCAGCGCCGAAGCGGAGAGGCTCCGCGCTGACGGACCTTCGCGCTTCCGCGATCCTCGTCGCCGCGACCTTCATCATCTCGGTCGCCGCCTATTGGCACGGTTTTGGACCCGGCGATCCCGAGCGGTATGTGCGCGCGGCGCTTTTGTGGGTCGAGAAAGGCTTTTACCTCGGCGACACGCATTGGGCGCTGAGGCATCTCTTCGTTTTGCCGCTCGCCGCATCCTTCGCCGCCATCGGCGTCAGCGAATTTTCGGCGACCCTCCCCAATATTGTTTACGCGGGCGCGCTGGTCGCGATGACGTTCTATTTCGTGCGCCGCTACATTGGCGAGGCGGAAGCGGCCATCGGGGCGGCGTTCATCGCGACTTCGTCATTCTTCGTCGCCCGGCCGATCGAAGTCGAAGCCTATGGCGCCGAAATCCTGTTCGATGCGCTCGCCTGCTGGCTTTTCATCGCGGCGGGGATTGAGCGCCGGCGCTACGCGCTTCTGCTCGCCGCCGGCGTTTCCGCCGGATTCGCCTGGACGATCCGCGAGCAGACCTTATATCTCATGCTCGTTTTCGGCCTTCTTGTCCTCTGGTCGCGAAAGGACATTTGGCGGTCGGGCCTTGCGCTCGGCGCCGGCTTTGGAGCCGTGATTGCGGTCGAATGGATATTCTATGCGATCGCCGCCGGCGACCCGTTCTATCGCTATAAAATTGACATCAATCACCGGCTCATTGGTCAAGTCGTCGTCATCGGAGCCGAAGAATCGACATTGGCGAAAAAACTCACGAGGCCGATCAAGGATCTCCTCGTTTCGCCTAACACGACCCCGTTTCTCATCCTCGCATCGTTTGCAGCGCTGCGGCCGGGATGGCGAGCGGCTATTGAGACGCTGTCGCGGCGGCGGACGCTCTTTGTCTTTTGCGCGATGTCGGCTGTGGCGATTCCAATCTGCGCTTATGCGTTCAATCTCTCGCTGCCGCGCTACTATCCTATTCTGACCTATGCGATTTTCCTCTTTCTTGCGGTGATGACAACGGCGATAGCGCGACGGTATGGCGCTCCCGTCGCTGCAGCCTTTGCAGTCGTGATAACCCTCCTCAACGCTGCGGCCGCAGATTTCAGCCGCTATCAGGAATATTCAGAGGCGCGGTTCCTCGCCGAGGCGACCGCGCGC